>JAPLPK010000053.1 GCA_026400275.1 Burkholderiales bacterium
TCCGCACCACCCGCGTGGGCCAGGCTGCGGCCGATGTGATTCTGGGCTGCGACCCGGTGGTCACCGCCGGGGCGGAAACCTTGCTGCGCATGCGCCCGGGCCGTACCCAGCTGGTGTTGAACACGCATAGCGCGCCTACCGCGGCCTTTGTGCACAACGCCGACTGGCTGAACCCCGGCGAGGCCTGCAGTGCCGACGTGTTGCAGGCCCTGGGCGCGGACCGCGTGGCCCGCTTCGACTTCGACGCCGCCGCCAACCGCCTGATGGGCGACAGCCTGTACGCCAACCCCATGCTGCTGGGCTATGCCTGGCAAAAGGGCTGGGTGCCGCTGCAGCTGGATTCGCTGCTGCGTGCCATCGAGCTCAACAATATGGCGGTGGAGGCCAACAAGACCGCCTTCGCCTGGGGCCGCCGCGCCGCGCTGGACCCGGCTGGCGTGGCGACGCCAGCCCAGCCCATTACCTGGCATAAGCGCGAATCGCTTGATGCGATACTCCAGCGCCGGGTGGACTTCCTGACGGGTTATCAGAATGCCGCCTATGCCGACAGCTACCGTGCTTTCGTTGCCCAGGTGCGCCAGGCCGAACAGTCGCTGGACCCCCGCCTGCCACTGACAGACGCCGTAGCTCGCTACCTGTTCAAGCTCATGGCCTACAAGGACGAGTACGAGGTGGCCCGACTGCAGACCGACCCGGCCTTCCTGGCGCGGATTGGCGAACAATTCGAAGGTGACTTTCGCCTGCACTACCACCTGGCGCCGCCGCTGCTGTCCCGCAAGAACGCCAAGGGCGAGCTGCAAAAGCGCAAGTTCGGGCCGGCAACAGGTTTGCTGCTGCGCTTAATGGCCCGGCTCAAGGGCTTGCGCGGTACGCCGTTCGACCCGTTTGGCTACCAGGCCGAGCGGCGTGCCGAGCGCGCCCTGGTGGATGAATACCGGGCCAGCATCGCCCAGCTGCTGCCGGTTTTGACGCCCGCCAACCATGCCGCCGCGCTGGCGTTGGCCCGTGTTCCGGAGCGCATCCGGGGCTATGGCCACATCAAGCAGCGGCATCTGGTGGCCGCCCGGGCCGAATGGGCTACGCAGATAGCCGCTTTTAACTCGAATACGAAATAGCTCTCTAGAGCAGGTATTACCTACGCTAAAAGCTATATTAAATATAGCAACCCTTGGGTGTGTACGCCCGGCCTGTGCTCGGTTTGGGCGCAGCAATCCTGACGCATACAATCGGCGTTGCCCTCGCCTGGCGGGTCGGCGCTTGCCGCGCCCTGACTGCGGGTTTTATTTTGTATTTCGAAGTTGGAGCCATTTGTGTTCATTTCCTCTGCTTTTGCCCAAACTGCCCCCGCTGCTGCAGCAGCCGGTGGCGACATGATGTCGTCCATTACGGGCATGCTCCCGCTGATCCTGATGTTCGTGGTGCTCTACTTCGTCATGATCCGTCCCCAGATGAAAAAGCAGAAAGAGCACCGCGCCATGATCGACGCGCTGGCCAAGGGCGATGAAGTCGCCACCACCGGCGGCCTGCTGGGCAAGGTCACCAAACTGGGCGACGGCTTTGTCAGCCTGGAGATCGCCAATGGCGTTGAAGTACAGCTGCAACGCAGTGCTGTCGTCCAAGTCATGCCCAAGGGCACGGTTAAATAATTAGAAGCTGGAAGCGCAAGCGCGATCATGAATCGATACCCGGTATGGAAGTACGTGATCCTTCTGGTCGCGCTACTGGTGGGGACCATTTACACCCTGCCCAATTTCTTTGGTGAAGCACCCGCGGTGCAAGTCTCGGCCGCCCGCGCGTCGGTCAAGATCGACAGCACCACCCTGGCCAAGGTGCAAGAAGCCCTGACTGCCAACAGCCTGACACCCACGCTGGTCGAGATCGAGGGCAACTCTGTCAAGGCCCGCTTTGACTCCACCGACAGCCAGCTCAAGGCCAAAGACGTGGTGCAAAAGGCCCTGGTGCCCGATGCCAACGACGCCAGCTACGTGGTAGCGCTGAATCTGCTGTCGCGCTCGCCCTCGTGGCTGACCGCACTGCGCGCCGTACCCATGTATCTGGGGCTGGACTTGCGCGGTGGCGTGCATTTCATGCTGCAGGTGGACATGCAGGCTGCGCTGAGCAAGAAGGCCGAGTCGCTTACCGGCGACCTGCGCACCAGCATGCGCGACAAGAATGTGCGCCACAGCGGTATCAGCCGCAACGGCCAGGCGATTGAAGTGCGCTTCCGCGACAGTGAAACCCTGGCCGCTGGCAAGGCCGTGGTGCAAGACCAGTTCCCGGACCTGATCACCACCGACGCACCCGACGGCACCGAATACAAGCTCACCGCCACCATCCGCCCCGAGGCCGCGCGCCGCGTGCAAGACCAGGCGCTGAAGCAGAACATCACCACCCTGCACAACCGTATCAACGAACTCGGCGTGTCCGAGCCGGTGATCCAGCAGCAGGGCCTGGACCGTATCGTGGTGCAACTGCCCGGTGTGCAGGACACCGCCAAGGCCAAGGACATTCTCGGCCGTACCGCCACACTGGAAGTGCGCCTGGTGGACGAAAGTACCGAAGCCGCTGCTGCAGCCGTGGGCTCTGGCGCCGTACCGTTTGGCGACGAGCGCTATCTGGAACGCAGCGGCCAGCCGGTAATCGTCAAGAAGCAGGTCGTGCTAACCGGCGAAAACCTGACCGATGCCCAGCCCGGCTTTGAAAGCCAGACCCAGGAGCCCACCGTCAACCTGACGCTGGATGCCAAGGGTTCGCGCATCTTCAAGGATGTCACGCGTGAAAACATCGGCAAGCGCATGGCCATCATCCTGTTCGAAAAGGGCAAGGGCGAGGTCGTGACCGCACCGGTGATCCGTTCCGAAATCGCCGGTGGCCGCGTGCAGATCTCGGGCCGCATGACCACCCAGGAAGCCAGCGACACTGCGCTGCTGCTGCGCGCCGGCTCGTTGGCTGCGCCGATGGAAATCATCGAAGAGCGCACCATTGGCCCCAGCTTAGGTGCGGAAAACATCTCCAAGGGCTTCCACAGTGTGCTGTGGGGCTTCCTGACCGTGGCGGCCTTCATGTGCGGCTACTACATGCTGTTTGGCGTGTTCTCCAGTATCGCGCTGGCTTTCAACTTGCTGCTGCTGGTGGCCGTGCTGTCCATGCTGCAAGCTACCCTGACCCTGCCGGGTATGGCGGCCATGGCCCTGGTACTGGGTATGGCCATCGACTCCAACGTGCTGATCAACGAACGCGTGCGTGAGGAGCTGCGTGCCGGCGCCTCGCCGCAGGCCGCCATCCACGCCGGTTTTGACCGCGCCTGGGCGACGATTCTGGATTCGAACATCACCAGCGCTATCGTGGGTATCGCACTGCTGGCATTTGGCTCCGGCCCGGTGCGGGGCTTCGCGGTGGTGCACGTGCTGGGCATTGCGACCAGCATCTTCTCCAGCGTGTTCTTCTCGCGCGGCTTGGTGAACCTGTGGTACGGCCGCCAGAAGAAGCTCAAGAGTGTGTCGATTGGCACGGTGTGGCGTCCTGACGCTGCTGTTGAAACGAACGCCAAGTAAGGACGCGACACCATGGAGTTTTTCAAGATCCACCGCGACATTCCGTTCATGCGGCATGCGCTGGTGTTCAATATCATTTCCTTCCTCACTTTTGTGGCGGCGGTGTTCTTCCTTTTCTCGCGCGGGCTGCACCTGTCGGTCGAGTTCACCGGCGGTACCTTGATGGAGGTCAGCTACTCCCAGCCGGCTGACCTGACCAAGGTGCGTGCGGTCGTGGGCGGCCTGGGTCTGCAGGATGTGCAGGTGCAGAACTTCGGCACTTCGCAGGACGTGCTGATCCGCATGCCGGTTCAAAAGGGCGTGACCTCGGCCCAGCAAAGCGACCAGGTACTGACCGCGCTGAAAACCGAAGATGCTTCAGTGCAGCTCAAGCGCACCGAGTTTGTCGGCCCGCAAGTCGGCGATGAGCTGGCGGTTGACGGCCTGAAGGCGCTGGCCTTTGTGGTCGTGGGCATCATGCTGTATTTGGCCGTCCGGTTTGAGTGGAAGTTTGCGGTGGCGGCCATCTTCGCCAACTTGCACGATGTGGTCATCATCCTGGGCTTTTTTGCCTTCTTCCAGTGGGAATTCTCGCTGCCGGTGCTGGCAGCGGTGCTGGCCGTGCTGGGCTACTCGGTAAACGAATCGGTGGTGATTTTTGACCGCATACGCGAGAACTTCCGCCGCATGCGCAAGATGACGCCGATGCAGGTAATCGACAACGCGATCACCTCCACCATCAGCCGCACTATCATTACCCACGGCTCGACCCAGATCATGGTGCTGTCCATGCTGCTGTTCGGTGGCCCGACCTTGCATTACTTCGCGCTTGCGCTCACTATTGGTATCTGCTTCGGTATTTACTCATCCGTGTTCGTGGCTGCGGCGATTGCCATGTGGCTCGGTATCCAGCGAGAAGATCTAGTGAAGTCGTCCTCCAAGAAAGAAGATCCCAACGATCCCAACGCAGGTGCGACTGTCTGACCTGCTTTTGATGTATGGCCGCAGCCACTCCTTCTTCTGCTGACCTACAACTCGCTCGCACGGCGCGCGAGAGCTTTGTCACGGAGGCGTGCCACGGCCTGGAGGTCACCGCACGCGTAGTGGGGGCCCGGCTGACGACCCTGATAGAGGAAGTTCGTCCGGCGCGCGAGATGCAGGAGCGCCGTGATGCCTGGACCGCATTCCAGCGCCAGGGGCGCGTGTGGGAGCAGGCAACAGCCAATGCGTGGCGCCAGGCATTAAAGCCACAAGCGCCGGCCTTGCCAGCGCGCAGCTCGTCTATGCAGTTCGAGTTGATGGGCGACGATGTGGTCGAAAACAAGATCCTGGCTTCGCGGCTGTCGCTTTCCATCCAGGATCGGCTGGCCGAGCCCTATGCCAATGCCAGTGCCGCCTTGCAGCAGCTGGAAGGGCGAGGCGAGCTCACCGCACAGGACCCTTTGCGCCCCGAGGTATTGATGCTGTTGTTGGTAGAGCAATGGGCGAGCTCTGGTCTGCCACGCAATACGCTGCAACTGGTCACCGATGTCTTGCAGCGTGAACTTGGCACACATCTGCTGGCGGCCTATGAGGCTTGCAACGCTTTCTTGTTATCCAGCGGTGTGGAGGTCCTATCAGATTTGCGTGGTCGGGTGAAGCGTACAGCCGCTGGTTCAGCGTCCGATGCACCTCGGTTCACTAAAGAGCCGCAGTTCCGCCCGGGAGATGAGGATTCCGAATGGGACGGAATGCATAGCCTGCCGTCTTCGTATTCAGGAGTCGGATTTACGGATGCTCGCGGCCCGGGCGCTACCACGAGGCCGTTTGGCACAGCAGGCAGCCCAGGCACTGCTGCGCAAGGTGTGACGAATAACCAGGGAGCTGCACAGCGTGGGCGCCATCCGGCGGACGAAACCCGCATGATGACGGTGGCTTCGCCTATGTTGCGGGCGCGGCGTCGTGCCCAGGGCGTCATGGGCCATTTAAAGCGCATGCTGAGTGACCATGTGAGTGGCTTTGATGCCACCGTGGCGCAACCAATTTCACCGGCACTGGCCCGCGCCGTGGCGCGCCCTGAAGACGGAGGCAGTACCAGCCCCTTGCCCATCGGCATGATGTCCACCGGCCGCTACGAATATGGCCAAGCAGATGTCTCCCAGGCTGCGAACATTCTGCGCGAGCGCTCCAACCAGCTCAAACAGAAAGCCTCCACCGCCTCGGAAAAAGCCACCATCGAGATTGTGGCCCTGATGTTCCAGAGCATCCTGGCCGAAGAGCGTATCCCTCCGTCGGCGCGTGTCTGGTTCGCCCGTTTGCAGCTACCGGTGCTGCGTGTAGCCCTGGCTGAGCCCGAGTTTTTTGGTACGGTGGACCACCCGGCACGCCAGTTGATCGACCGCATGGGCTCTTGCGTCATGGGCTTCGATGCCAGTGCGATTGGCGGTACTGCGCTGGAGTCCGAGATTCGGCGTGTGGTGCAGGTGATCGAGCAGTATCCGGAAACCGGCCGCCGTGTGTTCCAACTGGTCTACGACGAATTTGTTCTCTTCCTGTCCAAGCACCTGACAGAAAAAGGCAGTACCCAGCGCTTGGTGACGCTGGCGCAGCAGGTGGAGCAAAAAGAAACCTTGGCCATCCAGTACACCATTGAGCTGCGCAATATGCTCAAGGACATGCCGGTGCGTGAGGAGATCCGCGAGTTCCTGTTCAAGGTCTGGGCCGAGGCTCTGGCACTGGCTGCCGTACGCAACGGCCGGCAGCACGAAGAAACCGTGGCTTTGAAGAAGGCCGCCTCGGAGTTGGTCTGGTCGGCCAGCGCCAAGCCCAACCGGGCCGATCGCGCACGCGTTATCCAGAGCCTTCCCATGCTGCTGCAGCGCTTGCGCCAAGGTATGGGTCTGCTGGGCCTGGATACGGCCGCGCAGGAAGGGCATATCAAGCGTATCAGCGATACCCTAGCCGACGCCTTCATGTCCAAGACCGAGGCCATTCCGCAGTCACGGCTAGAAGCCATGTCGGTGCATCTGGCGAATCTGGAAGACTTCTTCAGCGATGACGATCTGGGCGACCTGCCGCTGGACGCCGAAAATATTGAAATGATGCTGGGTATGGACGCCTCCAGCATCGATGTGATTGCTGATGGCGGCTCCAAGCCCAGCGAAGCCATGCTGGCCTGGGCGCAAGAGCTGCAACTGGGCCACTGGTTTGTGTTGGACCACAACCGGCAGGTCAACCGTGTGCAATTTGCCTGGCGCAGCGAGCGCAAGCAGCTGCATTTGTTTGCCTCTATGGACGGGCATAGCTATTTGATCCAGGCGCGCCGCCTGGCGGCTTATCTACAGGCCGGCCTGCTAGTTCCGCAGGAAGACGAGGCCCTGACCCTGCGCGCCACCCGCGACGCATTGAATAAGCTGGACGCGAACCCCGAACGCCTCTTGGCCTGATACCTAGACGCTACGCGGGCAGTCAGTGCGCGATACGCTCCGATGCGTCGTCGCAGAGTTCGTCCAGCACCAGGGCGTCGGGTTCTTCGCCAAAACTCCAGTAGACCATCAGGATGATGATTTTCAGGTCGTCCAAGCAGACCGGGTTATCACCCGTGGCCATGGCACGGTCCAGCACGATTTCCCGCATGGCAGCTGGCAGCACCCCGGCATCTTCCAGAAAGCAGATGAAGCCCAGGCAATCCGCACCCAGCCTATCTTGCTCAGCCACCGAGTAGATGCGCATGCTGTCGAGCGTGGGCAAAACGGTAGGTGGCAAGTTGGTCAGCGTGCCCGGCGTGCGTGCGATCAGGGCCGGGTCTGTGCCCATGGCGGCCCGTTGCAGGCCATCCAGCCAGCGCATGGCGTCGGCGATTTCGTCTGCAGCAAAACCCACCGCGCTCAGTTTGCGTTCCAGCAGGGGGGCTTCGGGGCAGGCATCGCCCCGCCAGTAGTTCTCATAAACGAAAACAAGTACTTCAAACATGGACCCAATATAGCGCAGATCGGCGCCGTGCGACGGCGCGCGCGATCAGGTCGCCGCCATGCGCTGGAATAGTCCGCCCGGCAGGCGCGCGACGCGGTTGTCCAGCTCCAGTTCCAGCAGCTGCACCTGCAGGCTGGCGGTGTCCATGCCCGTGCGCGCCACCAGCGCGTCCAAGCTGACGGGGTCGTAGCCTAACGCGCTGAGCAAAGGATCTTTTGCGTCATTTTCATCGCTAGCGCAGGATTCATCTACGCTGGCAGCTATGCTTTTGGAAGCAAGCTGGGGTTGAAGCTCGTCCAGCACGTCCTGGATGTTTTCCACCAGCTTGGCACCCTGCTTGATCAGCGCGTGGCAACCACGGGCTTGCGGTGACTGGATGGAGCCGGGAATCGCAAACACTTCTTTGCCTTGCTCGGCCGCGAGCCTGGCGGTGATCAGCGAGCCCGACTGCAGCGCGGCCTCGACGACGAGCGTGCCTTGCGTGAGCCCGGCGATCAGGCGGTTGCGCTTGGGGAAGTTGGCCGGTAGCGGCGGTGTGCCCAGCAAGTATTCGCTGAGCAATACACCATGCCGGGCAATGCGGTGCGCCAGTGCCAGGTTGCGTTTGGGGTAGACCCGGTCCAGGCCAGTGCCGACCACTGCCACCGTAGCCAACTGGTCGGCGTGTGCGCCCTCCAGTGCGCCCAGGTGGGCGGCGCTGTCTACACCCAGCGCCAGGCCGGACACGACAGTGCAGCCTGCCTGTGCGCATGCCTGCCCAAACTGCTGAGCATGCGTTTCGCCCTGGGCTGTGGGGTTGCGGCTGCCGACGATGGCTATGCTGCGCTGGTTGATGGTCTCCCACAGGTCGATGCGGCCCAGGACAAACAGCAGCAGAGGCGGGTCGGCCATGGCCAACAGTGATTCCGGGTAGAGCGCGTCACCCAGGGTGATGACGGCTCGCTGGCCCTGGGCCGGGTCAGCCTGCGCCAGCCAGCTTTCGGTGTTGTCCAACTGGGCGGCGGCATCGGGCGGCGGTAGCTGCAGGGCCTTGGCTTGCGCGGGGGTAACGAACTGCTCGAGCGAAGCTCTAGACTGTGTGAAAACGTCTTGGGGCAGGCCATAGGCAGCCAGCAGACGGCGCGCGGTTTCGTTACCTATGCCCGGCGTCAACACCAAGCGCAGCCACGCCGCCAGTTCTTCGCGCTCCATGCGTACTACGCTTAGCGCGGCGTGGTCACGCGGTCGCCAATCTTGACGCCCGACTTGATTTCCAGGATGAGTCCATAAGACAGCCGCTCGAATGGGCGGAACACCATCAGCAGGCCGTTGTTTTCGTCGGGCAGCTTGATGTCAGCTTTGCTGGGGTCGGTTTTGTCCAGCATGCGCGGGCCATCGGACAGCAGCGACAGCACATGGCCGCGCTCTATACCGTCTTTGGTGCCACGGTTGATGACCACGATCTGGTTTTGTGCCGCATTGGTCACGGCGCTGCCATAGACCGAAACAATCCGTCCATCGACGGCGCTGGCGGGTGCCCGTGGCACGAAATTCAGCAGCTCACGCTCGGGCTCGGTTACCAGGCGGTCACCGATGCTGATTTCCTCCTTGGTCGACACAATATCGAGGCTGGCGGGGACCACATCCAGCAGTGGCTTGCCGTCACGGTCCTTGTCCTTGGACACCTGTGTGCTTTCGCTGGTAAGCAAAGCCGCCTTGCCGACGAACTGGGCTTCGTAGCCCAGAATTTCCTGGGTGCCGGGGTCCCTGAGAGGCGTGGCGTTGCGGAACACGCGGAAGTTCAGGGGCTTGCCGCGCGCGTCGCTCAGCGGTGCGTTGGCTGGGCCACGTGCATAGGCGCGGTCGCCACGGCTCACCAGCACACGGTCTTCCTGGGTGGCGACGATGCGAGGGGCTTGCTCTAGCGTGGTGGCATCAATGATCAATGGTTCGGCCAGAAAGGGCTCGATCAAATGGGTCTTGAGTGTCGGCAGGGCGTTGTCCGAAAGTAGCTCGCTACGTGTGCGCGGCGACAACCGCACGGTCTGGGCCACGTCGCCGGTTGGTACTGCACCGGCTTGCAGCATGGCACGGCCGTCCTTCTTCACCAGACGCAGTTCCTGGCCGGGGTAGATGCGGTGCGGGTTGCGGATTTCCTGCTGGTTCATGCCCCACAGTTCAGGCCAGCGCCAGGGGCTGGTCAAGAACAGGCCAGAAATGGCCCACAGCGTGTCGCCGGTCTTTACGGTGTAGCGGTCCGGGGCATTGGGGGCCAGGGCGCTGAGCGGTACACCAGCCTGGGCTACCTCGTTGGCGGTGGCCTGCTGGGTGGGTGAAATGGGGTAGTTCTGTGCCTGTGCAGTGGTACCTAGCATGCTGGCGCAAAGCGCCATTCCCGTCGATGCCAGGGCCCAACGTGCCCCCACTCCCGCCATCATGTATTTCATATGTTGTTGCACCACAAATGCCCGCCTGGTGGGCCGCTGCCCCGGCTGGAGCGGCTCCCTTGCAGGGCGGAAAACTTAGTCAAATTACGCGCGATTCTGCGCCCAAGCCCCTGCTTGGGCAACGAATATCCGGCAGGGGCCGCTCCCCGTGTCCTAAAAGTAGCGAAAATAGCTACACACGACATACCGAATTCCAGACTGAACAGCCCCGGGCTTTTCGGCCTGGCTTTCAGTATGTCTTCGACATTTTCGGTGAGATTCCATGGCGCTACTTTCAATTCTTCAATATCCAGATCCCAAACTGCACACCTTAGCACGACCGGTTGCTGCGGTGGATGCGCGCATCCGTTCCTTGATCCAGGACATGCTTGAAACCATGTACGACGCCAACGGCATCGGCCTGGCGGCGACCCAGGTGAATGTGCATGAGCGCCTGGTCGTGATCGACGTGTCCGAAGAGCGCAATGAGCCTCTGGTGCTGATCAACCCCGATATCGTTTGGGCCAGCGAAGAGCGCGTGGTGAACGACGAAGGTTGCCTGTCTGTGCCGGGTATCTATGACGGCGTGGAGCGTTCCACCCAGGTCAAGGTGTCGGCGCTGGATGGCGAGGGCGTGGTGCGCACCATCGAGGCCGAGGGACTGCTGGCCGTTTGCATCCAGCACGAGATGGACCACCTCAAGGGCAAGGTGTTTGTGGAATACCTGTCGCCGCTCAAGCGCAACCGCATCAAGAGCAAGATGCTCAAGACACGGCGCGCGCTGGGCAAGTCGGACGAGGCTTGATGCGCATCATTTTTGCGGGCACACCCGAATTCGCCCGGGTGGCCCTGGAGGCCTTGCAGGCTGCGGGCCATGAGATCGTGCTGGCGCTGACCCAGCCGGACCGCCCCGCCGGCCGTGGCATGAAGTTGCAGGCCTCGCCTGTCAAGCAGCATGCGGTGGCCCATGGCATTCCCGTGGCCCAGCCGCGCAGCCTGCGCCTGGATGGCAAATACCCGGAAGACGCGGCCGAAGCCCAGCGCCTGTTGCAGGCTGCGAAGGCCGACGTGATGGTGGTAGTGGCTTACGGGCTGATCCTGCCGCAGTGGGTATTGGATTTGCCACGTACCGGTTGTTTGAACATCCACGCCAGCCTGCTGCCGCGCTGGCGCGGCGCAGCGCCGATCCACCGGGCCATAGAGGCGGGCGACGCCGTCACGGGCGTGACCATCATGCAAATGGATGCCGGGCTGGATACGGGCGATATGCTGCTGGTCGAGTCCCTGCCCATCTTGGACAGCGACACCACCGGCAGCCTGCACGACAAGCTAGCGGCGCTGGGCGGCCGCATGGTGGTGCAGGCGCTGGCACAGCTACCCGACCTGGTACGTACGGTGCAGCCGGAAGAAGGTGTTTGTTACGCCCACAAGATAGAGAAGCGCGAAGCCGCGATCGACTGGACGCAGGACGCCAAGACTATTGTTCGCCGTATCCGCGCATTCAACCCCTTCCCCGGCGCGGCGACGCTGCTGGGCGGCGAGAGCCTGAAAGTCTGGTCAGCCTCGGTGTCGGATGCACCTGCACCCGTCGGACTGGTTTGTGGGTCAATTTGTGCTCTGACGCAGGAATACATTGCGGTAGCAGCTATGAATTCTGTAGTACACATCCATGAATTGCAGCGTCCGGGCGGTAAGCGCCTGCCGGTGGCCGAGTTCCTCCGTGGGGCCGATCTGCAGCTGGGCATGGCGTTTGAGGCGGTGGCGGCCTGATGTTCTTGCAGCGCGCGAACCGCGTCCACGCCGAGTTCCGGGTGGGCGCTGCTGAGATGTGGCCGCAGGCGCCTGGAATGGCGGCCTGGGGCCTGATGACTGGCGTGGCCATGGCCAAATCTGGCATGGGCATGCTGGAGGCCTTGTTCATGGCCTTGACCGTGTTTGCAGGCAGTTCCCAGCTGGCGGCCACACCCCTGCTGGTGGCCGGCGCGCCGGCCTGGGTGGTACTGGCCACGGCGTTTTGCGTCAACCTGCGCTTCGTGGTGTTCAGCCTGCACCTGCGAGCCTACCTGGTGCATCTGCCCTGGCTGGAGCGCATCAGCCACGGCTATCTGACAACCGACATGACCTACGTGTTGTTCACCCGGCGCTTCCAGCACCCGGCGGAAGACGCCGCCGGGCGGCGCGCCCAGGAGGCCTATCTGGCGGGCAGCAACAGCGTCACCTGGGTTAGCTGGATGCTGCCCAGCATCGTGGGCATTGTGTTGGCCAACTTCATCCCCACCGCCTGGGGGCTGGGTTTTGCCGGGATTTTGTGCTTGCTGGGCATACAGTGCTCGCTGGCAACCACACGTTTGCGCCTGCTGTCGGCGGCGGTGGCTGCGATTGCGGCGGTAGTGGCCTATACCCTGCCGTTCAAGCTGAACATCGTGGTGGCGATTGCGGTGGCGGTGTTGATCTGCCTGGGCGCCGAGAAGCTGCGCCCAGCACCTGCCGGGACCGCTACATGAACGCTGACATCGATTTCCACACCCTGGCCATCATCTGCGGCCTGGCCTGCGTGACCGTGTTGACGCGCTGCTTTTTCTTCCTGTCCAGCAAGAGCTGGAGCCTGCCCGCCTGGATGCTGCGGGGCTTGCAATACGCGCCGATTGCCGCCCTGTCGGCCGTGGTGCTGCCCGAGATCGTGATGGCGCAAGGCCATCTGATCACCACCTGGATGGACGCCCGCGTGTTTGGCGCGGCGGCCGGGGCGCTGCTGTATTTCTGGCGGCGCGACGTGTTGTTGACCATCGTGGCCGGCATGGCCGTGTACCTGCCGTTGCATCTGGGGTTAGGCTGGTAAGCCCAGCGTTCCTAAATCACCTTCTGAATCAGCGCCCCCTTGAACAGCACGGGGCCGGTGGGGCCTCCCTGCCCGGGTACGCCGCCCTTGGGCTCCAGGCTGATCGCCAGGGTCGGGATTTCCTTCACGTCGCCTTCGCCGGCCGTCAGCTGCAACAGCTTGTCGCGCCCCAGTACTCCCAGAGAGCGCGGGCTGCCCGCCGGTGGTAGGGCCCACAGCTGCAGAGATTTGTCGCCTGCCTCCTGGAAGCCTCCCACGCGTTGCAGCACCAGCTTGTGGTTTTTGGGGTCGAACGTCACCAACATGGATGCTGCAGCGGCGTTGTCTTGCAGCACCGCTACGTATTCGATTTGCGGTGCGGCCTGTATTTGCGTTTGTAGGGATGCAATCTGGCCGGTCAAGTGCTGCTGCTGGTTCAGGCCCACCACAACAGCCACCGCAGCTGTGGCAACGCCAGCAAAAGTTGCGCCGCGCCAGAGCAGCAGATTGCGCAACCAGCCGCCGGGGTCGGCCGGTGTCGTGACGGGGACGCGAGCGTTCAGCATGGCTTGTTGCTCCTGTTCGGCGCGCAGCAAGTTGTCTATGCGCGTCCAGACGGCGGCAGCGGGCGCTGCCTGCTGCTGGAGTTCGGCCACGCTGCCCAGGCGGGACTGCCAGATCAGCGCAGCTGCGCGCACGGGGGCTTGCTCGCGCGCCAGGGTTTCAAAGCGGCGGCGGGCGCCTGCGCGCAGGGTGCCCAGGGCGTAGCTGGCCGCCAGGCGGTCCAAGAGTTCGGGGTGTTGGGGAAGATGCATGGTTAGGTTCTCAGGCAACTCAGGCAAACCGCGCCATACACACGCGCAGTTGTTCCAGTCCACGGCGTATCCAGCTCTTTACCGAGCCTAGCGGCAGGCGCAGTTGCTCCGCCAGTTCGCTGTGGCTGAGGTCGCGCAGATAGGCCAGGCTGACCAGCTCGCGCTGGCGCTGGTCCAGCCGTGTCATGCACTGGTGCAGCGCCCAGGCCTGCTGGCTGGCCTGGGCCGTGTCCATGGGGTTGGGGCTGTCGCCGTCCAGCGTGTCCGCCAAGACCTCGTCCAGCTCCTGGGTGATGTTGCTGCGATCTGCCGTGCGGCGGCGCAAAAAGTCCAACCCGCGGCTGCGCACGATCAGGCCCATCCAGGCCAGGGGTGGACTCAGAGACGCCCGGTAGCTACCGGCCGATCGCCAGATGGTCATATAGGCTTCTTGCAGCACGTCTTCAGCCCATTCGCGTTTGCCCACAACCCGCATCGCCAGCCCGTAGAGCTTGGACGAGGTGTGCTCGTAAAGCTCTTTCAGCGCCGGCGCCTCCTGAGCGGCGATGCGGTCCAGCAAGGCCATAAGGGCGTGGTCCGGGTTGGCGGAAGAATTGGGGTCGTTGGGGTTCATGGAAGGGCATTGTGGGGCAGATGTGCATTGGCACGGTCTTGGCATGAATACGGAGCCGCAGTGTGTTTAGATGCACAGGCTTTAACCTGATTAAAAAAATCGGGTAATAACATCCACTTACATGCGGCCTGCGTATAGCGTATGGGAGCCACGTGTTGTGTTGGCCCAGCCCCCTATCTCCTTTCTGCAATGACTTTCCCTCTATGAGCACTATCCCTGGCAAGCCCGTACGCTGGCGTGGTTTGAGCCTGCGCCGCGCCGGTATCTACGCTGCGGTGGTGGCCGTGGCCGGCGCCCTATTTTTGCTGGTGGACCAGCGTGTGCAGGCCCAGTCCGTGCAACGCGGCCAGACGGTGTATGCGGCGCAGTGCATGGCCTGTCACAGCCTTGATGACAACCGTACCGGCCCCAGGCACCGTGACGTGTTGAACCGTCGCGCTGGCAGTGTGCCGGGCTTCGACTACTCACCCGCTTTACGCAACAGCCATCTGGTGTGGACGCCTGAGCATCTATTGGCTTGGCTGAAGGACCCCGAGGCGTTGATTCCCGGCCAGGCGATGGATTTCCAACTAGAGCAGGCGCGTGACCGGGAAGACGTGGTGGCCTACTTGGCCAGTGTCAAAGTGCCAGGCCCGTAGACGTTTGCAGGTCTGGGCAGGTGAGCGGAATGCGCGCGGACGAGCCTGCTCTGTAACAAGCGGACCGGGGTGGCTTTTAGAATGCGCCACGCGACTTTTTTCACAACCAACCCAGCACTGCCATGAACGTCATCCGCTTCTCCGATCTCTGCGCCCAAGGCAAAGCCTCTGGCCAACGTGTTTTCATCCGTGCCGACCTGAACGTGCCGCAGGACGACAACGGTGCCATCACCGAAGACACCCGCATCCGTGCATCCGTGCCCTGCATCCAGATGGCGCTGGCAGCCGGCGCTGCGGTGATGGTGACCTCGCATCTGGGGCGCCCCACCGAGGGCGCGTTCACACCCGAGGACTCGCTGGCACCCGTAGCCAAGCGCCTGGGCGAGCTGCTGGGCCGTGAAGTGCCGCTGCTGGCCAACTGGGTGGACGGCGTCACGGTCGCCCCCGGCCAGGTGGTGCTGTTAGAGAACTGCCGCGTGAACGTCGGCGAAAAGAAGAACAGCCCTGAGCTGGCAAAGAAAATGGCCGCCCTGTGCGACATCTTCGTCAACGATGCCTTCGGTACCGCCCATCGCGCCGAAGGCACGACCTACGGCATTGCCGAATACGCCAAGATTGCCTGCGCCGGCCCATTGCTGGCCGCCGAAATAGATGCCATCACCAAGGCCCTGGCCCAGCCCCAGCGTCCGCTGGTGGCCATTGTGGCGGGCTCCAAAGTGTCGACCAAGCTGACCATCCTCAAGAGCCTGTCCGAAAAGGTAGACCAGTTGATCGTGGGCGGCGGTATCGCCAACACCTTTATGCTGGCCGCTGGCCTGAAGATTGGCAAGTCGCTGGCCGAACCCGATCTGGTGGACCAGGCCAAGGCCGTGATCGAAGCCATGAAGGCCCGTGGCGCCGCCGTGCCGATCCCGGTCGATGTGGTGACGGCCAAAACCTTCTCCGCTGATGCCGTAGCCACTGTGAAAGCCGCTGCTGATGTGGCCGATGACGACCTGATTCTGGACATTGGCCCACAAACTGCCGCCGCCTTGGCCACCCAACTGAAGGCTGCAGGCACCATCGTCTGGAACGGCCCTGTGGGCGTGTTTGAGTTCGACGCTTTTGCCCATGGCACCGAAACCATCGCCCGCGCGATCGCCGATAGTGCTGCGTTTTCTATAGCAGGTGGTGGAGATACCCTGGCCGCTATCGCCAAATACGGCATTGAAAACCAAGTCGGATATATCTCCACCGGCGGCGGCGCTTTCCTGGAAATCCTGGAAGGCAAAACCTTGCCAGCGTTCGAGATCCTGCAAAAGCGCGCGGCCTGATCCTCTCACGAGCCCACCGCCTCGGCATTTTTGAATGCTGGGGCGGCTCTTCATGTTGCGGACACGCGGCGGTGTTCTACTCGTCCGCTACACGCTGAATCTTTACTTGCCGCGCTGAGGGATCGCTAAACATGTTTGAGCTGTTTCATCCGCAGGCGCGTGGCGGCAATGTGTTCGCGAAAAAACCCAACCGCTGGGACCTGGCTCTGCTTCCGTTGGTGCTGGCCATTCTGCTGGCCCTGGCGTTTGGCGCCTCGCAGATGGCTCGCCCTTTCGCCATGGGCGAAGCGCTGGAAATCTCGCTGGACCCGTCCTATCTGCCCTATTACCTGCTGCGCACCATTCTGCGCATGTTCATTGCGCTGGGCTTTTCGCTGCTGTTCAGCTTTGTCTTCGCGGCGATAGCCGCAAAGTACCGCACGGCCGAGAAGGCCATGATCCCGATTCTGGACATTCTGCAGTCGGTGCCTATTCTCGGCTTCCAGGCGATTGCAATTGCGCCATTCATTGCACTCTTCCCGGGTAGCCTGCTGGGCGTGGAATGCGCGGCGATTTTCGCCATCTTCACGTCGCAGGCCTGGAACATGGCATTCAGCCTGTACCAGTCGATCCGCACCGTGCCCGAAGAACTCAAGGAAGCGGCGCGGATATTCCGGCTGTCGGGTTGGCAGCGCTTCTGGCGACTGGAGTTGCCATTTGCCATGCCGGGGCTGCTGTGGAACATGATGATGTCCATGTCCGGGGGCTGGTTCTTTCTGGTGGCGGCGGAAGCAATTTCGGTGGCGAACCAGGACATCAAACTGCCAGGTATAGGCTCCTATATCGCGGTGGCGATCGAGGCAGAAAACGGCAAGGCCATCGCCTGGGCGATTGGGGCGATGCTGGCGGGCATTCTGTTGTACGACCAACTGTTCTTTCGGCCTTTGCTGGCCTGGGCCGACAAGTTTCGTTTTGAAGAGTCGCAGGGTGAAACCGCGCAGCAATCCTGGCTGCTGGACTGGATGCACCGCAGCCGCTGGATGAGCGCACTGAGCGGCCAGTTCTGGAGCTTGTTACGCGGTGCGCTAGGCTGGTTCAGTGTGCGCCACGACGGAACCGCAGTTGAGGCGCGGCCACGCGTCCAGAACCCGCTGTGGCCGCGTATTTGGGATGGCGTGTTGCTGCTGATTGCCTTGCTGGCGGTGTACCGCCTGGTGGTGTTTGTGCACAGCGATGTGGGCTGGGGCGAGGCCGGCCATGTGGTGGTCTTGGGCTGCATTACCTTGTTGCGGGTCATGCTACTGATCGCGCTGGCCTCGGTCGTCTGGGTGCCGGTGGCCGTGTGGATTGGTCTGCGGCCCCAATATTCGCAACGGGTACAGGCGGTGGCGCAGTTTTTGGCGGCATTTCCGGTGAACCTGATGTTCCCACTGGTGGTGTTCGTCCTGGTGACGCTGCGCTTGAACCCCAATATCTGGCTCAGCCCTTTGATGGTGTTTGGCACCCAGTGGTACATCCTGTTCAACGTGGTGGCCGGTGCCGCAACCATTCCCAACGAGCTGCGCTTGGCTGCAGACAACCTGGGCGTCAAGGGCTGGCTGAAGTGGAAGCGCATTTACCTGCCCGCCGTGTTTCCCAGCTACCTGACGGGTGCCATTACCGCCAGTGGCGGCTCCTGGAACGCTAGCATCGTGGCCGAGTACGTCACCTGGGGCAAGACCACGCTGGTGGCCGATGGCCTGGGTAGCTACATCAAGCAAATGACCGATGCCGGCGACTTCCACCGCATTGCGCTGGGCATTGGTGTGATGTGTATTTTTGTGATGTTTTTAAACCGATTCTTCTGGCGCAAGCTGTACCTGCTGGCCGAAGACGGCAGCCGCTAGAGGAGCCAAGATGGGCAAGAACCTACTCATTGAACTGGGCGGCGTCGCCAAGTCATTCCTGGCAGCCGACGGTACAGCCCGCACGGTGCTGGACAAGGTGGACTTCCAGCTAGCGGAGGGCGAAATAGTCGCCTTGCTCGGCAAATCCGGCTCGGGCAAATCGACTCTGCTGCGCATCATGGCCGGCCTGATTCCGGCCGACCACGGCCAAGTCAGCTACCGCCAGAAGCCTATTTATGGCCCTGTGGCCGGCATCGCCATGGTGTTCCAGTCGTTTGCGCTGTTTCCCTGGCTGACAGTGCAGCAGAACGTGGAGCTGGGTCTGGAGGCCCAGGGTGTGGCGCCTGACGAGCGCGAAAAGCGTGCCGATGCAGTGCTGGAGATGATTGGTCTGGCTGGCTTCGGCGGCGCCTTGCCGCGCGAGCTGTCGGGCGGCATGAAGCAGCGCGTGGGGATTGCGCGCGCGTTGGTGACTAACCCCGACATACTGTTGATGGACGAGGCCTTTTCCGCCCTGGATGTGTTGACTGGCGAGACCCTGCGTAACGACATGCTGGAGCTGTGGGACGGCGACAAGATCCCCACCAAGGGCATTCTGATTGTTTCGCACAATATCGAAGAGGCCGTGATGATGGCCGACCGCGTCATCATCCTGTCCAGCGACCCAGGCCGTATCCGGGTCGAGGTGAAGATTGATTTGCCACGCCCGCGCGATGCCGACGGGGTCGAAGTCCGCGCCCTGATAGACGAGGTTTACGGCCTGATGACCATGCGCCCGGCACAAGAAGTTGCACCTGGCATGCCGACCACCTTGCACCTGGGCTACCGCTTGCCAGAAACCGACATTACCCGTATCGAAGGGGTGTTGGACCTGCTAGCCGATACGCCGTTTGACGGCCATGCCGACTTACCGCAGTTGGCCGAAGAGTCCGAGCTGGCCGATGAAGAGCTTTTCCCCACCTATGAGGCCCTGGGTATGCTGGGCTTGGCCCATGTGGACAAGGGCGACATCATGCTGACTGCGCTGGGCCGCAACTATGTGGAGGCGGACCAGGCCCAAAAGCAGGAAATCTTCGGCCAGCAACTGTTGACCCATGTGCCTCTGGCGGCGCATATCCGGCGCAGCCTGGAAGACGAGCCGTCTGGGAATCTGGCCGAAAAGCGCTTCCTGGATCTGCTGGAGGAGTTCATGGAGGCCGACAAGGCCAAGCGCGTGCTGGAGGTGGCCATTGAATGGGGGCGCTATGGCGAGGTCTACAGCTACGACTACCACACGGGTCGATTGACGTTGCCAGAGCAGTCCGAGGATTGAGCCCAGGTTGTGCAGGGCTATCCGTCAAGAAAAAAGCGCCCATCAGGGCGCTCTTTTATGGGTGCTTAGAAACGCCAGCCCAGACCGACACCGTACAAAACGGGATCAATTTTGAAGGTGCCTAATTTGGCGCCGCTCGCGCTGACGTCGGTGCGGATGTAGACCTTCTTAACGTCAAAGTTCAAATACAAATTTTTAGACAGTGGAATGTCTACGCCTGCTTGCAGCGCGGGGCCAAAGCTGCTTCGATCTACATCAACGCCTGCTGGAAGATTGACTGCACTGATGCGGGTGTAGTTCAGGCCCGCACCCACATAAGGTTTGAAGCCTGCGGTGTTGAAGTGGTACTGCAGCGTGAGGGTTGGCGGCAGGTGCTTGAAGCTGCCAATCTCGGTGCTGCCAGCACTCAGGGTTTGCTTTTGTGGAACAGTCAGCACCAGTTCGGCGGCGATCTGCGGTGTGAAGAAATAGCTGATGTCCACTTCGGGCAGCCATTTGTCATTGATGCTCAGTGAGAGCGGTGTGCTGTCACCGTTGCTGCTTTGAAGGTACACAGCACGGGCACGTACCAGCCAAGGTCCCTCGGTTGCGGTTTGGGCGAAAGCCGAGGCCGAAACCATGGCACACAGGGCGGCAGCAAGCAGGGTTTTTTTCATGATTTTCTTTCGATCACGGTAGCGGGGATATTCCCAGCCCTGATTACAAAAGAGTCCGCCGCTGGCCACTTTGCGCCTGGTCAAAGTGGCTTAACGTGGCAATAGGCCCTGCTTGCGCTATATCAAATGTGGGTCTGATCAGGTCACTGCGTGGCGCGGCGTGCTGGTGGAGTTGCCGGCAAAATCGGTCCAGCAATTGCGCGTCAGGTCGTAGAGCTTGCAGCTGCGGGCAGTCTGAAAGTACCAGCGCCAAGAGAATGCCTGGATGATGATGCGTCCTGGCAGCAACTCTTCCAGCGTTTTCTGGGCTTCTTTCAAGCGGTACAGCGGAATGCTCATGTCCACGTGGTGGGCCGTGTGCTCCATGATGTGGTGCATCAGTGCGCCTATATGGAACGAGAAGGTGAGGTGCACCGTGGTCGATACGAAGGGCTGTGCCTTGGCCCAGGTGGCGCGGTCACCATGCCAAGACACCTTGGTATGGGTATGGTGCACATACACCACGAAGCCGATCATGGAGAACCAGAACAGCAGCGGCACGATAAAACCGGTGGCGATCAGCAGGGCCAGCGATTGCTGCGTCACCAGCGCAGCCGTGGTGATGGCAGCCAGCCACAAAAGTCCGAAGCTGGAAATCAGCACGCAATCCCAGGTGAAGATGGAGCGCTGCGTGCCCATGCTGGACTTGCTGGGAAAGAACATGCGACGCCACCATATCTCCACGATGTAGTAAAGGCCGGGTGCCCAGCCGCTGCGGTAGATGCGCTGCATGAAGCGCTGTCGGGGCGACAAGGCCTGGTATTCCTCGGGTGTCAGTGGTGCCCAGACGAAGTCCACGCCCTTGAGGTTGGTGAAGCCATGGTGCACCACGTTGTGGCCCACATCCCACAAGCTATAGGCCGTCAGCGAAGGCAGGAAGGCGATACGTCCCAGCCATTTGTTCAGGCGGCGGTGGGGCGTCAGGCTCTGGTGGCAGCCATCGTGGCCGATGATGAAAAGTCGCCCAATCACGAAGCCCGCTGCCAGACCGCACAGCAGTTTGAGCCATGGCGATGCCAGCAGCACCGTGGCACTGAGTGCCGCCGCAAGCAAGGCGTAGTCCAGCGCGAGCAGGAACAAGGCCCTCAAGGTGGTGCGCTGGGAGAGTGGAATCAGCCAGGAGCGTATGACTTTGCGGTGTGGCAGTGGTTCACCCGGAGGCAGTGGACTCGGAAGATGGGGTGTACTGTGAATGGAAGAGGTCATAGGGAAAACACGGGTCAGGAATCTGCACGCGGCACACAGTGGTGGCGGCAAACGCAAAAGTTGCGTGCCATGATACTAGCCGCGCGGGATGAATTGCCTCTGACCAGGATCAATACAGTGTGCAATAGAGTTGATGCGCCCATTTTTAGCGAGCCGAAAGGCTCTAGCTTAGCGCCCGCTGAGGGCGGCTTAGGCTGTAACCTTTTGGTAACTTGTTTCATGTAAAAATCGAAACTAAATTACATACCCGGAGACTTATCCCATGCCCCGCCTTGCTACCAAAATCGTTGCCACCTTGGGCCCCGCCTCGAATAGCCCGGAAATCCTGGAGCAACTGATCCGTGCAGGTGTGAATGTTGTACGGCTGAACTTCAGCCATGGCAAGGCACAAGACCATATCGATCGCGCCATGATGGTGCGTGAAGCCGCCAAGCGCGCCGGCGTCGAGGTGGCCATCATGGCCGACCTGCAAGGCCCGAAGATCCGCGTTGCCAAGTTTGCCGAAGGCAAGGTCATGCTGGAGCCTGGCCAGAAATTCGTGTTGGATGCAGCCCGCGCCGAACCCGGTGACATCAATGGCGTTGGCCTGGACTACAAAGAGTTGCCCCGCGAGGTGAAGTCTGGCGATGTGCTGCTGCTGAACGACGGTTTGATCGTCATGACCGTGGAGTTTGTGCGTGGCGAAGCCGTGCACACCGTGGTGAATCTCGGCGGTGAGCTGTCCAACAACAAGGGCATTAACAAAAAGGGTGGTGGCCTGACCGCCCCTGCGCTGACCTCCAAGGACATGGAAGATATCAAGACCGCGATGTCTTTCCAGGCCGATTACGTGGCCGTCAGCTTCCCCAAGAACGCGACCGACATGGAAATGGCGCGCCAGCTGTGCAATGTGGCTGCAGCCGAATACCGCCACAAGCCCGGCATGATCGCCAAGATCGAGCGTGCCGAAGCCATTCCGCTGCTGCAATCGATTCTGGACGCCAGCGACGGCATCATGGTGGCGCGCGGCGACTTGGCTGTGGAAGTGGGCAATGCCGCTGTGCCAGCGCTGCAAAAGCGCATGATCCGCATGGCGCGTGCCAGCGACAAGGTGGTGATTACCGCCACCCAGATGATGGAAAGCATGATCACCAACCCCGTGCCGACCCGTGCCGAGGTCAGCGACGTGGCCAATGCGGTGCTGGACGGCACCGATGCAGTGATGTTGAGCGCGGAAACCGCGGCCGGCAAGTTCCCGCTGGAAACCGTGCTGGAAATGGCCAATATCTGCCGTGAAGCTGAAAAGGCCGAATACGGTGAGCTGGAAGCCGACTTCAAGGGCAAGACTTTTGAACGCATCGACCAGTCCATTGCCATGGGCGCGCTGTTTACTGCACAGCATCTGGGTGCCAAGGCCATTGTGGCCATGACCGATAGCGGCTCTACCGCCTTGTGGATGAGCCGCCACAGTATCCACGTGCCTATCTATGCCCTGACGCCTCGTCTGGCCACCCAGCGCAAGATGTGCCTGTACCGCAATGTGCTGCCGTTGCTGATGGACGCCAGCAGTGACCGTGACACGGCGTTGGGCCAGGCAGAGCGCCATTTGACGCAGCGCGGCATCGTGCAGCGCGGCGACATTTATGCCATTACCTGCGGTGAACCCATGGGCGCCCCTGGCGGCACCAATATGCTGAAGATCTGCCAGGTCGGCTAAACCTTTTTCGCCCTGCCGCCGGGTTTTGAACCCGGCCCAACGCCCGCTTCCTGCGGGCGTTTGTGCTTCCAGGCCCCAGTCGTTTTAGTTCGGCTGTAAAACTGTTGTTTCAAAATGAAAAAAGCGGGTGTTTGCCAAGGCTGGCCCGTGTTTTGCAAATCGTTTGAAGCAAGGGCACGGCTAAAATTAAGAAAGTTACCAAGCGGTTACGGAGGAATTGCTATCCGTACCAGCCTCGATTGGCCGCCTTGTCCTGATTTTTAACTCTCTGGAAGCACCCTATGGCACTCGTCTCTATGCGTGAATTGTTGGACCATGCCGCCGAAAACGGCTATGGCATCCCGGCTTTCAATGTCAATAATCTGGAGCAGGTCCAGGCCGTGATGTCGGCCGCGGACGAGGTGGGCGCTCCCGTCATACTGCAAGCCAGTGCGGGTGCGCGCAAATATGCTGGCGAGCCCTTCATCAAGCATCTGATCCAGGCGGCACTGGAAACCTGGCCACACATTCCCCTGGTCATGCACCAGGACCATGGCCAAAGCCCGGATGTGTGCCAAGGCGCGATCAACCTGGGTTTCAGCTCTGTGATGATGGATGGTTCTTTGCATGCCGACGGCAAAACCATCGCCAGCTACGACTACAACGTGGAGGTTACCGCCAAGGTGGCCGCCATGGCCCACAGGGTGGGTGTAACCGTGGAAGGCGAGCTTGGCTGCCTGGGCTCTCTGGAAACCATGAAGGGCGACAAGGAAGACGGCCACGGCACCGATGCCACCATGACCATGGACCAACTGCTGACCGACCCTGAGCAGGCCGCCGACTTCGTCAAGCGCACCCAGATCGATGCCCTGGCCATTGCCATCGGCACCAGCCACGGCGCTTACAAGTTCACCCGCAAGCCCACGGGCGACATTCTGGCGATCTCACGCATCAAGGAAATCCACCGCCGCATTCCCAACACCCACTTGGTGATGCATGGCAGCTCCAGCGTGCCACAAGAGTTCCTGGCCATCATCCGCGAACACGGTGGCGACATGAAGGAAACCTATGGCGTGCCCGTCGAGGAGATCCAGGAAGCCATCAAGTACGGCGTGCGCAAGATCAACATCGATACCGATGTGCGCTTGGCCATGACGGCGGCGATCCGCAAGTACTTCACGCAGAACCCCGACAAGTTCGACCCGCGCGACTACCTCAAGCCAGCGCGCGAAGCGGCCAAGCAACTGTGCAAGCAGCGTTACCTGGAGTTCGGCTGCGAAGGCCAGGCCGCCAGCATCAAGGGCGACAACCTGGTGGTGGTGGCCAGCCACTATGCCGAAGGGCGCCTGGCCCAAGTGGTGCACTGAAACACCGCCTAGCCCAGTTACGCAGAAGGCTGTATCGCCGACAATCTGCTTGCGACCCCTTCGGTTGCGGGCAGATTCAACTCATTCTAAGGAAACACCATGGGCTTACTGGACTCGGTTCTCGGCGCGGTTTTGAACAACGGCCAACAGCAACAACAGCCCCAGGGCGGCGGGCTGGGTGGCATCATCGGCATGCTGGCCAGCAACCCGCAGCTGATCCAGGCGGTCACGGGCATGCTGGGCAATAACAGCCAGCTCGGTGGTTTGGGCGGCCTGGTGGAGAAATTCCAGCAAGCCGGCCTGGGCGATGTGGTGGGTTCGTGGATCGGTTCTGGGCAGAACCAGCCGATTTCGGCCGATCAACTCTCCAGCGTGCTGGGCTCGGATGCACTGTCTGGTCTGGCCGCCAAGCTGGGCGTAGATCCATCCGAGGCCGCAGGGCAACTGGCACAGGTGCTGCCAGGTCTGGTAGACCACCTCACCCCCGCCGGCCAAGCCCCGCAAGAAGGGCTGGGCGACAGCGGCGATTTGATGGGAGCTTTGAGCGGAATGCTACAAAAACTGTAACTGCAGGCGCAGGCGCTATCTGCGCAAGCGGTCTTTTTCTTTAAAAGAAAAAGACCGCTTTTTTTATGCGCCAGGAAACTTCGAAATGACCTGCGCCACCGCTGCGGTGAGCTTCTTGGCATAGGGCACGTGCAGGAATTCATTCGGGCCATGGGCATTGCTTTTCGGGCCTAGCACGCCACAGACCATCATCTGGGCCGTCGGGAAGCCTTTTGACAGCATATTCATCAACGGGATCGTGCCGCCCTGCCCTATGTAGCCGCAGGGCGCGCCAAACTGGGCTTGCGATGCCGCATGCAAGGCCTGCTCGAACCAGGGTGCGGTGCTGGGGGCGTTCCAGCCGGTAGCTGCGCCTTCGGGGTGGAAGGTCACACGTGCTTGGTAAGGGGCGTTGTCTTCCAGCAGGGTTTTGAGTTGCTGCACGGCCTGCGGCGCATCCACCAGTGGCGGCAGGCGCAGCGACAGCTTGAAGGCGGTGTAGGGGCGCAGCACATTGCCGGCGTTCTTCAGCTCGGGCAGGCCTTCGGCGCCGGTCACGCTTAGCGTAGGCGTCCAGGTACGGTTCAAAAGGGCTTGCACCGGGTCGGTGGTCGTGGGCAGGGCGAAGGCCGTGGAGCCGCCGCAGTCGTAATGCGCCCAGGGGAAGCGTTTGTAGATTTCATCGCCCAAGATGGCGGCGGTGCGCATGATGCGAAAGCTGGACGGCACCAGGCCACTGGCGTCACCGGAGTGGATGCCTTCGGTCAGTACCTCCACCTTCAGTACGCCGCTGGCCATGCCGCGCAGGCTGCTGGTCAGCCACAGTTGGTCGTAGTTGCCAGCGCCAGAATCCAGGCAGATCACCAGGGCCACGTCCCCCAGGCGGTTGTTGCCGGGCGCACGCAGCGCATCCACGTAAGGCAGCAGGTCGTAAGAGCCACTTTCTTCGCAGGTTTCGATCAGACCCACGATGCGCGGGTGGGGCAGCTTCTGTTCTTTCAGCGCTTGCACGGCAGCGATACTGGCGTAGATGGCGTAACCATCGTCGGCACCGCCCCGGCCATAGAGCTTACCGTCTTCGTACTTGGGTGTCCACGGTCCCAGGTCGTTGCGCCAGCCGCTGAACTCGGGTTGCTTGTCCAGGTGTCCGTACATCAGCACGGTTTGGGCGGTGGTGGTTTGGCTGGCGGCCACTTCGAAGAACAGCACTGGCGTGCGACCTTCCATGCGGATGATTTCCAGCTTCAGGCCTTCTACTTTTTGCGCTTCGACCCAGCTGGCGGCATTGCGCAGCACGGTTTCCAGGTGGCCATGGGCTGCCCAATCGGCATCGAAAGCCGGCGACTTGGCTGGAATCGCAATGTAGTCACTGAGCTGCGGCACGATGGCTTCGTCCCAGCGCTGGCTCACCTGGGCCAGAGCCTGTGCTGGATTGAGGATAGAAGGGGCTACGCGGGCGTTCATGGCGGATCCTGGAAGCAGCAAAAGCCTTATTGCACCACAATGCCGGCCCCAGCGCAGTGGTAGCACCTGGTGCCTGGCTGGGCGGTCAAGCGGCCACGAATTCCGCCACCTCGGCCAGCACCGCCGGGTCTTGCAGGATGCGCCGGTGGCCCAGGCCCTGGGTCGCCACCAGTCGGGCATTCTGGATCGCCTGGCTATAGGCCAGGCCGTCGGCAAAGCGGTTGACACGGTCGCCGCGGTCGTGCACCACCAGGGTCTGGGCGCGGATGCGCGGGCCCACCGCAGCTGGCTCCAGCTGGGTCAGCACAATGCCTTCACGGGCTTCCAGGCGCTGTTCTAGCCTGGCGCGCACGGTTTCCCGCAGACCAAAGACCTGGGCGAACTGGTGGGTGTACTGGCGCGGCGAAGCCGGTGGTGCCAGCAGCACCAGTTTGGCCGCCGGCAGACCGCGCGCCATCGCAAAGGCAGCTGCATTGGCACCCAGCGAATGCGCCACCACGGCCCGCAATTGCCGTCCTTCTTGCAGCAGGCGGGCACTCACATACTCCATGGCCCGGGTGAACTGCGGCAGATTGCAGGTCTGGCCGGCGCTGCGGCCGTGGGCCGGCATCTCTACCAACACCGGGCGCAGGCCTTGCGCCGCCAACACCTGTGCCAACGGCAGCATTTGGGCCGCATGGCCGCCCCAGCCGTGCAGCAGCAATACGCAGGGGGCGTCGGCGGCGGCAGGCAGGCTGTAGACCGTCAGGCTTGCCTCCTCGAAGGCCCAGCGTTCGGTCTGCCAGCCTGGGCCCCAGGTGTGTTTGCGGCCCAACCATTTGAGCGGCAGCGGCGTGCCGAACAAGCGGTAGGCCGAGCGCAGCGCCAGCGACGGCGAAACCTGCTGCATGGCGCGCAAGCCCCAGCGCAGCCAGCGGGTTATGGCATGGGTGTCGTAATAGCTCAAAGCGGCTGGCAACGTGGCATCGGTCATGGTGAGCTCCTTTGTGAAATAAATAGCACAGACGTGCGAAATTTAAATAAAAAAACGTGCGCCCGCTTAGGGTTCAGGCCTGGTAGCTGGCAACCAGCCGGGTCCAGCTGGTCTGTGTGCGCTCGATGGCACGCGGGTCGCGCATGAAGCGGGCATCGTGCAGCAGGCCGATGACCAGGCCGTACAACTCGCCCACCAGTTGCTCGGCATCGGTGTCGGCCCGCAACTGGCCTAGCGTGATGGCTTGCTGCACGGTGCGACGCAGTGCCGCGCGCCAGCCGCTGATGGCTTGCACCAGGTGGTCGCGCAACTCGCCTTCCCGGTCGTGCAGCTCAAAGGCACCCGCAGTAAAAATGCAGCCACTGCGTACCTCCACCTGGCAGACCCGCAAGCTCCAGCGCCGCATGATCTCGTTCAGCCGGGGCAGCCCCCGGGGGAGCTGCATGGCGGGCACAAATACGTCGGCCAGAAAGCGGTGGCCATATTCATCGACGACTGCTTTTTGCAATGCCTCGCGCGAGCCGATGCGCGAAAACACGCCGCTCTTGGACAGGCCCACGCGGTCTGCCACGGCTTGCAGGCTGATCGCTTCGAGGCCCTGGGCGGCTGCCAGTTCCATGGCTGCGCCAACGATGGTGGCGCGGGTGAGTTCGCTTTTCTGGGTTTTTGCATCCATTCCAAAATATTAGCACGACTGTGCGAAATTTGAGTGGATACGGCATTAGGTATTTGCCTGCACGGGTTTGTACCGGTACCGCTTCCGCCAGCCGTACCTATAGTGGCGTAGCACATAACTGACATGTTAGCGTGCAATCGGAACCTGTCTTACACCTGCCACCCTTCGCTCCATGCTTAAAAACCTGTCGCCCCTGCTGTCTGCCGACCTGCTGCACATCCTTGCCTCCATGGGCCATGGTGATGAGATCGTGCTGGCAGATGCCAACTTTCCCGCCGCCACGAATGCCAAAAGACTGGTGCGCTTGCCGGGCGTGGACGCGACCCGGGTGCTGGATGCCGTGCTGTCGGTGCTGCCCCTGGACAGTTTTGAGCCCCACGCTGCCTTCACCATGCAGGTGGTGGGGGACGCCAGCGCCGTGCCGCCCGCCGTGCAAGATTTCACCCAGACCTTGCAGCGCCATGGCGAGCAGCCACCGGCCTCGTTAGAGCGCTATGCGTTCTATGCCCGCGCGGCCCAGGCCTTCGCGGTCGTAGCCACCGGTGAAACCCGGCTGTACGGCAACATCCTGCTCAAAAAAGGCGTGGTGGGTGCGTGATGGCAACCGTCAGCCCAGAGCCCACCAGCCAGCGTGCCCGCGCTTACCAGGGCTTTACCCAGCAAATTCTCAGCGGCAGCATCCGGCCCGGCCAGTTCGTCTCGCAGCGCGAGTTGATGACCCTACTGGACATGCCACTGGGCGCGGTGCGCGAGATGATTCCACGTCTGGAAGCCGGCGGCCTGGTGAAGACCGTGCCACAGCGTGGCCTGCAGATCGCCCATGTGGACTTGAAGCTGGTGCGCAACGCCTTCCAGGTGCGTAGCCTGATCGAGCGTGAGGCGGTGCGGCATTTCACCAGCAGCGTCAGCGACGCCGAACTGGAGGCCATCACCGCCAGCCACCAGGACATCCTGCAGCGCGCCAGCGCCGACCAGCCCGATGCCACTTTGCTGGACGACGCCCAGGCGGTGGACTGGGGCCTGCACGACCGCATGGTGGATGCGCTAGGCAACGAAATCATCTCCGAGATCTACCGCGTGAACAGCCTGCGCGTGCGCCTGATCAAGCTGGAGCAAAGCGTGATCACCCCGGCCCGCCTGATACCCGCCATGCAGGAACACCTGCGCTTCATCGCCGCCTTGCAGCAGCGCGACGCCGTTGCCGCAGAGCAATTGCTGGAGGTACACCTGGACAGCGCGCGCCACCGCGTGCTGACGGTGGACCATCCCATCGCCTAACCCACTCACAACCGACCCACAGGAGCACTTTTTTGACACACGCTATCAAGGGCCTGTGGCCCGCCTTGTTGATGCCTTTCGACGCCAGCGGCCAGCTCGATCTACCACGTACCCTGGCACACATCCAGCGCATGCTGGCGGCGGGCTGTGACGGTGTGACGCTGTTCGGCACTACCGGCGAAGGCCTGTCGTTCAGCATGGCCGAGCGCAGAAGCTTGCTGGAGGCGGTGCTGGCCAGCGGCGTGCGCCCCGACCAGATCGTCGTCACCATCTCGGCCTGTGCGCTGGCCGAGGCGATTGAACTGGGCCGCCACGCGATCGCGCTGGGCTGCACGCGCCAGCTGCTGATGCCGCCGTTCTTCTTCAACCACCCGCGCGAGGCGGGCGTGGTGTCCGCCGTCAGCCAGGTCATCCGTGGCATAGGCTCGGACGATTTGCGCGTGCTGCTGTACCACTTCCCCTCGCTGAGCAATGTGACCTTCACGCACGCGGCGGTGGCCGAGCTGATGCGCCTGCATCCGAAGCAGGTAGTTGGTTTCAAGGACAGCGCCGGTGATCTGGCGCATTCCCTGGACACCATCAAGGCATTTCCCAAGCTGGCGATTCTGGTCGGCTCGGAAGCGCATATTGCGACTGCCATGCGCGCCGGCAGCCCGGGCTCCATCAATGGCCTGTCGAACCTGGCACCGCATCTGATCAGCCGTGTCATGCGCAACCCCGAGGCCGCGTCCACTGCCGACGAGGCGCTGATCCTGGACCTGCTGAAGCTGCTGAGCCTGATGCCGAACATGCCCTTCGTCAGCGCCTACAAAACCGCCTTGGCTGAGCAGACCGGTGACGACACCTGGCTGAATGTGCGTGCCCCGCTGACCCCGCTGGATAACACCGAGGCGCAGGCAGTGCGTGCCGCGTACCGTGCGCTTGGCCTGAACGCCGCAACTCTGTAGAACAAAAAGTAGGAGACAAAGACATGACACGTTCCATACCTCGCCCCACCAACTTGCAGGCCGCAGCCGGTGCCACCGCGCTGGCCGGCTTACCCACCAGCCAAGCCCAAGGTGCATTCGACTGGAAGCGCTACAGCGGCCAGAGCATCGAGGTGCATCTGATCAAAAGCCCGCGCGGCGAGTTGCTGCAAAAGTACCAAAAAGAATTCGAAGAGCTGACCGGTATCAAGGTCGGCGCCGAGCAGGTGCCCGAGCAGCAGTCGCGCCAGAAGACGGTGATCGAGTTCAACTCCGGCAAGACCAGTTTTGACGTGGTGCACCTGAGCTACCACGTGCAAAAACGCCAGTTCGCCAAAGGCAAATGGATGGAGGATTTGCGCAGCATGTTTGCCAATGCGGCGGCCCCTGATTTCGACCTGAAAGACTTTTCGTCAGGCGGCATGTTCTACGCAACCCAGAGCGACGGCCGCATCGACAGCCTGCCGTTCAACCTCGACCCCTGGGTGCTGTACTGGAACAAGGAACTCTTCGCCGCCAAGGGCGTGGCCTACCCTACCAGCTATGCCGACATCGTCAACGCAGCCAAGAAGCTGCATGACCCGGCCAATGGCGTGGTGGGATTCGTCGGGCGGGGTTTGAAGAATGCCAACGTGCCTTTGTGGACCGGCTTTTTCCTGGGCTTTGGCGGCCAGTTTTTCGACGCTGCGGGCAAGCTGCTGACCGACTCGCCAGAAGCCTTGGCTTCGGCCAATATGTACCGCGACCTGCTGAAGAACACCGGCCCAGCCGGTGTGGCTGGCTACAACTGGAACGAGGCGCAAAGCCTGTTCCTGCAGGGCAAGGCCGCGATGTGGATCGACGGCTCCGGCTTTGCGCCGCCGCTGGAAGACGCGGCCAAGTCCAAGGTGGTGGGCAAGGTGGGTTACGGCGTCATGCCAACCGGCCCCAAGCTACAGGTCTCGCCCACCTTTGGTGACGGCATTGGCGTGTCGGCCTATTCCAGCAAAAAGGGCCCAGCCTGGTACTACATCCAATGGGCCACCGGCAAGGCCATGCAGGCCCGCATGCTGGCAACCGCATCCGGTGCGCCGGTGCGCTTGTCGGCTTACTCGAATGCCGAGGCGATTGCCAACCTCAAGGTACCGCCAGAGTGGCTGTCTGCTGTGGCGGGCTCGCTGAAGATTGCCCGTCCTGGTCTGCCCATCATCGAGCCGGTGAACGAGTTCCGCGATGTGTTCGGCATAGCGCTGAGCAACATGCTCAGCGGCGGCGATGTGGCGGCCGAGCTGAAGAAAGCCACGGCAGACTTCGCCCCGGTGGCGGCCAAAGCCGACGCCTGATCCGGCAGCCCGCGCACCTTAGCGCGGCTTGTTTTCACCCGTCCCTTGTGTGCGCTCTTTGCAGCGCACGTGGAGTCTGTTGGCATGCGCAAGCTTTCGCCTTTTTTATGGTTCATCCTGCCCGCCGTGGTGGTGATCACGGCAGTGATCGTCTTCCCCTGGATGTTCACGCTATGGATGAGCCTGTTCGACTGGAAGATCGGCTCCAAAGCCACGTTTGCCGGCCTGGGCAATTACGCCGAATTGATGGGCAATACGCGCTTTCTGGAGTCGATTGCCCACACGTTGATCTTCACCGCGCTGGCCGTGGCGGGGCCGCTGGTGTTGGGTACCGCCGCCGCGCTGGTGTTCAACCAGAAGTTCGCCTGGCGCGGATTTTGGCGCGGTGCTTTTGTGCTGCCCATGATGGCTACGCCGGTCGCCATTGCCCTGGTGTGGGTGATGATGTTCCACCCGCAGCAGGGCGTGCTGAACTATCTGCTGTCCCTGGTCGGCATAGGCCCCAGTGAATGGGTGTACTCACCCAAGCTGGCCATTCTGTGCCTGGTGATGGTGGACGTGTGGCAATGGACACCACTGGTCATGCTGATCGTGCTGGGCGGCCTTGCCTCCTTGCCCACCGACCCATTTGAGGCCGCCTACATGGAGGGCGCCAGCCGCTGGCAGACCTTCCGCTACGTCACCTTTCCGCTGTTGCTGCCCTTCATCCTGGTGGCTGCCGTTGTGCGGCTGATCGACGCGCTGAAGACCTTTGACACCATCTACGTCATCACCCAGGGCGGGCCGGGTACATCGACCGAGACCATCAACATCTACCTGTACCTGCAGGCGTTTTCGTTCTACCAGATAGGCAAATCGTCGGCCGTGGTGGTGGTGTTCTTTGTCTTGGTCGTGGCTCTTTCCATGCTTCTCTTCTGGCTACGCGAGCGTTCCAAATATTATGAATAACACCCGTGACCGCCTACGCGACAAGCTGCTGCTGGGCTTGTGTGTGTTCCTGCTGGTGTCTCCCGCTATCAGCTTCTTTGTATGGATGCTGTCGCTGGCATTCAAGAACGAGGTGGACAACCTGGCCTACCCGCCGGTGTTCATTCCCAGCCCGCCCACGTTGGACAACTTCGTCAAGGTGTTCGACAGCGGGCCGTTCTTCCAGTACCTGCTGAACAGCATCATGGTGTCGGGCACCGCGACTATCGTGGCCTTGCTGATCGGTGTGCCTGCCGGCTACGGCGTGGCGCGCATGAAGGCGCGCAAGCTGCTGATGGTGATTTTGATTGCCCGGATGACGCCGGCCATCAGCTTTTTGATCCCGCTGTTCACGCTGTTCCAGGCGCTGGGCCTGACGGGTACCTTGGCGCCGGTGATCATCACCCATCTGGTGATCACCGTGCCCATCATGGTCTACATCGTGTCGGGCTATTTCGAGACCTTGCCCATTGAGCTGGAAGAGGCTGCCGTGGTCGATGGCTGCTCGCCCTGGCAGCGTTTCCGCCACATCGCGCTGCCGCTGGCGCGGCCAGGCATCACGGTGGCGGGCATTCTGGCCTTCATCTTTTCGTGGAACAACTTCATCTTCGGCGCGGTGCTGGCCGGGCGTGAAACCCGCACGCTGCCGGTCGCCATCTACAACGTGCTGACCTTCGAGCAGATCGCCTGGGGCCCGTTGGCCGCGGCGGCCTTGCTGGTCACCTTGCCGGTGCTGATCCTTACGCTGCTGATCCAAAAGGAAATCGTCGGCGGCCTGACGGCCGGCGGCGTCAAGGGCGGTTAACCATTTTTCGCAAAGAACACACTCCATGGCATCCGTAACCCTCTCCGGCATTGAGAAATCCTTTGCCAATACCCAAGTCATCAAAGGCGTGGACATCTCCATTGGCGACGGTGAATTCGCCGTCTTCGTCGGCCCCAGCGGCTGCGGAAAATCTACCCTGCTGCGCATGCTGGCCGGGCTGGACGCACCCAGCGCAGGCCAGATCCGCATAGGCGACAAGGTGGTCAACGACCTGCCGCCCAAGGAGCGCGGCATCTCCATGGTGTTCCAGACCTATGCGCTGTACCCGCACATGACGGTGGAGGCGAATATGGGCTTCGGCCTGATGATTGCCGGCACCCCCCAGGGCACCATCGCCAGCAAGGTGGCCGGCGCTGCCAAGATGCTGGGCCTGGACAAGATGCTGGACCGCTTGCCGCGCCAACTGTCCGGCGGCCAACGCCAGCGCGTGGCTATGGGCCGGGCCATGGTGCGCGACCCGCAGGTGTTTCTGTTCGACGAGCCGCTGAGCAACCTGGACGCCAAGCTGCGGGTGCAGATGCGCACCGAAATCCGCGCCCTGCACCAGCGCCTGAAGACCACCTCCATCTACGTGACCCACGACCAGATCGAAGCCATGACCATGGCCGACCGCATCATCGTGCTGCGCGACGGCAAGGTGGAGCAGATCGGCACCCCGGCCGAGCTGTACGACCGACCGTGCAACAGCTTCGTAGCCACCTTCATCGGCTCGCCTGCTATGAATATAGTAGCTGCCGGCGCAGATAATACCTGCGCCAGAGCCTATTTTGGTGGTCAGGTTCTATTGGAAGACCGGTTTGCCACCCTGGGCCAGCGCCGCGTGCTGCTGGGCTTGCGCCCCGAGCATTTGCAGGTGCGCCCGGCAGGCGAGGCCCACGGCATACCTTGCGAGGTGAAGGTGGTGGAGTTCAGCGGTGCCGACACCTTGCTGACCTGCGAAGCCCAGGGCCAGCCCATCCAGGCCCTGGTGCATGACCGCTTGCTGGTGAAGTCGGGCGACAACATCACGCTGGCGATTGCTGCCGAGCGGGTCCACGTGTTTGACGAGGCTACGCAGCAGCGCTTGTAGTTCAGCCCAGCTTGCGGACGATGGCCGCGAGCTTCTTCACCGCCGCCTCCATCTGCTCCACCGGCACCTGGGCATAGCCCAGCATCAGGCCGTTCCACACCGGGCCGCCGCCTACGGAGTGGGCGCTCAAGGGGTGGGCGACTATGCCTTTTTGCAGCGCCTGGGTGCTCACAGTCACGTCGGAAATCGCGGCGTCCAGCACCAGTGCCAGGTGCATGCCGGCCGAGCCACCGTGCACGCTGGCCACATCGCCCAGCTGCCGTTGCAGCGCGCTGCGCAGGGCATCGCGCCGCTGCCGGTACAGCCTGCGCATGCGGCGCAAATGCGTGGCGAACTGGCCGCTGCGTAAAAACTCCGCCAGGGCCAACTGGTCGGCGGCGCGGCCACGGGGCACCGACTGCGTGACCAGCCGCTGCAGCGGCTCCACCAGGTTCTGCGGCACCACCATGAAGCCGATGCGCAGCGCCGGAAACATGGTTTTGCTGAAGGTGCCCAGGTACAGCACCGGCGCGTCGGGCTGCAGGCCCTGCATCGCGGCCAGCGGCGGGCCGTCATGGCGAAATTCGCTGTCGTAGTCGTCCTCAATCAGCAGCGCGCCCGCTGTCTGGGCCTGCTCGATCAGGGCAAGCCGCCGCGCCAGGCTGAGCACGCTGCCCAACGGGTACTGGTGCGAGGGTGTGGCGTAGACCAGCTTCGGTGCATGCTGGCGCCAGTCGGCAGCGCTGGGGGCCATGCCGTCGGTATCCACCGGAATGCCGTGGACGCGCAGCTCGGCCGCTTTGAACGCGGTGAGCGCGCCGCGGTAGCCGGGGTTCTCCAGCCACACGGTGTCGCCCGCATCGGCAAAGGCGTGGGCGCACAGGTCCAGGCTGCTTTGCGTGCCATCGGTGATGAAGACCTGGCGCGCCTCGCAGACCACGCCGCGCGAGGCGCGCAGATGCTCTGCAATGGCCTCGCGCAGTGCGGGTTGGCCCGCTGGCCCGCCGTAGTTCAGCTGCACGGTGGACATGCTGCGCCAGGCCTTTTCCACCAGGCGCCGCCAAGCTGGCAGCGGGAAGTCGGCCAGCGCCGGCACGCCGGGCACGAAGGCGCCCATCAACTGGGCTTCGGGCAGGGGTTCGGTGGTTTGGGCGCGCCGCGACAGGCTGGGTGACGGCTGGGCCGGGCGGGCGCATGGTGCGGCGCGGGCGACGGCCATGTCTGCCACCACGGTGCCGCGCCGGTCTGGCTGCACATAGCCTTCGGTAGCCAGTTGCTCGTACGCATACAGCACGGTGTTGCGCGACACGCCCAGGTCGCTGGCCAGTTGCCGCGTCGCCAGCAGACGCGTACCGGTGCCCAACGTGCCGTTGCGGATGGCCGCACGCAGGCAGGCATGCAGCAGGCGCTGGCGCGACCAGCCCTGCTGTGCATGGTCTTGGCTGAATTGCGCGAACAGCACGGAGTAGTCCATCGTGGCCCTAGAAAATGAAGCGTCAATGGTTCTAATTTTGGAACCACAAAAAATTATAGTGCGCAGCCTTTTACTCAATTCTTGGAAACCTGCCCCATGACCGACACCGCCGCCGCACCGCCCAGCGCACGCACCCGCATCCGCCGCGTGGCCGAGAACGCCGACTACCAGCGCAGCACGCTGCACGCCATCATCGACGCGGCCTATGTCTGCCACATCGCCTTTGTGGACGACAAGGGCACGCACAACATTCCCACCGCCTGCTGGCGCGAGGGCGAGCACCTGTACATCCATGGCTCGAACGGAGGCCGCCTGTTGAAGCTGCTGGGCGCGGGCACCCAGGCTTGCGTGGCCATCACCCATGTGGACGGCCTGGTGCTGGCGCGCTCGGCGTTCAACCATTCCATGAACTACCGCTCGGCCATGGTCTACGGCTGCTTTGAGCGGGTGGTGGACGACGCGGACAAGCGCGCTGCGCTGGACGCTTTCATGGACAAGCTGGCACCGGGCCGGAATGCAGAAGTCCGCCGTGGCAATGACAAGGAATTCGCCGCCACCACGGTGATGCGTATCGCGTTGACGGAAGCCGTGTGCAAGGTGCGCACCGGCCCGCCGATCGACGACGCGGAGGACATGGACATTCCGGTGTGGACGGGTGTATTGCCGCTGGTACAGGCCCACGCCGCGCCGGTGGTGGACGCACCCGGGGCCGGCGAGGTGCCGGCTTATGTGCGGCAGTGGCAGGATGCTACTGTTTAGATAGCTGCTTGCGCAGATGGAATTTGCGCTAGGGGCCGATTTGATGCATAAAAAGGGCGAGTCTTGCGGCTCGCCCATCTCAGGCTCAGGCCTGGCGTGGCGCTTCGGCGTAGTGGTCAAACTGCATGGTGTAGCTGGCCCGCCCAGCGGTCAGCGCACGCAGGTTGCCGATGTAGCCAAACAGCGTCTGCAGCGGCACCATGGCACGCACGACAGCCGCGTTGCCGCGTTGGTCCTGGCTGCGCACATGGCCGCGCCGGCGGTTCAGGTCGCCGATCACGTCGCCTACATGGTCCATGGGCGTGGTGACTTCCACCGCCATCACCGGCTCCAGCAGCGTCGGTCCGGCCTCGCGCAGAGCCTGGGTGAAGGCAGCCGCACCGGCCACCTCAAACGCCAGCGTGGACGAGTCCTTCTCGTGGAAGCTGCCGTCCTCCAGCGTGACCAGCAGGTCCACCACCGGGTGGCCGGCCAGCACGCCGGCCAGGGCTGCGCGCCGCACGCCTTGTTCCACACTGGGGATGTATTCCCGGGGGATCACACCGCCGGTGATGGCGTTCTCAAAACGCAGGCCGCCGCCGCGCTCCAGCGGCTCCACGCGCAGTGCCACTTCCGCATACTGGCCCGGGCCGCCGCTCTGCTTTTTGTGCAGATAGCGCACGCTGGCCGCACGCGCAATGGTCTCGCGCATGGCCACCTGGGGCGGGCCGGTGTGCACCGTCACGCCGAAGCGGCTGCGCAGCTTCTCCAGCGTCACCTCCAGCTGCAGCTCACCCACGCCGGACAGCAGGGTTTGGCCGGTGTCGGCGTCCTGGCCCAGACGCAGGCTGGGGTCTTCGTCCACCAGCGTATGCAGGCCGCGCGAGAAGTTGTTTTGCTCGTCGCGCGAGTGCGGCTCCACCGCCATCGAAATGACCGGTTCGGGCGCGTGGATTTCCTCCAACACCAGGGGCTGCGCGGGGTCGCTCAGCGTGTGGCCGGTCTTGCTGGCCTTGAGCCCTGCCACGGCGACGATGTCACCGGCTTGCGCCAGCGCCAGTTCCTCACGCCGGTCCGCGTGCATTTGCACCACGCGCGACAAACGTTCGCGCTGGCCGGTATTGGCATTCAGTACCTGGCTGCCCGCATGGGCTTCGCCGCGGTAGACGCGCAGATAGCTCAGCGTGCCGTGCTCGTCGTGCACCACCTTGAACACCAGCGCGGCAAAGCCGTCACCGGGGGGCAGGTCGTTGTTGCGGTCTTCGGGGGCGGGCAGGTAGTCCACCACCGCATCCAGCAGCGGCTCCACGCCTTTGTTCTTCAGCGCGGCGCCGCCCAGCACGGGCACAAAGGCGCCGGCCAGCGTGCCCTGGCGGATGCAGGCGCGCAGCTGTGCTTCCGAGATATCTTCACCGTTCAGATAAGCGGTCAGAAGCACATCGTTTTGCTCCACGGCGGTCTCTACCAGCGTGCGGCGCGCAGCCTCTACGGCGGCCTGCATGTAGGCCGGCACGGCGCCGCGTTCCAGCGTCGGTTTGCCCTGGGCATTGGGCGGCCAGTACAGGGCTTGCTGGGTCAGCAGATCGACCACGCCGCTGAACTCGGCTTCCGTACCGATGGGCAGCTGCAGCACCAGGGGTTTCACGCCCAGGCGCTCGGCCATCATCGCCACCACGCGCGCGAAATCCGCGCCGGTGCGGTCCAGCTTGTTGACCAGCGCAATGCGCGGTACATGGTATTGGTCGGCCAGGCGCCAGTTGGTTTCGGTCTGCGGCTCTACGCCGGCCACGCCGTCGAACACCACGACCGCGCCGTCGAGCACGCGCAGCGAGCGGCTCACCTCGATGTTGAAGTCGATGTGGCCGGGCGTGTCGATCAGGTTGATCTGGTGGCCGCGCCAGGCCACGGTGGTGGCTGCGCTGTTGATGGTGATGCCGCGCGCCCGCTCCTGCGGGTCATAGTCCATGGTGGCATTGCCGTCGTGTACTTCACCGGTACGGTGGATTTCGCCGGTGGTGAACAGCACCCGCTCGCTGACGGTGGTCTTGCCAGCGTCGACGTGGGCGATGATGCCGATATTGCGAAGTTGTCGCGCATGTGTGTTCGTAGTCATACGATGTTCCTTAAAGACAAAACCCTGGCCCGCTTGTCGCTGGCCAGGGTTTTCAACGGTTGTTTCCCAACCTTGAAAAAATCCCGCAGCTAGCGGTTTATGTCTTGCGCAGATGCGATGGCACCAATGGACGAGCGCAAGCCCACCATCCACTGGTGCGGATGAATTGTGGCGATCAGCTTGTCAAAGGTACGCATAGAAACTTTCTTAAAAAACACAGGCCCAGAAAACAAAAAACCCCGCGCAAATTGCCGGGGTTGTGTGGGTTCCGGCAAGGCGCATAAGCCCTCCGAAAAATCGGAAGGCGTTTAGAGGATCAAAGCTTGGGTGCTCATGTGCATGGTCGCAATTATAAAATTTTCTGTAGGTTTTGTCTTTGGGGGCTTATGTTTCAATAGTAATGTGCTATGTAACATTCAAGGCGCGATCTTTTCCAGGCAGTAGCCCAGGCCGCGTACGGTGGCGATGCGGATCGGGCCTTTTTCAATCTTCTTGCGCAGCCGGTAGATGTAGACCTCGATGGCGTTGACGCTGACCTCTTCGCCCCATTCGCACAGGCGCTCGATCAGCTGCTCCTTGCTGACCAGGCGGCCGGCGCGCTGCAGCAGCACCTCCAGCAGGCCCAGTTCGCGGGCAGACAGCTCGACCAGCTTACCGTCGATGGTGGCCATGCGCCCTGCGTGGTCGTAGACCAGCGGGCCGTGCTGGATGCTGCTGCTGGCGCCACCTGCGCCGCGCCGCGCCAGGGCACGCACCCGGGCTTCCAGCTCTTGCAAAGAAAACGGTTTGGCCATGTAGTCGTCAGCGCCGTAGTCCAGGCCCTTGACGCGTTCTTCCACGCTGTCGGCGGCCGTCAGTATTAGCACCGGCAGCGAGGAGCCCCGGGCGCGCAGCCGCTTCAGTACCTCCAGCCCATGCATCTTGGGCAGGCCCAGGTCCAGGATCAGCAGGTCAAACTCGCGGTTGGTCATCAGTGCCGCGTCGGCTTCGCTGCCGCTGGACACATGGTCCACCGCAGCCCCCGAGGCCCGCAGCGCACGCAACAGGCCATCGGCCAATACCTGGTCGTCTTCCGCAATCAGAATGCGCATTTTTTGTCTCCTGAACCCCTCCATTTTGTACCCAATGGCTTGTCTCAGGGATACCACGGGGCCGGCTTTGCCGGACCGTTGGTATCGCCCCCTGCAAGGGGGGTGGCGGAGCGACACACAGTGCGCGCAGCCTGGGGGTGTGCCTATGTTTAGGCCGCGTAGGCCTCTAGGCCCAGCGATACCACGGTCGCTACGTCCTGGCCCACGGCAGCGCGGAATTCGCCTTCCGTCTGGGCCACGGCGTCGCGGTAGGCCTGTAGCCAGGCCAGGCCGGTGGCGGTGAACACCACGCGGCGGGCGCGGGCGTCCAGCGGGTCGGGTTCGCGCGCCACCATGCCCCAGGCGGCGCACTGGTCCACCAGGTCGCCCATGGCCTGTTTGCTCATGCCGGCCTGGGCGGCTAGCTCGGTCAGGCGCGCGCCCTGCAGGGGCAGGTGCCGGGTGATGTGGATATGAGCGGCGCCCACTTGCGCACGGGCTGCCAGGTTGCCCAGGGCCAGCGGTACCTCGATATTGCGCGCCATCAGCTCCAGCACGCGCGCGTCGAACTGGCGCAGGGCAGCGTCCAGCCGCCGCCCCAAATGGGTTTCCCGCCAAGCGGGGTCTATCGTGTTAGCAGCCATGGATTAATAGTAAGGCAAACTGACCAAAAATATGCTTTGCAGGTTTAAAACTGCGCTTTAAACTACTGTTCAAGCATCCAGCCTGTTGTTAATAGCAGGCCATGCAGGCCAATAACTTTTTGATTTTGAAAGACACCGCCATGAACCCCACCGCTGCCCGCGCTCCCGCTGTCGCCCCCACCCCCGCTGCCCTGGCCGAAAAAGCCAAAGCCCTGCAAGCCGCTCTGGCGCAGATCGAAAAGCAGTTCGGCAAGGGCACCATCATGCGCCTGGGCGAGGGCGAGGTGATCGAGGACATCCAGGTGGTTTCCACCGGCTCGCTGGGCCTGGATGTGGCGCTGGGCGTCGGCGGTCTGCCACGCGGCCGGGTCATTGAAATCTACGGCCCAGAGTCCAGCGGCAAGACCACGCTGACCCTGCAAGTGATTGCCGAAATGCAAAAGCTGGGCGGCACCTGCGCCTTCGTCGATGCCGAGCACGCACTCGACACCCAGTACGCACAGAACCTGGGCGTGAACTTGCAGGAAATGCTGATCAGCCAGCCCGACACCGGCGAGCAGGCCCTGGAAATCGTCGATTCGCTGGTGCGCTCCGGTGCCATCGATTTGATCGTGGTGGACTCGGTGGCGGCGCTCACGCCCAAGGCCGAGCTGGAAGGCGAAATGGGCGACAGCCTGCCCGGCCTGCAAGCCCGCTTAATGAGCCAGGCACTGCGCAAGCTCACCGCCACCATCAAGAAGGCCAACTGCATGGTCATCTTCATCAACCAGATCCGCATGAAGATCGGCGTGATGTTCGGCTCGCCCGAAACCACCACCGGCGGTAACGCGCTGAAGTTCTACGCCTCGGTGCGCCTGGACATTCGCCGCACCGGCACCATCAAGAAGGGCGACGACTCCATCGGCAACGAAACCAAGGTCAAGGTGGTGAAGAACAAGGTCGCGCCCCCGTTCAAGACGGCCGAGTTCGACATCTTGTTCGGCGAAGGCATCAGCCGCCATGGCGAAATCATCGACATGGGCGTCGAAGCCAAGATCATCGAAAAGTCCGGCGCCTGGTATGCCTACAACGGCGAAAAAATCGGTCAGGGCCGTGACAACGCCCGCGAATTCCTGCGCGAGAACCCCGGTCTGTCGATCGAAATCGAGAACAAGGTGCGCGAATCCCTGGGCATCCCTCTGGTCCCCGTGGCAGAAGAAGCCAAGGAAGTGAAAGAGGGCAAGAAGACCAAGGCTGAGGCATAAAGAGCCTGCTAGCGCAGAGAGTACCTGCGCCGGCAGCTATTAAAAGCATAGCAAATGGCGTTTCCATCGGCCACCACACCTATCAGTCTCAAGGGCCGCGCCCTGCGCCTGCTCAGCGGCCGCGAGCACTCGCGGGTAGAGCTGGAGCGCAAGCTGGCAGTGTTTGAAGAAACCCCGGGTGAGCTGGCCCAGGCGCTGGATGAGCTGCAGGCCAAGGGCTTCATCAACGAGCAGCGCGTGCTGGACTCGGTGCTGTACCGGCGCGCTGGCAAGCTGGGTGCCTCGCGCATCCGCCTGGAGCTGCAAAGCAAGGGCCTGGACCCGTCAGCTGTATTGGATGCGGTAGCCGGATTGCAGGCCACGGAGTTGGACCGTGCCCGCGAAGTCTGGCGCAAGAAGTTTGGCAGTCCGCCGGTGGATGCTGCGGCGCGTGCCAAGCAGCAGCGCTTTTTGCTGGCGCGGGGCTTTTCGTCAGACGCCGTGCGGCGCGTGGTGGCCGGCAGCGACGACGATTGCTGAAAACAGGTTTACAAGCTTTTTAGGCCGCCAGCGCAGATAGTACCTGCGCTAGCAGCTATAAAAAGTGTAGTGGCTTGGTGTTACAGGCCCAGCATCAGTTTCAGGTTTTGCACGGCGGCACCGCTGGCACCTTTGCCCAGGTTGTCGAGCCGGGCGATCAGCACCGCGTGGCGGTGGGTTTCGTTGGCGAACACCCGCAGCTCCATCTTGTTGGTGTCGACTAGCGCCAGTGCGTCCAGCTTGCCGCTGTCGCCGGGGGCTTCAACGGTGACCCATTCGCTGCCCGCGTAGTGCTTGGCCAATGCGTTGTGCAGGTCTTGGCCGGTGGGCTTGCCGGGCAGCAGGTCCAGATGCAGCGGCAGTTGCACCAGCATGCCTTGGGCGAAGTTGCCCACAGACGGCACAAAGATCGGCCGGCGGGTCAGGCCGGTGTAGCGCATGATTTCCGGCAGATGCTTGTGCTGCAGGCCCAGTGCGTAGATTTCAAACAACGGTGCTTCGCCCTTTTCATAGGCTTCGATCATGCTGCGTCCGCCGCCGGAATAGCCGCTGACCGAGGGCAGGGCCAGTGCGGCGTCGGGGTCCAGCAGGCCGGCATCCACCAGCGGGCGGATCAGCGCAATGGCTCCGGTGGCGTAGCAGCCGGGGTTGCCCACGCGGTCAGCCTTTGCCACGGCGTCTTTTTGCCCGGCTACCAGTTCGGGGAAGCCGAAGACCCAACCCGGCGCCGTACGGTGTGCGGTAGAGGCGTCGATGATCTTGGGCTTTTTGCCGGGCAGGCTGTCGATCATGGCCACAGATTCGATGGCGGCATCGTCGTGCAGGCAGAGGATGACCAGGTCCACGGTGGACATCAGTGCGAGCTTGGCTGCAGGGTCCTTGCGCAGCTCCGGCGCGATGCTGACCAGCTCAATCTGCGGCATGGATTGCAGGCGTTCGCGGATTTGCAGGCCGGTGGTACCGGCTTCGCCATCGATGAAGACTTTGGACATGGTGAGCCTATGCTGTAAGGTGTTGTGCGGTGCAGCATGATACATTCGCGGGCTGACAAAACGCAGCCCGCAAGTCTTATACAAGACCATCGGGCAAAAACCCATCCATTCCTGAGAGAGCCCTCATGAAGATTCACGAATACCAAGGCAAGGAAATCTTGCGCAATTTTGGTGTGCCAGTGCCGAAGGGCATTCCGGCATTCACGGTGCAAGAAGCGGTGGAAGCCGCCCAAAAACTCGGCGGCCCAGTGTGGGTTGTCAAGGCACAGATCCACGCCGGTGGACGTGGCAAGGGCGGCGGCGTCAAGGTCGCCAAGACCATTGATGACGTGAAGAAGCTGGCCGGCGAAATCCTCGGCATGCAGCTCAAGACGCACCAGACCGGCCCTGAAGGCCAGAAGGTTCGCCGCCTCTATATCGAAGACGGCGCCGACATCAAGAGCGAACTGTATGTGTCCCTGGTCACCGACCGCGCCACGCAGAAGGTTGCCTTTATCGCTTCGAGCGAAGGCGGCATGGACATCGAGGAAGTGGCGCACGCCACGCCCGAAAAGATCATCACCGAGTACATCGATCCGCAAACCGGCATTACGGCCGAACAGTCGAAGAAGATCGCTGCGGCTATCGGCCTGACGGGCGCTTCGGTGGACCAGGCTGTGGACTTGTTCGCCAAGCTGTACAAGTGCTACATGGACACCGATGCGTCCCTGGTGGAAATCAACCCACTGAACTGCGATTCCAAGGGTGATCTGATGGCGTTGGACGCCAAGTTCAACTTTGACCCGAACGCGCTGTTCCGCCACCCAGAAATCGTCGCTTACCGCGATCTGGACGAAGAAGACGCTGCTGAAGTCGAAGCTTCCAAGTTCGACCTGGCCTACATCAGCCTGGACGGCAACATCGGCTGCCTGGTAAACGGCGCCGGCCTGGCCATGGCCACCATGGACACCATCAAGCTGTACGGCGCTGAGCCGGCCAACTTCTTGGACGTTGGCGGCGGTGCTACCCCCGAGAAGGTTACCGAAGCCTTCAAGATCATGCTGAAGAACCCCAAGGTTGAGGCCATCATGGTCAACATCTTCGGCGGCATCATGAAGTGCGACACCATCGCCACCGGCGTGATCACGGCCTGCAAGGCAGTGAACCTGTCCGTGCCTCTGGTGGTGCGCATGAAGGGCACCAACGAAGACCTGGGCAAGAAGATGCTGGCCGAGTCCGGTCTGCCCATCATCAGTGCGGACAGCATGGCTGAAGCGGCCGAAAAAGTTGTCGCAGCCGTCAAAGCCCGCTAAGGAATCGTCATGTCCATCTATATCAACAAAGACACCAAAGTCATCACCCAAGGTATTACCGGCAAGACCGGCCAGTTCCACACTGAAAAGTGCCAGGAATACGCCAACGGTAAAAACGCTTTCGTCGCGGGTGTGAACCCCAAGAAGGCCGGCGAGTCGATCTTCAACATCCCAATCTACGCCTCCGTCAAGGAAGCGGCTTCGGAAACCGGCGCTACCGTGTCGGTGATCTATGTGCCGCCAGCCGGCGCCGCTGCTGCGATCTGGGAAGCTGTTGAAGCCGATCTGGACCTGGCGATCTGCATTACCGAAGGCATCCCCGTCAAGGACATGCTGGAAGTGCGCAACCGCATGAAGGCCAAGGAAGCCGCTGGCGGCAAGAAGACCCTGCTGCTGGGCCCCAACTGCCCCGGCCTGATCACGCCTGACGAAATCAAGATTGGCATCATGCCCGGCCACATCCACCGCAAGGGTCGGATTGGCGTGGTGAGCCGTTCCGGCACGCTGACCTACGAAGCGGTGGCGCAACTGACCGAAATCGGTCTGGGCCAGTCCACCGCTGTCGGTATCGGTGGCGACCCGATCAACGGCCTGAAGCACATCGACGTGATGCAGGCTTTCAACGAAGATCCAGATACCGACGCGGTCATCATGATCGGCGAAATCGGTGGTCCGGACGAAGCTGAAGCAGCCCGCTGGTGCAAGCTGAACATGAAGAAGCCTATCGTTGGCTTCATCGCTGGCGTGACCGCGCCTCCCGGCAAGCGCATGGGCCACGCCGGTGCGCTGATCTCCGGTGGCGCCGACACTGCGGATGCCAAGCTGGCTGTGATGGAAGAGTGCGGTTTCACCGTCACGCGCAATCCGTCTGAAATGGGCAAGCTGTTGAAGGCTTTGCTGAAGTAATAGAGGCTGCCTCTACAGGCAGCCTTCGAATCCATGCCGGGCACCTAGGGTGCCCGGCGTTGTTTTAACGTGCTTGTAGAGGGCGGGCTATGTTTTTTGGACTGGATTTCACTTCACCGCTCTTCTGGAGCGCTTTTGGCTCGATCGTGCTGGCCAATGTTGTCTTGAGTGGAGACAACGCCGTGGTGATTGCCATGGCCGCGCGCACCTTGAAACCGGAGCAGCAGCAGAAAGCCATCGTGTGGGGCAGCGCTGCCGCCATCGTGATGCGGATTGTGCTGACGGTGGTGGCCATCAAACTGCTGGCCATGCCATTTCTGAAGTTGCTGGGGGCGGTCTTGCTGGTGTATATCGGTGTGGATCTGCTCAAGGACGAGGGCGAAGGCGACGGCGGGCATGGCAAGCAGATCCATGGCTTGCTGGCGGCGATTCGCACTATTCTGATTGCCGATCTGGTCATGAGTCTCGACAACGTGCTGGCAGTGGCAGCAGCCGCTAATGGAAATGTTCCTTTGTTGGTGCTCGGTTTGTTGGTGAGCATTCCCTTGATCGTGTTTGGCGCCACTTTGCTCACGAAGGTGATGGAACGCTTCCCCATCATCATCACGATAGGGGCTGCGCTTTTGGGGTTCTTGGCGGGCGAAATGTTGTTGACCGACCCAGCGGTGGTGACCCAGTTTGGTGAAACCAAGGAGCAGACCGTGAATTTCGCTGGTGTTGTCGGCGCCGTGTTGGTTGTTGTTTTGGGTACCTGGTTACAAAAGCGCCGCAATTCAACGCCAATTTGATAGGCGCACCCTCTATTTTTAGGATGGCACATGAAAAACTACCCCTGCATGGGGTTTTTTTGCCGCCTACTTGTAACAAAATACTGCAGAAATAGATATCGGCACCTGTTGCGTAGTGGCGGCGGACGGATCATTTATGCGTCCAGGTTCAAGGTCGTGGCAAACTAGACCAAGCCGGTTAACGGCTCGCAAGCCGCCTATTGCATTGGAAATCAACGAGCTCAGTTCGACAACAAGATGATTTACGAGTTCTGTACGCAGACCCATCCCGGTCTTTTGCGCGAAAACAATGAGGACGCTGCCGCTTTTGACGAGCCCAGCGGGTTGGCGGTATTGGCGGATGGCATGGGTGGCTACAACGCAGGAGAGGTCGCCAGTAGCATGGCGACCACGTTTATACATACCGAGTTGGCGCGGTGGCTCTTGGAGGCTGGGCCGCAGGTGAGTGCCCGGGATCTTCGCCGCGCAGTGGATGCCTGCGTGCACAATGCCAATTTGGCGGTGTACACCGCAGCCAACGTAAATCAGCATTACGCTGGTATGGGTACGACCTTGGTCGTGGGTGTATTCCAAGATAGCCGTGTGCTAGTAGGCCATATAGGCGATTCCCGGTGCTATCGTTTTCGGCGCAACGCGCTGCAGCAAATCACCAAGGACCATTCTTTGTTGCAGGAGCAATTGGACGCAGGCTTGATTACGCCTCAGCAGGCTGCGACGTCTAATAATAAAAATTTGGTGACGCGCGCCTTGGGCATAGATGACAGCGTGTTGCTGGAGTTGCATGAGCACGGGGTGGAAGAAGGTGACCTGTACCTGATGTGCTCGGATGGGCTCTCGGATATGGTCGATGATGCGCCGATCGCACGTATCATGGAGACCGACGCCACGCTTGAGCAAAAGGCCAGACAGCTGGTTAGTATCGCCAATGCACATGGCGGGCGAGATAATATTACGGTCCTGCTCGTCCAAGCGGTGGCCGGCACCAAGAAGCGGGGACTTGTATCCCGGCTATTGGGAAGCTAGATCCATTCACAGGTGCCAATTCCATGAATAGACACGGTAACTGACCATGCCAAAACTGATTGTTTCAATCGACGGCGTAGTCATCAAAGAAGTGCAGTTGACCAAAGACCGCACGACGCTGGGCCGTAGGCCTTATAACGATATCGTGATCGATAATCTGGCGATCAGTGGTGAGCATGCGGTGGTACTGATGGTTGGTAGCGATGTCCACCTAGAGGACTTAAATAGCACCAATGGCACTTACATCAACGGTAAGGCTGTCCGCAAGCAAATTTTGCAGAACAATGATCTGATTGAAGTTGGCAAATACAAGCTCAAGTTTGTGGGTGACGGCATGGATTCGGGTTTCGAGCGCGGCATGGCTTCTCGGCCCAGCCCTTTGGCTGGCGGTGTTGGCCAGCAGGTGCGCCGTGTGTCGCACCATTCGGCATCCATGCCGCTGGTGGGCGCTGAAATCGCGCCGCACATTACGGCCGCCATCCGCGTGCTGTCTGGTGCAGCCGCAGGGCGTGAAGTAACCTTAACCAAAATAGTGACGACGTTGGGCAAGCCAGGAATCGCTGTTGCTGCGATTACGCGTCGCCCCCATGGTTACGTTGTAGTGCATGTAGAAGGTGACACCCAGCCCGTGCTCAATGGCAGTGCGATAGGGGCTACGCCGGTCGCGCTGAAAAATGGCGATCTTTTGCAACTGGCCGGCACACAAATGCAGTTTGTGCAGCCTTGACAAAATTGGTGTCTGGTCGAAGCATGGGCCCCGCGCTGCTTCAAGAAGCCTGCTTCTGTAGATGACACCCCTGGGATGGCGCGGTCCATTTCCAAAATGATTCAAAGGGTCTGGCCATGAAGGTCCGTGTACTGGGATGCTCTGGTGCCATCGCCAAAGACTGCAGAACCACGTCCTTTTTGGTTGATTCTGATGTCTTGATCGATGCAGGCACGGGGGTGGGCGACCTCACATTGGATGAAATGTGTGCGATCAACCACATCTTCCTGACCCATTCCCACCTGGACCACGTTGCAGCACTGCCCTTGATGGTGGACGCGGTGGCTTCTCAGCGAACCGGGCCGTTTCAGATCTATGCGCTGGCCGACACCATTGCCGCGCTCAAAGCGCATATATTTAATAACGTGATATGGCCAGACTTCAGCGTGATTCCCTCAGAAGCCGAGCCATTTATCCGTTTCAACGAAATAAACCTAGGCCAAATTGTGCACGTTCGCGACAAGCGTATTGAGGCACTGCCGGCCGTACATTCTGTGCCCGCCGTGGGTTACGCCGTATCCGCAGATGGGCCATGCTGGGTGTTCACAGGCGACACTGAGCGCAACCCTGCGTTCTGGCTGCGTTTGGCGCAGCTGGATGTAGCCGCCCTGGTGATTGAAACCGCGTTCAGCAACCGCGAAAAAGACCTGGCCCACCGCAGCCTGCATTTGTCACCTGCGACCTTGGCGGAGGAGTTGAAAAATATTGGCGAACAGCAATTCCCGATTTTCATCACCCACACCAAGCCGTTCGAGACCAAGTTGATCATGGACGAGATTGCGCAATTTGAGGCTACACAGCCTTTAGACCGCCCCATCCCCCATGACATCCGTTGGTTGCAGGCGGGGCAGGGGTTTGAGGTTTAAATGGTGGCAATGTGCCAAAAATGTCGCAAGGCACAAAATCCTCAACCTGCGGATAGCAAAAATGTAAGCCTTTGCATAGTTGGTGCCCGAACAATCACGGTAAATCGCACCGAAAGCCTTCCGCGTGCAATCAACTTGGCGTCAACGCATAGTTGGCACGTTATCTGCCTTAGTATCGTGTCTTAACATTTTCCCTAGGAGCATTCATGAAGCGTTCTATGCAACAAGGTTTCACCTTGATCGAACTGATGATCGTTGTTGCGATCATCGGTATTTTGGCTGCTGTGGCTTTGCCTGCTTACCAAGACTACACAGTACGCGCCAAAGTTTCGGAAGTGATCTTGGCTGCATCGTCCGGTCGTACGGTCGTGTCCGAGGCTGCCCAAGTTAATGGTGGCATGCCAACGACGGCAAGTCTCACCATTTCTAGTCAATCCTCTAAATATGTGCAGTCGGTGGGTTACACATCGACCGCCACTCCTACTGGCGTGATCACTGCTACCGCCCAAGGTGAAGCCAAGATTACCGGCGCTACGATTACCCTGACGGGAACGGTTGACGCAACTACCAATCAAGTTACCTGGGTTTGCGGAGGCACGATTTCCAACAAGTATCGTCCCGCAAGCTGCCAAGGTTAATAAACCGCGGCATATCCAAAGCCTCCTTCGGGGGGCTTTTTTTATGGCGTGAACCAACTTACCCACGTGTGACTGAATTTGTAGGCCCGAAACCATTGACTGCTAAAGACCCCCTTCCTCCACTGTGGTTTTGCCTGTGGGTGCCATTGTTAGCGATGGGCTGGCTGCTTCCCAATCACTACTATCCTTGGGCTACTTTTCATACGGATGCCTGGGTCGCCACCATGTTGGCACTTGCTGCTGCAGCGGTGGCCGTACGAACGCAGGGTAGTTTGAAATGGCATTACCTGCCGATCTTGTTTGCGTTTTTAGCGGTTACCCCTTTCATTCAATACATGACGGGGACTATTTTTTTCATGGGGCGGGCTTGGGTCAACGCGGCCTATGTATTGGGCTTGCTGCTAGCGCTTTTAGTCGGAGCACGCTGGGAAGCGAGTACGCCTGGGCGGGCAGCAGATGGGCTGTTTTGTGCCATTGGTATTGCGGCCTTCGTATCGGTGGGCCTGCAACTGCGTGAATGGTTCGAGATAGGCGATTCCTCTGATGTTATGCAGATATGGGCCGAGGAGTTTTCTCCCGGGCGACCCTCTGCCAATTTGGGTCAACCCAATTTGTTGGCAACTCTCTTGTTGTGGGGGATGCTTGCTTGCGTCTGGGGTATGGCCAGGCAAAAGATCCGTGGGCGGTTTGCGGCCTTAGCAGCTGTCTTTTTATTGTTTGGTGTGGCCTTGACGCAATCGCGGATTGCATCGATTGCTGTACTTACCCTGACATGTGCCGCCTGGATATGGCGCCGTTGGCTTCCGACGCGTGCACCCTGGGTTGCTACTGGATTGCTGCTGTATTTCGCGACCTGCTATTTTTCTTTGCACATCTTAAGTGATTGGATTGGGTTGGGTATTCAGATTCGCCCTGCCACGCTGGGGGGGGAGTCCACACAGCTGCGCCTGGATGCCTATGCCTTGTTTTTGGACGCCATTCGGCACCAACCCTGGTGGGGGTATGGGTGGAATCAGTTGGTTGTTGCGCAAATGGCTGTGGCCCAGGACCACGCAAGCCTGGCATCTTTTTTCATGCATTCGCACAACCTGTTTTTAGACTTGATGCTGTGGTGCGGCATTCCTATTGGCGCCTTGGTCTCTCTGTCCCTCGTGGTTTGGTTTGTACGCAGCGTGTTTCGGGTCAGTTGCCTGGAAGATGCGGTGTTGATGTTATTTTTGGTGGCTATAGGGTTGCACGCTATGGTCGAATTGCCTTTGCACCACGCATATTTCTTATTGCCAACTGGTTTAGTCATGGGGATGCTGAATCAGCGACTTCAACACCGTGTGGTGTGGACCAGCAGTAAATGGGTTCTGCTGGGATTGTGGCTGGGTGCGGTGATGCTTTTGTGCATCATTGTGCGTGACTATTTCAATGTGGATGCCGGCATGCGAACGCTCAAGCTGGACGCAGCGCGCATAGGACGATCGCAGCCGGGTACTCCCCCCGACGTGTTGATCCTGGATGACATGCGTGAAATTATTCGATACGCACGGTTTGTGGTGGAGCCGAGTATCAGTGAAGAAGAGCTGGAGTACGTTCGCAAGGTGAGCTACATGTCGCCCACGCCGTCCAATTTGTTCAACGTAGCCAAAGCCTTGGCGTTCCGTCACCGGCCAGAAGAGGCCAGCGCATGGATTCAAAAAATGCAGCGGGTTCAGCCAGATGGCTTCGACCAGGACTTGCGGCGTATTTGGGATAACCAGGCCAAGACGCAGCCGGCTATGGCCGCCGTACAGTGGCCGAAGTTTGAGCCAAGAAGCTTAGCGCCAAGTAATCTTCATTTGCGCTGAGATTTCTTTCGACCAATTACCAGTTTTTAATGCGCGATACGACTACATCGAGAGCAGTAGCTTGGGCGATCACTGCGATTTTCGCGCTCCCCTGGCTCAACCCCTTCGCCCCCGGCCCCACTTCCGCCGTAATGCCCTGGCTCACCGCCTGCTGCGCGGTGGCTTTGGTGCTGGGTCTGCAAGCCATCAGACCTGTCGGTAATATGTGGCCACGGGTTGCTGCCAGCACTTGGCTGCTGGCAGGCGCACTCAGTAGCGCCATCGGCCTGGTCCAGTACTTTGGCCTGAGTGCGCAACTGACGCCTTGGGTGAATGCCACCCCGCTGGGCGAGGCGTTTGGCAATTTGCGGCAGCGCAACCAGTACGCCAGTTTGACCAACATCGCTTTTGCTGCCTTGCTGTGGTGGATGGTGCAGGCCAAGCCAGTGGCGGGCGCTGCTTGGCTGCGCGGGGCGCAACTAGGGCTGGCGGTATTGCTGGCGGCGGGGAACGCGGTGTCGTCATCCCGTACGGGCATGTTCCAGATGGTGGTGTTGCTGGCCTTGGTGCTGATGTGGGGAGGCTGGCGCCGGGCCGATCTGCGGCGGACCGCGCTAGCCTACGTGCTGGCCTATGTGGCGGCGTTGATGCTGTTGCCGGTGCTGATCGGCCTGGACCCCTGGTCCAGCGGCGCTTGGGCGCGCTTACAGGCGGGGGACGCAGTGTGTTCCAGCCGCTTGACCCTATGGCACAACGTGTTGACCCTGATTGCCCAGCACCCCTGGGGCGGCTGGGGTTGGGGTGGGCTGAACTACGCGCACTACATCACTCTGTTTGATGCCCCGCGCTTTTGCGACATTCTGGACAACGCGCATAACCTGCCTTTGCACTTGGCGGTGGAGCTGGGCATCCCTGCAGCGCTGCTGGCGTGCGGCCTGTTGTTGTATTGGGTGCTGCGATCGAAGCCCTGGGCGGAGACGGATGCCACACGCCAGCTGGCCTGGTCGGTACTGGCGGTGATTGGCTTGCACAGTCTTCTGGAATACCCGCTGTGGTATGGGCCGTTCCAAACGGCGGCCGGCCTGTGCGTGCTGTTGCTCTGGCGAGGCCCGTCGTTGTTTGAAAGAAATCGGGCTCTGGCGCAGGTAATCTGTGCGCTTCTAGCTACTGTATTGATAGCAATATGCAGCTATGTGGCCTGGGACTATCACCGTATCAGCCAGATCTATTTGTCGCCCGATGACCGTGATCCGGCCTACCGCATGGACACCCTGGACAAGCTGCATGCGAGCTGGATGTTTCACGACCAGGTAGAGTTTGCCGAGCTTTCGATCACTCCGCTGACTTTGGCCAACGCGCCAGAGCAGTACCGCATGGCCTTGGAGATGCTGCACTTTTCGCCCGAGCGGCGCGTCATAGAGCGGGTGATAGACGCTGCCTTGCTGCTGGGGCGGGACCGGGATGCGGTCTTCCATCTGGCGCGCTACCAGGCGGCTTTCCCGGAGGGCTACGCCGAATGGGTGGTTACACACCGGGCGCCGTCGCCGCTCTAGCGCTGGGCCCAGGCTAGTCGGTGTTGAGCTCCACAATGCCGTCCACAAACTCCTTGATGGCCTGTTGCGCCTTGCTGTCGATGGACGTGAACTCTACCGGGCATTTGTAGGCGCCCTGCACCTCGGTTACTCGCAGTACCTTGGCGTAGATATCGGTCAGCTCGCCGCTGAGCAGCGATAGCGACAGCGCCATCTTGATATCGTCGAACGGCAGCAGGGGCACCGGGCTAAGGACAAACATCCCGCCATAGCCCAGGTCCACAATGCGGCCCGCGTGCTGCAGGGGCATGACGGACTTGCCGTCCAGCACCTGGAAGGCCAGGGGCATGTCCACCTCGACCCGTGGGCTAGCCCGCACTTCGCGCCGTGGTGTGGTTAGCGGGTGGCGGCCGCGCAGGGCCAGCAGCTCGACCATGCGCACGTTGCCTTTTTTGCCTTTGACTTGCACCTCATTGATCTCGCCGACGTCGATGTAGTCCTTGGCCAGCTGGTAGGTGCTTTCGCTGAGCAGGATTTGCCCGCGCAGGCTGTGTGATTCGACCCGGGACGCGAGGTTGACCTGGTCGCCGATGACGGTGTATTCGGTGTACAGCTTTGATCCCAGGTGGCCCACCACCACGTCTCCGGTGTTGATGCCAATGCCCATGTACAGCGGGCTCATGCACAGGTGCTGGTTCTGTGCGTTGATATCGTCCATAGCCAATTGCATCTCGATGGCGCAGGCCAGCGCTGCTTCGATGGGATTGTCCAGCGCCTTGGGCGCGCCGAACAGCACCATGATGCCGTCGCCCATGAATTTGTCTATGCTGCCGCCGTGGCGCAGGATGATGTGGGTCATGCGTTCCAGGTAGCGGTTCAGCGCGGTCACCATGTCCATGGCGCTGCAGGCTTCCGCCATGGCGGTGAAGCCACGCAGGTCGGACAGCAGAATCGTTACCTGCCGGGTTTCGCTGTCTATAGCGTGGGCTGCGGCTTGGTCAATCGCCTCGTGGACGGCCTGCAGGCGTGCGGCATCGCCTTGTGGAGCTTGGGGATTGCCGGGGTCGAAGATCTCGACCAATCTGGCGGCAAGCTGTTTCCGATCGACGTGCCACATTGCGACTCCCTCGGTTCAGCGATAGGCCAGAATAGCAGAGCCAGGCCCCGCCATTCAATCCTGGGCGGTGGGCGCATCCGCCCGGTAGCTGCCAGACTTGCCGCCATCCTTTTGCAGGACCCGTACGCCCTCGATCACCATACCGCGGTCTACCGCCTTGCACATGTCGTAGATGGTCAGCAGCGCGACCTGGACTGCGCACAGCGCCTCCATTTCCACACCAGTAGGCCCCACGGTTTCCACGGTGGCACGGCATTCAACGGATGGTGGCTGGGCATGGCACACAAAGTCCACGGCCACCCGGGTCAGCGCCAGCGGATGGCATAGGGGCACCAGGTCACTGGTCTTCTTGGCGGCCTGGATGCCGGCGATGCGGGCGATGCCCAGCACATCGCCCTTTTTTGCATTGCCGCTCTCGATCAGTGCCAGCGTGGCAGCCTGCATGGCGATGCGCCCGTTGGCCACGGCTGTGCGGTGGGTATGGGCCTTGGCAGCCACATCGACCATGTGGGCCTGGCCGTGCGCATCAAAATGTGTCAAAGAAGGCATGCCCGGCCTCCGCTACGATTTACAAAGTGTTCACTCATTTCGCGGATCATACGGCCATGCTTTATTGGAAAGATCGTTTCAGGGCTTCAGCCATCCATCTGGCTCTTTGCTTATGCGTCGCCTTGCTGGCGGGCTTGCTGGTGCTGGGTGTGTGGTACCCCTACCCGTACCGCGAGATCTCTGGCGGGCGTGAGCTGTTCATGTTGGTGGTGGCAGTGGACGTGGTGCTGGGCCCGTTGCTGACATTTGCCATCTTCACACGCAGCAAGCCCTGGCGCGTGCTGCGGCGGGACCTGGCCGTCATCGCCCTGTTCCAGCTGGCGGGCCTGGGCTATGGCCTGTGGACGGTGTACCTGGCGCGGCCGGTGCACCTGGTGTTTGACATCAGCCGTTTCCAGGTAGTGCACGCGGTGGATGTGCCTGCGGTGCTGCTGGACAAAACACCGCCTGGCATCCGCGCCCTGCCTTTGGACGGCCCCAGCCTGCTGTCTGTGCGCCCCTTCAAGGACAACAACGAGAAAATCGATGTCACCCTGGCCGCCATGGGCGGTGTGGACGAGGCGGCACGGCCCGACCTTTGGCAAAGTTATGCGGCCGGCCAGGCGGGCGTGCTGAAATTTGGCAAACCGACTGCGGAGCTCAAGGCGCGCTTTCCCGACCAGGCCGCCGCCATCGACCAGGTGCTGGCCGCCGCCGGGCATACTGAGCAGAGCACGCTCTACCTGCAGTTGGTGGGGCGCAAAAGTTTCTGGACTGTATTTGTCGATGCCCGTACCGCCCAGGTGGTAGCCTTTCTGCCTCTGGATTCATTTTGAAAAAAAATAGACAAAATAGGCCGCTAGCGCAGGTATTACTTGCGCCAGTAGCTCATCTTTTGATAGCATCTCATCTGATGACGGCATGGCCTGTTGCGGCCCAGGCGCAGGGCCTTGGGGGCTCCCAATTGCCCAGCCTGGGCGACGGCAGCAGCATGAGCACCAGTGCCGAGCGGCGCCTGGGCGAGCGCATCGCCCGCGAGCTGTACCGCGACCCGGACTACATCGACGACCCGGTGCTGGTCGAATACGTGCAAAGCATCTGGCAGCCCCTGCTGGACGCGGCCCGCCAGCGCGGCGAGCTGACCGACGAGATGGACCAGCGCTATGCCTGGGAAATCTTGATGGGTGCCGACCGCACCATCAACGCCTTTGCCCTGCCCGGCGGCTACCTGGGCCTGCACCTGGGCCTGGTGGGTGTTGTCACCAGCCCGGACGAGCTGGCATCGGTGCTGGGGCATGAGCTCAGCCATGTCACCCAGCGGCATATCTCCCGCATGATGGAATCCCAGGGGCGCACCACGCCCTGGCTGATCGGCGCGATGATTCTGGGCGCCTTGGCAGCCAGCAAAAGCCCGGACGCAGCCAATGCCGTCATCGTCGGCGGGCAGGCGGCTGCGGTGCAGAATCAATTGAACTTCTCGCGCGACATGGAGCGCGAGGCCGACCGCATAGGCTACGGCGTCATGACCCAGGCCGGCTTCGACCCGCTGGGCTTTGTCAGCATGTTCGAAAAGCTGCAGCAGGCCTCGCGCCTGAGCGACAACGGCTCTTTTCCCTATTTGCGCACCCACCCGCTGACCACCGAGCGCATCGCCGACATGCAGTCGCGCCAGGCTCTGGATGCCCGCCCGGCACCACGCCCGCCCAGCGCCGTCCATTCCATGATGGCCGCCCGCGCCCGGGTGCTGGGCAGCCCTGGAGTGGATTTGCTGCGCGCCTGGGTCGGCGAAGCGAAGATGCTGCGCCCCACCGGCCCGGCCATGGACACCCGCGCCGCTGCCGTGCTGTATGCGGGCACTTTGGCGGCCCTGCGCCAGCGCGACTTTGTGCAGGCACGCAGCCTGGCGGTAAGGCTGCAGGCCCTGGTGGCACCCGAGCCCGCCGCTGCGCGCCTGGCGCGCTTGCTGGCAGCTGAAATCGAATGGAACGCGGGCAATGCTGAGGCCACGGCGGCCTTGCTGGACCTGCAGGCACCGGGCCGACCCGAACTGCTGCTGGGCTCCCAGGTGCGCACCCGCATGGGCCAGGCGCCCGAGGCCATTGCCCGGCTGCAGCCCTGGGTGGCTTTGCATCCGCGCGATGGCACGGCCTGGCAGTTGTTGGCGTCGGCCTACAACGCCCAGGGCCAAACCCTGCGCGCCGTCCGTGCCGAAGCCGAGATGCAGGTGGCCCGGCTGGACTACAACGGCGCGCTGGACCGCTTCCGTGCGGCGCAGGACATGGTGCGCCGTCCGCCGCCGGGCAGCGGGCCGGTGGATGACATCGAGGCGTCCATCATTGACACCCGCACCCGCCAGGTCCAGGCTCACCTGAAAGAGCTGGCGCAGGAAAAATAGGCCTGCGCGGCGGGATGGTTGGGATGCTCAGGAAATTGCGGCGTCTATCACGATGCCCAGCGCCGAGTACAGCAGCGAGCCGATCAAGGCCGCTGTGAAGCCTGTCACATGGAAGCCCACCAGCAGCCCGGAGGCCGACCAGAACATCAGCGCGTTCACCACGAACAGGAACAGCCCCAGCGTGAGGATGGTGACCGGCAGGGTCAACACCACCAGCACCGGGCGCAGCACCGTGTTCAGCAGGCCGATCACCAGCGAGGCGATCAGCGCGGCCGTGAAGCTTTGCACTTGTACGCCGCTGTACAAATGCGCCACCAGAAGCAAGGCGACTGCGCTCAGCAGCCATTTGAGTAGAAGTTTCATGGGCCCAAGGATACGCCGATTGACGTGTCGGCTTTAAGTCGCCGGCTGGGCTTTACGCCGGGCGCTCCAGGTGCCGGTGGCCAGCACGCCGGCGATGGCGATGGCATACAGGCCCCAGTGCGCTGCGGTGCTCCAGGGCGCGGCCGGGCCGAACACCGATACCAGCAGGGACTCGCCCACGATCATCTTGGCCGCCGTGAAGGCCAGAACGGCGGCACCCAGCTGGATAATGACGGGGAAGCGTTCCACCAGTTTCAGCACCACCGTGCTGCCCAGCACCACGATAGGCACGCTGACCAGCAGGCCAATGATCACCAGGTCAAACGCACCATGCGCGGCGCCGGCTACGCCCAGCACGTTGTCAATGCCCATCAGCGCGTCGGCGATCAGAATGGTCTTCATCGCACCCCAGAAGGTGGTGACGGCCGGGCCGTCGTGGCCGCCATCGTCACCTTGGTCGGCCAGCAGCTTGTAGGCAATCCACAGCAGGCCCAGGCCGCCGACCAGCATCAGGCCAGGGATCTTCAGCAGCCAGACCACGCCGATGGTCATGGCCGAACGCACGATGATGGCGCCAACCGTGCCCCAGAGAATCGCCTTTTTTTGCAGATGTTGGGGCAGACTGCGTGCGGCCAGCGCGATCACGATGGCGTTGTCCCCCGCCAGCACCAGGTCAATCAGGATGATGGCCAGCAGGGCGGACCACCAAGGGGCTGATAAAAATTCCATAAAAACACTCCATTGCCGTCACTGTCACATTGGGTCAGCGCAAACGGAAGATCAGGTGTGGATGGAGTCAATAGCCGCCAAGCACGCTTCGATCCCCGCCATTGCCGGTGGGTCTCGAAGGTCTTGCTCGGCACAGGTCCTGGGACCATGCCCCACGCGCCGGATGCCGCAAGGGCAACGTGTTGACGACGGGTGGATACCCAGGCATTGCGCCATGGGCGGGAGCTACTCCCCTTCAGCCCTCAATTAGATCACAGCAAAGGTGTAAGCCGCAGATGTATTTCTTGAGTATCGCGCGAGGATATAAGGGCAAGAAATCGGGGCTATGATCCATCCCCCTTGCGTTGCGACTCCCCGCAACAGCTGCAGCCCCCATTCCCCATGGCCGGAATCCACATCACTGACATCGAAGCCGCCATCAATTATTGGCGGGCCCGCAAGCCGTCACCCGACGGCGTGACCCTGTGCGCCGAACTGCGCGCGTTGGCCGAGGTGTATGCGCTGATGGTGTACCACCACGAGGACGAGGCAGACGAAGCCTCGATGCCGTCCAAGGCCTATGACGCCTGGTTGGGCTGGTACGAGACCACGCCCGATACGCCTTGCATCGCCATCTGCTCCACCTTCCAGGGCGACGCCTTGTGCAAGGGCTGTGGACGCACGTTTGAAGAGGTCCAGCTTTGGCCCGCCATGGGCCCGGCCGATAAGCGTGTCACCTGGCGCCGCATCACCCTGGAAGGTGATTCCTGGCGCTTCAACCGCTACGCCGAGCGCGCCGCCGAAGGGCGCATTCCTGCTATTGATTAAATAGCTGCTAGCGCAGGTTCTATATGCGCTAGCGGCTTAAAAGGCCGTTACTTCCAGCGGACGCATTCCACATCGACGCTGCCCAGGTTGCTGCTCAATGTCAGCGCACCTTCTTGTACCGTGGCTTGCAGCTGCATGCTGCGTTCCGCCAGGCTGGCCAGGGCTTGGGAGGCTTCGGTGGGCACGCGCCAGACCTGCAGGTTCTGTGGGCGTGACAGCTTGGATTCCATGCCGCGCCACCAAATGTCTGCCGAGGAGCTGAACGGGTACAGCAGCACCTGGTCAGACTTGCCGCAGGCTTTGATCAGCGGTTTGTCTTCGGGTTGGCCGACTTCAATCCACAGCCGCGTCTGGCCGGTGAAATCGCGCAGGCTGACATCCGGGTCGTCCGGGTTGCTGAGTCCTGCACCAAAGGCCAGCACGCCGTCACCCTTGCACACGCTGTTGAGCTGGTAGGCGTTCAGCGCCAGCGCCACCAGGCGCACCATCATGCGTTCATCGGTCTCGCTGGGGTGGCGCGCCAGGGTCAGCGCGTGGTCGGCGTAGTAGTTGTGGTCGATGTCGGCAATCTGCAGATTGGCTTTAAAGATCGTGGACTTGAGAGCCATGCTGATTACTATTCTTTTTATAGCTGCTAGTGCGGGTTCTGCCTGCGCTAGCAGCCTGTTTTATTAAAAACTACCGGCGTAGGCTAGAGCGCGTATTTCCAAGGAACACCGCAGAACTGGCTTTGCCAGGCTGCAGGTGTTGCCCCCTGCAAGGGGGTTGGCGAAAAGTGCGCAGCACTGCAGCCTGGGGGTGTGCAAAAACCTATGCGCGACGTGCCAGATCGGCGGCGATGCCGATGTACGAGCCTGGTGTCATGGCCAGCAGGCGTTGCTTTTCGGCTTCGGGGATCTCCAGCGAGGCGATCAGGCCGTGCAGCGCCTCGGCGGTCACGGTCTTGCCACGCGTGACTTCCTTGAGCTTTTCGTAGGCACCTTGCACGCCAAAGCGCCGCATCACCGTCTGGATCGGCTCGGCCAGCACTTCCCAAGACGTATCCAGGTCCACGGCCAGGGCTTCTTCGTTGAGTTCCAGCTTGTTCAGGCCGGTCATCAGCGATTGGTAGGCCAGCGCGGCATAGCCCACGGCCACGCCCATATTGCGCAGCACGGTGGAGTCGGTCAGGTCGCGCTGCATGCGGCTGATGGGCAGCTTTTCGCTCAGGTGGCGCAGCATGGCATTGGCCAGGCCCAGGTTGCCTTCGGCGTTTTCGAAGTCGATCGGGTTGACTTTGTGCGGCATGGTGCTGGAGCCGATTTCGCCAGCCTTCAGGCGCTGCTTGAAGTAACCCAGGCTCACATAGCTCCACACGTCGCGCGACCAGTCGATCAGGATGGTGTTGGCGCGGGCGATGGCGTCGAACAGCTCGGCCATGTAGTCGTGCGGCTCGATCTGGATGCTGTAGGGCTGGAAGGTCAGGCCCAGACCCCAAGGGTTGATGCCGGTGTCGGGACCGTGCTCTGGCGTTTCGATGACCTTGCGGCTGAAGGCTTCCCAGTCAAAGTCGGGCCAGGCGGACAGGTGGGCGTTGTAGTTGCCCACGGCACCGTTCATCTTGGCCATCAGCGGGATGGCGGCGATCTTGTCGCGGGCGGCGACCACGCGTACCAGCACGTTGGCGATTTCCTTGCCCACGGTGGTGGGGCTGGC
>JAPLPK010000173.1 GCA_026400275.1 Burkholderiales bacterium
GATGCACGCAGCGCCATCCATGATTTGTTGGCTCGCAGCCTGCTCCCAAGCACGCCCGCAGACCTTACATACACAGAAGCACTGCGCCAGCAAGACTGCCAAAACATCGCCGCCTTGCACAACAGCACCACGCCCGCCCAGCGCACCGCTGCGGCCCGCTGGCTGGCTGGATACGCCAAATTGCTGCGGGAGTTGTCTACCCAGGGCTGAATGGCAAACCGAATTTTGGTGCATGCGTCACAAAATTCGGCTGGCAAAGTAACCACCTAAAAACAGCACGATTGCCTATCCTTCAACCCAATACTGTTGTGCGTTGCAACACGCTCCACCAAACTGCATTTCGCGGGAACAACAGGCTTGAGGGATAACGCCATGCTGCACACCGATTTTTCTGACTCCATCACCGACAACCTCAGCTATGTGGATGAGCCCCTGTCCAGCGCAGCGGCTTCGTCACCAGACGCCCTGGTACTGATGCAATGCGTGCTGGAACAAATGGACTACGGCCTGGCGCTGGTCCACATGGTGACGCGGCAAATCCGTTTCTCTAACCGGCTTGCCTACAGCAGCCTGCAAGGCGCCGGCAGTGCACGCAGCGGGCTATGCATTACGGATGGTCGCTTAACTACCTTACTCAACTCCGACGAAGCCCAACTGGAACACGCTCTGCTGCGTGCCCAATCCGGCGTACGCGCGCTGATCAGCCTGGGTGGCGAAGACTGCACTACCAGCGTAGCCGTAGTCCCACTGACAGCACCCGGTGCAGGCCCCTTTGCCTTGCTGGTATTTGCTAAGCAACAGCTCTGCGACAGCTCCACCATCGCGCTGTTTGCGCGCGAGCGCGGGCTCACCAGTGCTGAAAGCAATGTGCTGGCATCGGTTTGCAGTGGCATGCGCCCCACGCAGATCGCCGAACGCCATGGCGTGCAGATATCTACCGTTCGCAGCCAGTTACGCAGTATTCGGGTAAAAACCCGCTGCGATACCATCCGCCAGTTGGTAGAAACCGTGTCCATCCTGCCGCCCATGGCGCGCCACATGACAGCATTGCAGCATTAACTCAAGAAAATTTGATACATTCGGACACACAAGTGTGTATCCGAATGTGACTCTGCGCATACCTATGGCATAGACTGGCGCGTACGCAGTACGCAGCCGTCTATCCATGAAACCCGCAATCGATACCCTGACTGAGACTTTTTGCAGCGACAACTCCATGCCGGAGTTGGTGCGGGAGTTGGTGCCCCTGGGCGAAGTTCGGCGCTATCGCAAAGGGACCATCCTGATCCATGAGGCAGACACCGGCGACACCTTGTTCGTTGTGGTGGATGGGCGGGTCAAGGTTTTTTGCACGGACGATAACGACAAGGAAATCACGTTTGACGTGATAGGCCCAGGCGATTACTTCGGTGAAATGGCTCTGGATGGGGGCGCCCGGTCGGCCAGCGTGGTGACCATGGAGGCCACAGCCTGCGCGCTGGTAACGCGAAAAACCTTGTTGGCCTTCATTGCTACACGCCCCGAATTCGCGTTGGATCTGCTGTCCAAAGTGATCCGCCGAGCCCGCATGGCAACCAATAGTGCACGCAATCTGGCTTTTGTCGACGTATATGGACGCCTGGTGCAATGCCTGCAAGGCCTGGCCACGCCACAAGCAGACGGAACCTTGCTGATAGCAGAACGCATCACGCACCAGGAAATTGCCAGCCGGGCCGGCTGCAGCCGAGAGATGGTGAGCCGAATCTTGAAAGACCTGGAAACCGGTGGCTACGTGCGGGTAGACAAGCGCCAGATCACTCTTTTGCAAGCCCTACCAGCACGGTGGTGACCTATGTGTTGCGTCCATCTGCTGCTGGCACCAGGCGCACAACACGGCGCGGCATCAATCCAAGGCGCGTTTGAGGCGAATTTCCTCGATTTTGATGTCACCCATGGGCACGGTCTTGGCGGTATTGAGCTCCCGCTTGAAGCCAGCCAAGTCAAAAAAGCGCAAAGCTCTTTCGTTGCGCAATGGAATCCAGATGGTGACGGTGGTGCAGCCCTCGTCCACCAAGGCCTCACGTGCGGCATCCCACAAAGCCAGGCCTACACCTTTGTCCCAATGGCTGGGGGCCACGTAAATAGACCAAACTTCACCCACGGTGTTCTTGGTGCCCTTGTCGCGGGAGCGGTCAAAGCCGACAAAACCCACGATAGTCTCACCGTCCAGTGCAACTTGCACCTGCGGATCTCCATATTCGATGGCCTCACGCCAGAGATTCAGGCGCTTGGCACTGGGCATGGTGTTGAGGTGCTCCTCAGGCACCAGCCCCTTGTAGGCGGCGGCCGTCGCAATAACGTGGAGATTGGCGATGTCCTGGGCTTCGCGCAAAACTGCGGGGCGCACATCGAAAATGTATGAACTGGTCATGGGAAGAGAACGAAAAGAATAGATTGGGCCTGTAGCCCAGAGAGCGAAAACATTTCAGGGGAGAGGGATTGTCGCCGCAAAAGCCTGTCACCCAGGCTTTTGACGGAAAGCTACGACTAAACTTGGCCACACCATGCAGCAAGATACCATTTGTTTCAGCGCCCTATTGCTACCCGCAGAAAGTGGTTTTGATGCACCGCCAGATTTGCCCCTGCTGGTCGCAGCCGAGCATGCGGGCCTGCTGATGGCCAACTCCTGCCGTAACGGCACCTGCAGAACCTGCATTTGCCGCGTGGCCAGCGGCGGCGTCCGGTACCGTATCGCCTGGCCGGGCCTGAGTGCAGAAGAAAAGCGTGATGGCTACATCCTGCCTTGCGTGGCCTACCCTACCTCCGACGTCACTCTGGTACTGCCAGAGCGGGCCGGATACATTTCCTGATGCACATCCCGACAGGAACACCCGTGCACGCCGCAGACGCCGCCCCCACGCTCACCCTGACGGTGGTGGTGGACGGCACTCAATTGTCCATGGCGCTATCTGATGCACAAGCCATGGGGCATATCGCCAGCTGCTCCATCAACGATGAGCAAATACGCACCCTGCAGGCCTCGAAGGGCCATCCATTCACGCAAGGCGCAATCCTATTCGAACAATTATTCCCAGCAAGAATACGCAACGTCTTGCAACATAGCGCATCACGAGCCATTTATCTGCAACTAGATGAAAGCTTGTTGGCCATTCCATGGGAAATGGCTTTTGATGGCAAGCAGTTCTTAGGTGAAAAATTCCAGATCACCCGCCGCGTGCTGTCCGGCGCCCCCCCCAAGCGCCCAAGCCGCGCAGCGCCACGCAGGGAGTCTCTGCGCGTCCTCCTGCTGCAAAGGCCGCACTGCACGCCCGCCCAAGAAGCGTACTGTGCAACGCTGGCTGAAAGCATTCTCTTCATTGAGGGCCTTGAGGCCACGCTGGTACACACCCAAACCGTCGAACCCACCAGCTTGCTCAAGCTCGTGCATGACAGCGACGTGGTGCACAGCATAGGCTCGGGCGACACCCTCCACGTAACATCTGATCACCAGGAAGCCAGCAACGCAGCGCAACTTTGGATATCCAGCTGTGGCAGCAGCCATATCAACATGCTGAGGCATGGCGCCAACGTACTGATACACCAGGATGTAGACGAAACAACACTGCATATTGACGGCATGCGGGCTTTCTACCAAGCCTTGGCCCAGGGCAGTACGCTTGGGGCAGCCGTGCAGCATGCACGGCATAACCGCCCCCACCAGCAGACTTCCACAGAAGCCCCCCCGTGGACCTGTGCGCTGTACGGCGATGCCGCATTGGTTCTGCACCCTTCCATGGAGCGCGCAGGCCTGGACGACAACCTGCGCCAAGTCACGGCCGTGTCCTGCGACCTGGTGGGATCTACCCACCTGCTGGACACCTGGGGGGCCGAACGGTACAGCGAAGTGCTGGACACATACCACACGGTATGCGCAGGCGTGGTGTCGCGCTGGGGGGGTATTTCGGACACCCCCCAGGGCGATGACGGCATCATGTGCTACTTCGGCGTACCTTTGGCCTACGAAGATTCGGTGGCACGCGCACTGCGCGCCGGGCTGGAAATCCTGCAAACCGTCACCCAGTTAGGGGTACAGGTACGGCTTGGTGTGGTAACCGGCAATGTGGTGGTGCGGTCTGGCCAGCCTTTTGGCGTTTCCTTGCACCTGGCCGCACGGCTGCAGTCCGTCGCCCAGCCCAACACCATGGTTGCAAGCGATTCAACACGGCAAATTGTCAAAGAAAAATTCATCTTTGAGCAGCTCACCAGCCTGCCGCCACTCAAGGGATTTGCCCCCGCCACTGCAGCCTACCGCGTGGTCAGCGAAGTGCCCAATGGCAGCCAGGTGGCTCAGGAGTCCGCGCCACGGCGCACCCCTTTTGTGGGCCGCAATACCGAACTCAGTGCACTGAAACAGCACTGGAGTGAAATCAATAGCCAAGGCGTACGTGCCGTAATGGTGTCGGGCGAGGCTGGCATCGGTAAATCACGTCTGGCCAGTGAGTTTCGCCGTTCGCTGCAAGCCCGCAAATTGGCGGTACTGGAGTGCCGCTGCACGCCAGACCATGTGCACAGCACATTCCACCCTTTGATCGACTTTCTGCGCCGCCAGCTGCGCATCGCGGATGAAGAGTCGCCGGACAGCAAGCTCCACAAGATCCATGCACATCTGCCCGAAAACCTTTTGCAGACCGATGCCCAGGCTCTGATCGCCGCACTGCTTTCGATTCCGATGGACGGCAGACTGGCTGCCCTGTCCTATACCAAAGAAAAGCAACGCGAACGTACGCTGGACGTACTGGTGGCCTGGCTGCTGCATGCCACACAGCGGGGCCCGGTCTGCCTGCTGATGGAAGACCTGCAGTGGGTGGACCCATCTACACGTGAATTTCTACACCGCGCCATGGCCGAGGCGGCGCAGCGCCCCCTGCTGGTACTGCTCACCCTGCGTACCGAGCAGTCCCCGGTACCGGACACCGGCTTTGCGGTGCACGAGATTCCACTCAAAGGTTTGTCACCCGAATCCACGCGGGCCATGATTCTCGGCGCCTGCGGGCCCTCCGCCGTACCTGGAGAAATGGTGCAACTCTTGGCCGCCAAGGCCGATGGTGTCCCCCTGTTCATCGAAGAATCGGCCCGCATGGTGATGGACCTGGGGGTTCAGGCCCACAGCCATGATGCGGCCATGGCAGCGCGCTTCACCGTGCCCGCCACCATCCATGACCTGCTGATGGCGCGGCTGGATCGGCTGGCCACCGCCAAGCAGGTTGCGCAGGTGGGCGCCACCATAGGACGCGAGTTCTCTCTGCCGCTGTTGCAGGCCATCGTGGCACACGAAACCTCCCCCATCGGACTGCATGACCTGCCCGCACGCCTGGCAGCGTTAGTGCGCTCCGGGCTGGTGATTGAGACGAACGACGCTGCGGGCACGCACTACTACTTCAAGCATGCGCTGGTGCGCGATGCGGCCTATGAATCCCTATGGGAGCGCGACCGCAAGCGCCTGCACCGCACCATCGCCAACGTTGTGCGCGAGCAATTCCAGGACCTGGCGCAAAGCCAGCCCGAGTTGCTGGCCCACCACTTCGCGCAATCGGGCAACGATGCGCAGGCACTGGAATACTGGGAGCGGGCCGCCCGCCGCGCCGCCACCCGCTCGGCCCACCTGGAAGCCATCAACCACTTGCGCAGCGGCCTGGCCGTTTTGCTGCGGCTGCCGCCAGTATCCGAACGTGACCGTGCGGAGCTGCGGCTGCAGCTGCTGCTGGCAGGCCAACTCATCGCCACCCACGGCTATGGAGCCGACCAGGTAGGGCACGCCTATGAACGCGCAGCCGAACTCTGCCAGCGCGTTGGCGATGAAACCGCGCAAATGAAAACCCTGCTCGGACTGGAGGGCTACCACTTCATGCGCGCGGACTTTAACCGTGCGCATGAAATTGCCCAACAGGCCGCAAACCTGATCGGCGAGGCTGCCGACCCCATGCGCAAAATCCAGGTGCAATGGGCGGCAGGCAACATCCTGTTCCACAAGGGCGACTTTGTGGCCTCCCTCGCGCACCTGGACGCCTGCCTCACCGGCTACCGACAGCTACAGCACCACCCCAGCGTGGTGCAAGACCCCGGCATCATGAGCCTGTGCTATTCCGCTTGGGCCGTATGGGAACTCGGCCTGGCTGACCAGGCGCTGGAGCGGGCACGGCAGGCAGTCGCCCTGGCCGAACAACTCGGCCACAAATTCAGCATGGGCGAGGCATTTGCCTTTTGTGCATCGATACACCTGTTCCGGGGTGAAATTACCGAAGCGATGCACTGCGCCAAGCAGGCCAAAAGCATCTGCCAGGAAGGCGGATTCGCCGTCTGGCTCGCGTATTCCACCTTGCTGCATGGCCGCCTACTGGCTGAGCTGGGCGAACCTGAGGCCGGCGTGGCAGAAATGCAGCAGGCCTACCGCATGTGGGTCTCCACCGGCGCCGTCGTTACCCGTCCGCTGTACCTGGCCATGCAGGCCGAAGGACTGGCACTGGCCGGCAAACCCGATGAAGGCCTGGCTCTGCTGTACCAGGCGTTCGAGATCGTCTGCCAATACCAGGAGCATTACCACGAGGCCGAAATTCGCCGGCTTACGGGCGAGTTGCTGCTGCAATCCGCTGGCCTGCACGGACAGAACAGGTACCAGGAAGCCGAGCAATGGCTACAAGGCGCGCTGGACTTTGCCCGCAATCGCCAGCATCGGGCCGCAGCACTGCGCTGCGCCACCAGCCTGTCAAAGCTGTGCATAGCACAAGGCCAACATACAGAGGCAAAAAACGTACTTAAAACTGAGTATGACGTCGTATCAGAAGGTTTCTACACTCGCGACGTGCAGGTTGCTGGGGCTTTGCTGGAGCCTTTGTTGCCAGCCGAATACGACCCCTTCGCCACCGCTTGAAGCTCGCAGTCGGTGAATGGGCAACCAGCCACCCACGGAGCCCGCATGCCCCCCACCACCCCACTACTCGCCGCCTTTGACGACGCGCAGATCTCGGCCTTCCAACAAAACCGCCTGCTTTTCTCCTGGCTCAGTGACGAGCAACAGCGTGCCGCGTTGTACCAGGAGCTGCTACAGACCCCGCGCGTGCTGCAGTTCACAAGTTGCGCCGACACCAAGATCCACGCCAGCGACGCCGGGGACTCGGTCTACCACCAGCAGGTCTACCTGCTCTCGCAACGCGCACACATCGAGCAGGCGCTGACCAACACCTCGTTTTTTAGCAACTCGCCCTACCTGGCCCTGGGCAGCGGCACCTTCATGCTGGGCCTGGACAAAGACCAGCCCACGCCTGCCACCGACGAACACAAGGCCCAGCGCCAGTTTGCAATGAGCGCCTTCAAATACGATGGCCGCACCATCGCCGCGCTGTCTGCGCTGGCCTACCAGGCCGCTTCGGTGCTGCCGCTGAAAACCCGAGAGTTCGACCTGGCCTATCTGAGCGAACAGGCCGCACTGCGCTTTGTCGGCTTCCTGTTCGGCTTTGCCCAGTCCGACATCGGCCTGCTGGAACAGACCATGCGCCTGGCCTATAACGGCATGAGCTACCAGATGTTTGCCCGCCACTTTGTCGCCAACCCCTTCGCCGTGCCCCAGGCCTCGGGTGCCATGGGCATGCTGCTGGTGCGCGTCGGCCAGCTGATCGACCAATACCAGAAAGCCATCGGTAAAAAAGAGCAGGACGAAGTTGCTACTCTGCAGCAAGAGCTGAAAGACCTGCAAACCTTTGCCTTCCCGCCGCAAGGCACGCTGCTGCTGAAGGATTTCGAACCCATCCTGCCACGGCTGGCACGCACTGCGGCGCAGTATTCCGGCACCGAGCTGGCGGCCATCGTGGTCGGCTCCATCGCCGGCATCATCGGCAATGTGCAGGCCAGCGTCAGCATCGCCATCAGCCAATTCTTCACGCTGCGCCAGATGCCACTGGCCCAAGCCGCAGCATTGCGTGCTGCGCAGAACCCGGCCGATGCCGGTGCCCAGAATGCATTCAGCGCGCTGATTTTGGAAGCGCTGCGCCTGCAGCCACCCGCGCCCTTCCTGCCGCGCCGGGTGCTGAAGGACAACCCATTTGGCGACGCGGACGGCGTGCGCGTCCCGGCCGGCGCCCTCGTCATCCTGGCCGTGGGTGCCGCCACGCGCGACGACGGCCAGCCGCATCCGCACGACTTCCGCCCCACGGCCAGCAAAGACGATCCGCTGATCTTCGGCGGCGACCCCGGCGACCACCTGCACCAGTGCCTGGGCAAATACATCGCCATGCCGCTGGTGGCCCAGGTGGTGCAACAGGTGCTGCTGCTACCCGGCCTGGCGCAAACGCTGGACCCGACCACCGGCGAACCGAACAGGCTGCAAAAACACTGGGGCTTCAACTGCAGCAGTTTCCCGCTGCAGTACACAGTAGACAAGCGCGTCATCCAGCAGTCGCTGAACGTGGTGATGGAGATCAAGAAGCCACTAGCCGTGCACGCGGAGGCGTTGAAGCAAATCATCGTCTACGGCGCACCACGCATCGAACTGCGGCTGCAGCAGGCACGCCATGTGCACTTCGCGTTTTTCGAATTTCTGGAAAACGACAGCAAGCTGGTGCTGCACACGATTTTCGACGGCGACTTCGACGCCTACATCGAGCACTTTGCGCTGCAGATCGGCCCGCTGTTCGATCTGCTGTTCGAGCACATCGACAACGCGCCACCGCTGCCGGTGGCCGAATTCCCCAAGGAGTTCATCGACGCGATCCGCCTGCACAACAAGCAGCCGGCCGGGCGCTATTTCTACAGCGCCTACCCGATGCGCACCGTGGCCGACATCAACGCCAGCCCGGAGGTCCGCTAAATGCCGCATACCGCCCGGCTGGAAAAAGCCCACATTCAGAACATCGTGGCCAATGGCTACGACTTCCACCACAGCCGCTACTGTGTGCTCAGCATCACCCAGGTCGGTGCGGCGCGGCAATTCCTGCGTGCGCTGCTGGACGGCGGCTGGGTCGTTTCGGCCACCGCCTCGCGTGCCGCCGCCGCGCGACTGAAGGCCGAGCAGCGCTGCCCGGTCGGCATAGGCTTTACCTTCAAAGGCCTGCAGCAGCTACAGCTACCCTCGGTGTACCTGCGCGCCTTCCAGGACCGTGCACCCGCATTTGCCGAGGGTGCCTACCGGCGCGCAGCGCACCGCCTGGCCGACACAGGCCCCAGCGCTGCCGAGCTGTGGGACAGCAGCTTTCGCCCCCACACTGCCCACCTGTTTCTGACCCTGCATGCCGACACCGTGGCAGAGCTGGACCAGGCGCAGACCACACTGCAGCAGCTGGCCGGCGACGCGTTCGCCCCCGAGGGCTGGACCGCCGCCTTCCAAGGAGGCCACCTGAACCACGACCGCAAAAAGCGCCGCATCCACTTCGGCTACCTGGACGGCATCACCAACCCGCTGGTCAACGGCCTGCACGCACATGCCGCCCACTATGCCGAACTGAAGATTGCGCCGCAGTTCCACGCCCCCGGCGAGTTCCTGCTGGGCCACGACAACGACGAGGGCTATAACCGCTGGCTGCTCAGCAGCGAAGACGAGCCGGTGCGCCAGTTCTTTGCCAACGGCAGCTTCTCGGTGTTCCGCAAGATGGCGCAGGACACCGCGGCCTTCGAATCCTTCGTGGACAAAGCCGCCAGCGATGCACCCTCGGCCGACTACGTGCGCGCCAAGCTGCTGGGCCGCTGGCACGACGGGCGGGTGCTGGACGCGACCTCGCCGAACCAGCCCGGGCCCGACCACACACCGCAAACGAATGCCGAGCTGAACGACTTCGACTTCTCGGCCGACAAACAGGGCCTGGGCTGCCCCTTCGGAGCGCACATCCGGCGCATGAATCCGCGCGCAGATCCGGTCGTGCCGTTCCGCCGCCGGCCGCTGCTGCGCCGGGGCATTCCCTACGGCCCAGCAGGTGGCGGGGCCGACAGCGACCGTGGCCTGCTCGGCCTGTTCTTCTGCGCCAGCCTGGAAGACCAGTTCGAGCACCTGGTGTCCGAGTGGGGCAACAAGAACCCGTTTGGCACCGGCATCCAGGGCACAGCCAAAGACCCGTTGATTGGCAACCACGAAGGCGACGGCGGCCAGTACGACATTCCCGTGGGCGGCGGCGTCAACAAGCCACTGACCGGCTTCACACCGTTCATCACGACGCGCGGCACGCTGTACACCATGTTCCCCAGCCTGCCGGCGCTACGCGTGCTGTCCGAGCTGCCTACGGCTTGATCCAAGCCAAATCGGCCGCTGGCGCAATTAATACCTGCGCCAGCAGCTCTTAATAAGATAGCAAATGAAAATCTGAAAGCCCGTCTCGCAGGGAATTCCTGCAGCGGGCACGCGGCTGCGCTATAAAACGCCTTTCGCCCACAGAAAGCCCCGATGACCACCACCCTGCCCACCTACTTCATCTCCCATGGCGGCGGCCCCTGGCCGTATATGGAAGAGATGCGCCCCATGATGCGTGTCCTGGCCGAGTCGCTGGCCGACATGCCGCGCCAGATCGGGGTCACCCCCAAGGCCGTGCTGTGCATTTCCGCCCACTGGGAGGAAAGCGCCTTCACCGCCATGGCCAGCCCCCAGCCGCCCATGCTGTACGACTACGGCGGCTTCCCACCCCATACCTACAAGGTGGTCTACCCCGCGCCCGGCGCGCCTGATCTGGCGCAGCGCGTGGTGGACCTGGTTACCGCCGCCGGCCTGCCCGCCCGGCTGGATATGCAGCGTGGCTTCGACCACGGCACTTTTTCGCCGCTGGTGGTGATGTACCCGCAGGCCGATGTGCCGGTGCTGCAGTTGTCGCTCAAGACCGGTCTCGACCCGGCCATCCACCTGGCGCTGGGCCGGGCCCTGGCACCGCTGCGCGACGAGGGCGTGCTGATCGTCGGCAGCGGCCTGAGTTACCACAACCTGCGCATGTTCGGCCCGGCAGCCCGCGCGCCGTCCAAGGCTTTTGACGACTGGCTGCAAGACACCGTGGCTGCCGCCCCGGCAGAGCGCGAAGCCCGCCTGCTGGCCTGGGCCAGCGCGCCCTCGGCCCGCCTGGCGCACCCACGCGAAGAGCATTTGATCCCGCTGATGGTCGCCGTAGGTGCCGCCTACAACGACCCGGCCACCTGCGTGTACCACGAAGATGCCATGTACGGCGGTGTCACCGCCTCCAGCTTCCGCTTCGACGCCAAGGTTTAAACAGGCTGCTGGCGCATACAGTATCTGCGCCAGCAGCTACAGATTCAATAGCATATGCATTTACGCTCATTCACCGCAGCCTGTGCCGCCCTGCTGTGCGCTGGCGCGGCCCATGCCATCCAGGACTGCGAACTCAACGGCGAATCCGTCAATCCGAACAACGGCAACACCACCGCCGGCAAGAGCGGCATCATGCGCTGCAAGGACCGCGACACCGGCCAGCTGACGCGCGAAGAAGAGCTGCAAAACGGCCGCTCCATGGGCCTGGACCGCTTCTACCAGAACGGCAAGCTGCTGCGCGAACGCCATGTGAACGAGCGCGGCAACAACCACGGCCTGGTGCGTGAATTCGCCCCCGACGGCACGCTGCTGCGCGAGTCCACCTACGACAACGGCAGCGAAGTCGGCCTGGTACGACGCAACCACCCAAATGGCGCATTGGCCCGAGCCACCTACTACAGCGCCGGCAACCAAGGCGAGCAAGCCTATGCCGAAATGACCCCGCGCGGCCAGCTGCGCGCCCTGCGCTGCGGCGACAAGCCCCTGCTGGCGCCACTGGTGGACGACGCCAAGCTCTGCGGCTTCGGCGGCAAACCAGCCCAGGTAGAGATGTTCAACGATGCCGGCGTGCTGCAGATGCGCGCCAGCTATGCCAACGGCCAGCGCCAGCGGCTGGAGGACCTGTACCCCAGCGGCAAGCCCGAGCGCGTGGAAGAAGCCAAGGACGGCACCCGCTCCGAGCGCCGCTTAGCCGAAGACGGCGTACTGCGCCGCGAAACCCTCTGGCAACTGGACGGCAAAACCTCCAGCAAGACGCTGGAGCGCGAATTCTCCGAAAGGGGCAGCCTGGTGCGCGAGCAAAAATGGGCCGATCGCCGCGCGGTGAGCGACGCCAGCTTCTACCTGAACGGCCAGCCCACAAGCCGCTTGCTGTACAGCCGCGACGGCAACACCAATTACGTGGACGAAACCGACTTCTACGACAGCGGCAAGCCATCCCGCACCGGGCGCTACATCCAGACCGACCGCTACAACCAGACCCCTGTAGGCACCCACCAGTCCTTCAACACCCAAGGCAAGCTGGTGGGCGAGTCCATCTACGACAGCCGAGGCCGCATCAGCCGGGAACGCGACTGGGACGACGACGGCAAGCTGCTGCACGACGACGAAGTGTTTGAAGACGGCTCACGCAAGGCCTACGCCAAATAAAAAAGGGCGCTGCATCGCTGCAGCGCCCCTTGGGTAGATTTATAAAAAACAAGCCTGGCTAGCTATTTCCCTCAGGCTTGTCACCACAACCGTTCGTCCTGAGCCTGTCGAAGGA
>JAPLPK010000038.1 GCA_026400275.1 Burkholderiales bacterium
CTCGACATACCGTTTGTAACGCTGGGTGGAGCCGTCTTCCTGGGTGAGTTCGGCGTAGGCGTACACATCCACCACGCTGGGGTCGTGGTGCGCCAGCAAGGGCTCCATGAAGAAGGTGCAGGCGTGGTTCTTGAAGTCGGGTGAGACATAGCCAACCTTTAGCCGCCGCCCGGCCGCCGGCGGGTTGTTGTGGGCTTGCCACTCGCCACGGTGCGGGGCTCCAAAGCGCCTCTCGAAGTCCGCGTAGATCTCATAGATGGCCTCCGCTGTCTTGTCCGGGTCGTAATTCAGGGCAAAAAGCATGCTGGAGTACACCGGCGCAGCGTAGTCGCACAACTCCAATGCACGGTAAAAGCTGGTAATGGATTCCGCCAACCGCCCCTGCATCAGAAGGGCAACCGCATAGTTCGACCACGCAGGCATAAAACTGCGGTCCAACGCTACCGCCCGGGCGAGGCATTGCTCTGACTCGGTCAAACGCCCTTGCTCCTTCAAGCTGGCGCCCAAGTTGCTCATGACCGGTACCGCACTGGGCTCAATCTCCAAAGCCCTGCGGTAATCCGCCTCGGCCTGGGCTTGCAGGCCCAATTCACCCAGAAAATTACCTCGGTGGAAATAACTTTCGTAGTCGCCCTCGCTGACCGTGACGGCCCCCCGTATGCATGCCTCCGCCTCGGCTCGCCGGCCTTGGCGCTGCAAGGTGCGGCTCAGCTGCAGCGAAACCTGCACATCGTCCGGCGTCAAGAGTCGCAGGCTGCGCCATACAGACTCCGCCTCGACAAAGTTACCCGCGTCCTGCAGCAAATTACCCAGCCCGGTATGGGCAAGTGCAAAGTCAGGCTTCACGCACAAGGCCTCGCGATAGCACGCAATGGCTTCGGCACGACGGCCTTGGCTGGACAAGGCATTGCCCAAGTTGTGCAGGGCTTCGGCATCATCAGGCTGCAACGCGATTACTTGGCGGTAGTACTGTTCAGCCTGCTGCATCAAACCTTGTTGCTCGTAGGCCCGCGCCAAGTTGAACAAGGCCTCCGTATCATCTGGCAACAGCTGTACGGCGCGCTGCTTAGCCTGCAAGGCCTCCTTCAAACGCTCCTGTTTTTGCAGCAAAGAACCCAATAACTTCCAGCTGTAACCGTGCCTTGGATACCTGACCACCAAAGCCTGGGCAGCCTGTACACCTTGCGCCCATTGCCCCGCATTGAAGCTCTGCACCAGAGCCTCCATGGTCGCCACAGGCGGCGTCGCTTCCAAGGTGCCCGGTTCGACATCGGCCGTCCAGCGCGCAAACATTTGCGCATACGCTTGCTCGACCTGGCGAGCGAAGCCGACTTCATCCATCAATGGACTAGATTGCATCTCTGCACGCAGCGTGGCGCGCAACCGGGCCAAAGCCGGCAAATCGGCGGCAAGCGCCACTACTTTCTCAATATATGCATCTTCGGTCTGGGCAATCCATTCCGGGCGACCCAGACCTTGCAGAATGGCACTGCCGATGCGACCTACGCTGGGCCGGTCGGCCAGGGTCACGTACGGCAGGCCCATGTACAGAGTTTCAAACAAGGTCGTGCCCGAGTTGTGCGGGAAACAATCCAGCCCAATGTCGATACCACGCAGCACGTCCCAGGGTGGGCTGTTATAGCCAATATGCAGCCTTTCACGCTCAATACCATGCGCAATGAATTTCTGCACCGCAGCCTCGCGCACCACGCTGTCGCCAAATGAACGGCTATCTATGACGATATGAGCTGCAGGCAACCGCTGCAGAATGCGCGCCCAGACGCGGATGGTTCGGTGGTTCACCCGCACGCCGCGCGTCAACGTTCCCAAGGTGATGTAGCCACGCTCGAGCGCCGGCAAGACATTCACCTCGCCCATGCTGGCGCCAGGGCGGTAAGCCGTATAACAACCCGGCAAGCGCCATGGTTCTTCAGAAAACAAGTGCTCGCTTCCCACCGGGACGCTCGTGGCGTCAGTCAGGTAGTAATCAATGGCACGCAGGCCCGTGGTGTAGCCGTAACCCATCCAGCTAAGAGAAATGGGCGCCGGTTTGTAGGCAAATACTCCCAGCCGATTACCCACCGTATGTCCAGCGAGGTCCACCAGGATGTCGATGCCGTCGGCGCGGATACGCTCGGCCAAAGCCGCGTCCGACATATTGCGCGTCAGCACCCAGTGGTCCACATAGGTTTGGTAGCGTTGGCTGGCCTCGTCCTCTCGCGCCAGGTCGGCATAGGCCGTGACCTCAACCCGATCCTTGTCATGGTGGGCAAGTAGCGGCTCCAAGAAGAACGTGCACGAATGGTTGCGAAAGTCGGGCGACACATAACCCACCTTCAAGCGGCGCCCTGGCGCACGGTCGTTCGTATGGGGCAACCAAGCCGCACGCTGCGACGCACCGAATCGGCGCTCATAGTCCTGATAGCTCTCGTATACCCGCTCAGCTGTGTGGTCCGCGTGATAGTTGAGGGTGAACAAGAGGTTGCCAAAAATGGACTTGTACTGAGGAGTGAGCGCCAATGCCGCGCGGAAATTAACTTCCGAGTCGTCCAGTCGCCCCATTTTTTGGTACGTTATCGCCAGGTTGTTGAAAGCTTCGGCATACGCGGGCTTGAGCTGCAACGCTCGCTTCAGCGCCACCTCGGCCTCGGAGTAGCGCTCTAAGTCCTGTAGCGAATGGCCCAGGTTGCATGCGGCCTCGGCATCCTGTGGCAGCAGCTTGGCCGCCTGCCGCTTGGCGTCCAGGGCCTCCTCTGCGCGCCCTGCGACTTGCAGCAATGCCCCCAGCGCCTTCCAGCCAAAGCCATGACCAGGGTAGTCATTCACCATGGTCTGTGCAGCACGAATACCAGCATCAAAGTCGCGGGACTCGAAGAACGAGGTCAACAACTTCATGTCGTCCATGCTGGGCAGATCGCCCAAAACTTTGGGCACTTGCGCGTGAATGCCCTTGGGTGCAGCCTCCCAAAGGTCAAACATTTGAGCATAGGCCTGCTCCACATTGCGCGCAAAGCCCACTTCGTCCATCAGCCGGCTATCTCGCATCTGTTGGCGCAATGTGGCGCGCTGGTGTGCCAGTGCCGGCAGGTCCGCCGCCAGGGCCAGCACTTTTTCCACATACTCGTCTTCCGTCCGGGCTATCCATTCCGGGTGGCCTATGCCTTCCAGGATGGCGCTGCCTATGCGGCCCACGCTGGGCCGGCCTGCCAGGGTCACAAACGGTAAGCCCATGTACAGGGTTTCAAACAGCGTTGTGCCCGAGTTGTGCGGGAAGCAGTCCAGCCCGATGTCGATGCCACGCAGCACGTCCCAAGGGGGGCTGTTGAAGCCGATGTGCAGCCGCTCTGCGGCGATGCCGTGGGCCATGAATTTATCTACCGCAGCTTGCTGGACGCTGGCGTC
>JAPLPK010000046.1 GCA_026400275.1 Burkholderiales bacterium
ATGGACATATTCTGTTTGTCGGGCGAAATCGCCACCTGGGTCGAGTCCACCTTGAACTCCAGGAAGCCGCGCGACAAATAGTAGGAACGCAGGGTTTCGATGTCGGCGTTGAGCTTGGCACGGGTGTAACGGTCCGACTTGGTATACCAGCTAAGCCAGCCGCCCGTGTCCAGCTCGAACAAGCCACGCAAAGTGGACTCCTCGATAGCTTTGGCACCGACGATGTGGATGTCCTTGATCTTGGCAGGCTCGCCTTCGGTGATGGTGAAGGTCAGGTTGACGCGGTTGCGCTCCACTGGTGTGACGGTAGTCACCACGGTGGCCGCATACAGGCTCTTGTTGATGTACTGGCGCTTGAGTTCTTGCTCGGCGCGGTCGGCCAGAGCCTTGTCGAAGGGGCGGCCATCGGTCAAACCTACGTCGCGCATGGACTTCTTCAGCGCGTCCTTGTCAAACTCTTTGGAGCCAACAAACTCCACTTCGGCGATCGTCGGACGCTCTTCCACCACCACCACCAACACATCGCCATTCACTTCCAGGCGCACGTCCTTGAACAGCCCCAACGCAAACAAGGTACGGATAGCCGCCGAGCCCTGTTCGTCGTTGTAGGTATCGCCCACACGGAAAGGTAAAGATGCGAAAACGGTGCCGGGCTCTACACGCTGCAGGCCTTCGATGCGGATGTCGCGCACAGCAAAAGGCGTTACTGCCCAGGCTGTATTGGCGACAAAAATCAAAGCCGCAGCAGCCGACAAAGTCCGCAGGCGAAAGCTATTAAAGTGGTTTTTCATGGATAAGGGTCTTGCCAAACCTGCAGAGCAGCTCAGCGATTGAATGTTAGCCAAAGAGGCGGTTGACGTCGTTAAACAGCGCAATGGACATCATGAGCAAAAGCACCGCACCACCTCCGCGTTGCAAGCGCTCCATCCAGGCGTCGGATACGGATTTGCCTGTCACGGCCTCCCAAAGATAATACAACAGGTGCCCGCCATCGAGGATGGGCACGGGCAGCAGGTTCAGCACGCCCAGGCTCACACTGATCAAGGCCAGGAACACCAGATACTGTGTAAAGCCCAAGCTGGCGGACTTGCCCGCGTACTCCGCGACCGACAGGGGGCCACTCAGATTCTTGATGGAGGCGTCGCCCACCAGCATGCGCCCCATCATGCGCAAGGTCAGACCGGACACCTCCCAGGTGCGCTCCATACCGCGCCACAGACCATCGACCAGGCCGTAACGCTTGGTCACCATTTCAGGGGCAGCGCCCACATAGGCACCGATGCGACCCACCGACTGCAGACCCTCAGGCTTGATGTCCGGCGTGACGGACACATCCAGCCTCTGGCCCGCACGCTCTACGCGCCAGGTCTGTGCCAGCGGCTGGCCGTCTACCAAGGAGGCTCGTATCACCGCGCGCAGCTGCTGGCCATCCACGATCGGCGTGGCGCCGACCTGCACAACCAGGTCACCGCGTTGCAAACCGGAGCGGGCACCGGCTCCATCAGCAGCCACATCTCCCAGCAGCGGACGCGTCCAGGGGCCCACCACGCCTATGGTGCGGAACAGCTGGGCATCCGCATCCTGGGCATGCAGGCTAGCCAGGCCCATGACGATTTCACGGCGGGCGCCATGCTCGTTCGAGGCCAACTCCAGGCGCACATCGCGGCCGTCCAGCGCGCCGCGCGTCAGCAGCCAGCGCAGGTCGTCAAAGGACTGGACGTCATCCAGATCTTCGCCGTCCCAGCCAGCACGGGTCACCACTTCGCCGCCCTGCACGCCCGCCTTTTCCGCCACCGAGCCTATGCCCGGGCTGGCCAGCACCGCGCGTGCTTCGTCCACACCACTCCAATTGACGATGCCGTACAGCAGTACCGCCAACAGCAAATTGGCCAAGGGCCCGGCTGCTACGATGGCGGCCCGTTTGGCCAAGGTCTGGGTATTGAAAGCCAGATGGCGCTCTGCCGGCGCCACAGGCGCTTCGCGCTCGTCCAGCATCTTCACGTAGCCGCCCAGGGGAAATGCCCCGAGTACGAATTCGGTCGGCGAACCCTTGGGCTGCCAGCGCAATAAAGGCTGGCCAAAACCTACGGAAAAACGCAGTACCTTGACGCCGCAAGCCACAGCCACGCGGTAGTGGCCGTACTCGTGCACGGCGATCAACAAGCCCAGCGCCACGATGAAAGCCACTATGGTCAGCATGGCAGTCCTTTCCTAGATTTCTAGATCTGCAGACGTGATACGGTCTGCTGTGCGGCGGCGCGCGATTGCGCGTCCAACGCCAGCAAATCTTCCAGCGTCTGCGGCTTGGAGGGGCTGACCGCCGCCAAAGTTGCAAGATTGATGGAATGGATCTGGTCGAAACGGATACGCCGGTCTAGAAACGCCGCCACAGCCACCTCGTTTGCCGCATTCAGCACCGCGCAGGTACCGGAAGGCGCACGCAAACTCTCCCAGGCAAGCTGCAGGCAGGGGAAGCGCTGAAAATCTGGCACCTCAAAGGTCATAGCCGCCATCTTGGCAAAGTCCAAACGCGCCGTGCCGCTCTCAATCCGCTCCGGCCAGGACAAGCCGTAGGCAATCGGCACACGCATATCCGGCGTGCCCAGCTGCGCCATCACCGATGCATCGTGGAACTGCACCATGGAGTGGATGATTTGCTGCGGATGGATGACCACCTCGATCTGCTCAGGCGTTACGCCGAAGAGGTACTTGGCTTCGATCACCTCCAGCGCCTTGTTCATCATCGTGGCGGAATCCACCGAGATCTTGCGACCCATGGCGAAGTTGGGATGGGCACAGGCCTGCTCGGGCGTGACATCGCGCAGCGTGACCGGGTCGCGGGTGCGGAACGGTCCGCCCGACGATGTCAGCATGATCTTCTCGATGCGCCGTGGCCAAACCGCCGGGTCTTCAGGTAACGACTGGAACACCGCTGAATGCTCGCTGTCGATCGGCAGCAGCAAGGCGCCGCCTTCTTTTACCGCCGCCAAGAACACTTCGCCGCCAACCACCAGCGCCTCTTTGTTCGCCAGCAGCAAACGCTTGCCGGCGCGGGCCGCAGCCAGACAGGGGGCCAGGCCGGCAGCCCCGACGATGGCCGCCATCACCGCGTCCACATCTTCATGCGACGCTACCATTTCAATAGCTGCCGACGCAGATAATACCTGCGTGGGAAGGCTTATTTCTTTAAATTTCTGAGCCAGCAACTCGGCATGCGGCACGCTGGCCATCACGGCAAAACGGGGCTTGAATTGCACGCATTGCTGCAACATCAGGTCCACCTGTGTGGCTGCCGTCAGGGCAAAAATCTCGAAGCGTTCGGGATGGCGGGCCACCACATCCAGCGTGCTGGTACCCACCGAGCCGGTGGAACCCAAAATAGTCAAAACCTGTTTCATACCCTGCTTCATGGGTTCATTAAGCTACGGCGGAGGCCAGCATCATCGCCAACGGCAGGGTCGGCAGCAAAGCATCCACCCGGTCCAACACACCGCCGTGGCCGGGCAGCAAACCGCTGCTGTCTTTCACGCCTGCGCTACGTTTGACCAGCGACTCAATCAAATCACCCGCCACACTCATGGCGGCCAGGAACAAGGCCGCCAAAAGCAGCAGCACGTTGCTGCGTTCCGCCAGGCGGGTGTACAGGCTGGCCACCGTGGCGTGGTTCGCGCTATCGACGGCCACCCAGGCAAAAGCCAACACCACAACCCCCAGCATGCCGCCACACACGCCTTCCCAGCTCTTGCCGGGGCTAATGGCGGGCGCCAGCTTGTTCCTGAAAAATTTAGTGCCGAAGGCACGCCCGGCAAAGTAGGCAAAGATGTCGGCCACCCAGACCAGCACCAGGGCCGACAGCAAAAAGTTGGTACCCATCACGCGGGCCTGGCAGATCGCCAACCAAGCGGCCCACAGGGCGGCAAACCCCACCGTGCCGCGCACGGCGCCAGGGATGCGTCCCCACCCATCCACGCCACCGCGCAGCAACCAGGCCCCCACCAGCACCCAGGCTGAACCGACAACCGTCCACAGCATCGGGGTATGCGCGGTCAACAGGCCCATCAGCCAGGACACAGCGCAAGCCAGCACCATCAACAGACCCAAGCCTAGGGATTTGGCCTGGTTCAAGCCATTCATGCGGCCCCACTCCCAGGCGGCTGCAGCTATCGCCAATACGGCCAGCAAGCACAAGGGCTCTGGAGCAGGATAGAACAGCGCAGGCAGAAGAATCGCCAACAGAACGATGGCCGTGATGACACGTTGCAGCAGCATGGAAGGTGATCAGGTGGGCGTAGCCACCTGCTCCGAGGTTTTGCCAAAGCGGCGTTCACGGCGGCTGTAAACAGCAATCGCCTCGTCCAGCGCGGCTTCGTCGAACTCAGGCCACAGCTTGTCACTGAAGACCAGCTCGGAATACGCTGCCTGCCAGATCAGGAAGTTGCTGATGCGGAACTCGCCTCCGGTGCGTATCAGCAGGTCCGGGTCGGGCGAATGCGCCAGGGCCATGGCGCGGTCCAGGCTTTTTTCGGTGATGGCCTCACCCGCAGCAGCGAGCTTGCGTGCGGCCTGGGCAATGTCCCAGCGGCCACCGTAGTTGAAGCAGATATTAAGCACCAGCCGGGTGTTGTCGGCCGTGGCTTTCTCGGCTTCCAGCAGGCCGTTGCGGACCTTTTCCGACAAGGCGCCCAGGTCGCCCACGAAGTGCAGCTGCACGCCATTGGCCTTGAGCTTGACGACTTCCTTGGCCAGCACGCCGACCATCAATGACATCAGCCCCGAAACCTCTTCTGCCGGGCGGTCCCAGTTCTCGGAAGAAAACGCAAACACAGTCAAAACGCCGACGCCACGGTCCAGGCAAGCCTGCACGCAGCGGCGCAGCGAATCCACGCCCTGGTGGTGGCCGGCGATGCGCGGCATGAATCGCCGCGTGGCCCAGCGGCCATTTCCATCCATGACGATGGCGATATGACCGGGAACCGAGGATAAAGAAGTAGCCATGTTAAAAATCAACCCCTGTCAAAAACACCGTGGAACCGACTGCATAGAGACCGGGGATGGTCCACATGCTAGACGGCCATGATGTCCTGCTCTTTGGCAACCACCAGTTGGTCGATCTCGGCGATGTGGCGGTCGGTGACCTTTTGCACATCGGCTTCGGCGCGTTTCTGGTCGTCTTCTGAGGCCAGCTTGTCCTTGACCAGCTTCTTCACGGCTTCGTTGGCATCGCGGCGCACATTGCGCACCACGATCTTGGCGCTTTCGCCTTCGGTGCGCGCCAGCTTGGTGAGCTCCTTGCGGCGCTCTTCGCTCATGGCGGGCATGGGTACGCGGATCAGATCACCCAGCGAAGCCGGGTTCAAACCCAGATGGCTGTCACGGATGGCCTTTTCGACCTTGGACGCCATATTCTTTTCCCAGGGCTGAACGCCGATGGTGCGCGAGTCGATCAACGACACATTGGCCACCTGGCTGATAGGCACCATGGAGCCGTAGTACTCCACTTGCACGGTATCGAGCAAAGCGGGATTGGCGCGACCCGTACGGATCTTGGCCAGGTTGTTCTTGAAGGCAACGATGGACTGGTCCATCTTGGCTTGCAGATTGGTTTTAACGTCGGCGATAGTCATGCTTTTCTCCTCAGGGGCCTGCACACAGGGTCAGGCATGGACCAGGGTGCCCTCATCCTCACCCATCACCACGCGTTTGAGTGCGCCGTGCTTGAATATGGAAAACACCTTGATCGGCAACTTCTGGTCACGGCACAGGGCAAAGGCCGTTGCGTCCATGATGCCCAGGTTTTGCGACATGGCTTCATCGAAGGACAGGCTGGCGTAACGGGTTGCCGAAGGGTCTTTCTTGGGGTCGGCGGTGTACACGCCGTCTACCTTGGTGGCCTTGAGCACCACCTGCGCACCGATCTCCGCACCGCGCAAAGCTGCAGCCGTATCGGTGGTGAAAAATGGGTTGCCAGTACCCGCAGCGAACACCACGACCTTGCCCTCTTCGAGGTACTGCAAAGCCTTGGGACGCACGTAGGGCTCGACCACCTGGTCGATGGCGATGGCAGACATCACACGCGCCGTCAGGCCGGCCTTGTTCATCGCATCGGCCAATGCCAATGCGTTCATCACCGTGGCCAGCATGCCCATGTAATCGGCGGTGGCGCGGTCCATACCGACCGAGCCGCCCGCCACACCACGGAAAATATTGCCGCCACCAATCACCACGGCAACCTCCACACCCAGACGGGTGACTTCGGCGACCTCTTCCACCATGCGCACGATGGTGTCACGGTTGATGCCGAATTGGTCGTCTCCCATGAGAGCCTCCCCCGACAGCTTGAGCAAGATACGCTTGTAGGCTGGTTGGGCTTGGGTCATGGAAACTCCTTGGATGGTTGGATGAAAAATGGTAGGGGCAAAGTGTTTCGCGTAGATGTCTGGAACAGGACTTAGGCCGTAGCCTTGGCCGCAGCCACTTGTGCCGCCACTTCAGCAGCGAAGTCGTCCACCTTCTTCTCAATGCCTTCACCCACCACGTACAGGGTGAACGATTTGACATTGGTCGAGGTTGCCTTGAGCATTTGCTCCACGGTTTGCTTGTCGTTCTTGACGAAGGTCTGGTTGAACAACGAGACTTCCTTCAGGTACTTCTGCACGCCGCCTTCGATGCGCTTGGCAACGATTTCGTCGGACTGCACAGGCTTGCCGGCAGCCACTGCAACAGCAGCGTCTTCAGCGGCCTTGGCTGCTGCCACGGAGCGCTCCTTGGCGATCAGGTCAGCAGGCACGTCAGCACTGGTCAGGGCCACGGGCTTCATGGCGGCGATGTGCATTGCGACGTCCTTGGCAGCCACTTCGTCGCCTTCAAACTCCACCACCACGCCGATACGCGTGCCGTGCAGGTAACCCGCCAGCTTGGAGCCGGAGAATTGCTTGAAACGGCGGAAGGTCATGTTTTCGCCGATCTTGCCGATCAGACCCTTGCGCACATCTTCCAGCGTGGGGCCGAAACCGTCTTGCTCATAAGCCAGGGCGCTCAGGGCAGCCACATCGGCAGGGTTGTGCTTGGCGATCAATTGCACTGCACCTTGGGCCAGGGCCAGGAAGCTGTCGTTCTTGGTCACGAAGTCGGTTTCGCAGTTCACTTCCAGCAAGGCACCGGTAGTGCCTTCGAAGTAGCTGGTCACAACGCCTTCAGCAGTCACGCGCGAAGCGGCCTTGCCAGCCTTGCTGCCGAGCTTGACGCGCAGCAGCTCTTCGGCCTTGCCCATATCGCCTTCGGCTTCGGTCAGGGCCTTCTTGCATTCCATCATGGGAGCATCGGTCTTGCCACGCAGTTCAGCGACCATGCTTGCGGTAATTGCAGCCATATTTTTCTCCGTCTTCAAATCAAAAAAATTAGTAAAAAAAAGGGGGCTTGCGCCCCTCTTTCATGGCGGCGAACCGCGCAATGTAGAAGCGCTTAGGCAGCGGCTTCGCTCACTTCCACGAATTCGTCGGCAGTTTCAGCAGCCACGGCCTTGACCACATCGCTGGCGGCGTTGTTACGCCCTTCGATGATGGCGTCAGCGATGCCACGGGCGTACAAAGTGACAGCCTTGGAGGAGTCATCGTTGCCTGGGATCACGTAGTCAATGCCTTCTGGCGAGTGGTTGGTATCGACCACGCCGATCAGCGGGATGCCCAGCTTGCGGGCTTCAGCGATGGCGATCTTGTGGTAGCCAACGTCGATCACGAAGATTGCGTCTGGCAGGGTGGTCATGTCCTGGATGCCACCGATGTCTTTTTCCAGCTTGGCCATTTCGCGGGCAAACATCAGCTGTTCTTTCTTGCTCATGCTGTCCAGACCGGCTTCTTGCTGGATCTTCATGTCTTTCAGACGCTTGATCGAGGTCTTGACCGTCTTGAAGTTGGTCAGCATGCCGCCCAACCAGCGTTGGTCAACGAAAGGCACGCCAGCGCGAGCAGCTTCGCCAGCGACGATCTCGCGGGCTTGGCGCTTGGTGCCGACCATCAGGATGGTGCCACGGTTGGCGGTCAGTTGCTTGGCAAACTTGGCCGCGTCCTGGAACATCGGCAGCGATTTTTCCAGGTTGATGATGTGAATTTTGTTGCGGTGACCGAAGATGAACGGGGCCATCTTGGGGTTCCAGAAGCGGGTTTGGTGACCAAAATGGACGCCGGCTTCTAACATTTCGCGCATGGTGACAGACATGGAGTTCTCCGTAAGGTTGTGTCTAAAATTCAGTCCGATTTGCAACTGTTTTGAAATGCTCAAAATCAGCGCAACACCTTGAATGGACTGGTTTGCGATTAGTTTTACTGCAACAGTCAAACGACTCTGACCGATCAGCAAAACCCAAGGAGTGTAGCACGCTCCACGCCACACCATGCATACAGACCTTGTCGCCACCCGCCTGAAGCTGCAATCGCAGCAGTCCACGCCCCCGAAGGAACTGGAACGCTCGATAGCCATCGCCCAGTCGGACGCATGCAAAAGCGCTTTTCTACACACCCGCTTTGATTCCGCCCGCAGCGTGGCCGCACAGCCCCACATCGCAGAAACGCCGCTGGTCGGCCTGGCGGTGTCGGTCAAAGACCTGTTCGACGTGGCCGGCGAGGTCAGCACCGCTGGCTCCACGGTACTGGCCGACCGCCCCGCCGCCGCAGCCGACTGCCCCGCCGTGGCGCGCCTGCAGGCTGCTGGTGGCGCCATTCTGGGCCGTACCCACATGGTGGAATTCGCCTTTTCCGGCGTGGGCACCAACCCGCACTTCGACACACCGGCCGCCTGGGATGGCCGCTACAACCAGCCTGCAGGCGCCCGCACTGTCGGTCCTGTTGCGCGGGTGCCGGGCGGCTCGTCTTCGGGCGCGGCAGTATCGGTAGCCACCGGCGCGGCTTTCATCGGCCTGGGCTCGGATACCGGCGGCTCGATCCGCATCCCAGCCGCGCTGAATGGCATCGTGGGGTTCAAAAGCACAGCCCGGCTGGTACCCACGACCGGCGCCATCCCCTTATCCAGCACGCTGGACACAGTCTGCGCGCTGACCCGCAGCACACGCGACGCGGTGCTGGCGCATGAGATCCTGGCCCAGCGCGACGTGGCACTCAGCGATGCGCCCCTGTCGCAATACCGGATTGCCGTGGCCAACAACATCCTGCTGGACCAGATGGACTCCACCGTGGCCCGCGCCTTCCAACGCGGGCTGCAGCGCCTGCGCGATGCCGGGGCCACCCTGGTGGAGCTCCCGCTGGAGCCACTCAACGCGCTGGCCCGCATCCAGCAAACCGGCGGCTTCTCGGCGGTCGAGTCGTATATCTGGCACCGCCCTCTGCTGAGCCGTGGTCCGCTCACACGCGCCGCCTACGACCCCCGGGTGCTGGTGCGCATAGAGCGCGGAGCGCAGATGCGGGCTTTCGAGTATTTCGAGCTGGTAGAAGCCCGTGCCGCCTGGATCACTCAGATGGAGTCCGCCCTGCGCGGCTTTGACGCCGTGGTCTCGCCCACTGTGCCCATCGTGGCGCCGCCCATTTCGCACATGACACCGGGCACGGAGCGCGACGACGCCTTCTTCCACGCCAACGGCCTGTTGCTGCGCAATACCAGCGTGGTGAACATGCTGGACGGCTGTGCCATCTCGCTGCCCTGCCATACGCAAGACGAACTGCCTGTGGGCCTGATGCTGTGGAGCACCGCGATGCGCGATGATGCCCTGCTGAGCCTGGCCTTAAAAGCCGAGGCCACACTACAGTTTTGATAGCTGCTCGCGCAGACAATATCTGCACCATAGCCACATTTCTTATAAAAACAAGGTCCCCATGCATGTCGTGAAGATGCGGAAGTTTTCCGCATGAAAGTTGCCATCATTGGCGCCGGAGTCATCGGCGTCAGCACAGCCTATGAGTTGGCCGCCGACGGCCACGAAGTCACCGTTTTCGAGCGCCGCAGCGCCGCCGCCGAAGAAACCAGCTTTGCCAACGCCGGCATCATCGCGCCCGGCTACGTCACCCCCTGGGCGGCCCCTGGCATGCCGGGCAAGATGTTCAAAAGCCTGTTCCAGCGCCACGCCCCGCTGCAGCTGGGTCTGCGCCTGTCCACCAGCGACCTGGCCTGGATGTGGAAGTGGCGCCGCGCCTGCAAGCTCGACACCCACCTGACCAACCGGAGCCGCCTGCAACGCCTGGCCTTCTACAGCCGCGAACGCCTGCACGCGCTGGCCCACACGCTGCGCCTGGAATACGACCGCAGCGACGGCTGTATGGTGCTGCTGCGCACCGCGCAGGACGCCGCCATGGCCGAGCCCGGCCTGCAGCTGCTGCGCGATGCGGGTGTGCGCTTCCAGCAGATCGACGTGGCTGCGGCACGTAGCATCGAGCCCGCGCTGTGCGCCGAAACCGACTTCTTCGGCGCCATCCACCTGCCGGACGACGAGGTGGGCAACTGCCGCCAGTTCACCATGCTGCTCAAGGCCGCAGCCCAGCAGCTGGGTGCAAAATTTGAGTTTAATCGCACGGTAGCGCAGATAAATCCTGCGCCAGCAGCTACGGTTTCCATAGCAAACGAGACCACGCCCCGGCGCTTCGATGCGGTGGTGGTGTGCGCTGGCATGGCCTCGGCCGCTCTACTCAAACCGCTGGGCGTGCACATCCCGCTGGCGGCGGTGTACGGCTATTCGCTCACCGCCAATATCCGCGAGCCGCTGAACGCCCCGGTCAGCGCCGTGATGGACGAACACTACAAAGTCGCCATCTCGCGCATGGGCCAGCGCGTGCGCGTGTCTGGCAGCGCCGAGCTCGGTGGCCAGCCCGACACCAAAAACCCCGCCGCCATCGCCACCCTGTACAAGGTGCTGCACGACTGGTTCCCCGGCGCGGCCCAGCTAGCCAGCAATGTCCAAATCTGGAAAGGCGCCCGCCCCATGCTGCCCGACGGCCCGCCCCTGATCGGTGCCAGCGGCCTGCCCGGCGTCTGGCTCAACCTGGGCCATGGCTCCAGCGGCTGGGCCCTGGCCTGCGGCAGCGCCCGCGCCACAGCCGACCTGGTAGCTGGCCACAGCCCGGCCATCGACATGGAAGGCCTGGGCCTGGAACGCCTGCGAAACTAATCCCATGCAACGCATCAACGCCGACCAATCGCAGCCTCTGTTCGATACCGCCACCTCGCGCCGCATCGAAGAGACCGCGCTGGCGGGTCTGCCCGCCAACACCTTGATGCCCCGCGCCGGCCTGGCCGTGGCCCGCCTGGCCCGCGCCCTGGCACCGCATGCGCGCCGCATCTGGGTCGCCTGCGGCCCCGGCAACAACGGCGGCGACGGCTTGGAGGCCGCAGCCCAGATGCAACAGCGCGGCATCCAGGTCGTGGCGACCTGGCTGGGCCAGGAAGCCCGCGCCTCCAGCGACACCCTGGTCGCCCTGGGGCGCGCCCGTGCCGCCGGCGTGCAATTTGCCGATACCCCACCTACCGACCTGGACGCCCAGGACCTGTGCATAGACGCCCTGCTCGGCCTAGGCCAAAGCCGCGCCCCCAGCGGCAGCATGGCCAGCTGGATCGTCGCCATGAACGCAAGCCCGGCACCCACCCTGGCGGTGGACCTGCCGACCGGCCTGCACACAGACACTGGCGCATTTGCTACCAATTCAGTAGCTACCAGCGCAGATGAATCAAGCGCTGCAGCCATTATTCGTGCCGAACACACCCTCAGCCTGTTGACGCTCAAACCCGGCCTGTTCACCGCCCATGGCCGGGACAGCGCAGGCCAGGTCTGGCTAGACGCACTGGGCGTCACACCCGGCGCTGCGGCCAGCGCCCGGCTGCTGGGCGCACCGCCCGCGCCACAACGCAGCCACGCCAGCCACAAGGGCAGCTACGGCGACGTGGCCGTCATCGGCGGCGCGCCCGGCATGACCGGTGCCGCACTGCTGGCGGCCACCGCCGCCCTGCACCACGGGGCCGGCCGCGTCTTCGTCGGCCTGCTGGACGGCGGCAGCATGCAGGTCCACCCACAGCAGCCCGAACTCATGTTCCGCACCCCGGGCGCACTCAAACTGCATGCCCTGGCCGTGGTTTGCGGTTGCGGCGGCGGTGAGGCTGTGCGCCCCCTGCTGCCGCGCGTGCTGGGCGAAGCCGCCCGCCTGGTGCTGGACGCCGACGCCTTGAACGCCATCGCCAGCGACACCGCCCTGCAAGCCCTGCTGCGCTACCGCTCGGCCCAGGGCCTGCCCACGGTACTGACGCCGCACCCCCTGGAGGCCGCGCGCCTGCTGGGCTGCACCACGCAGCAAATCCAGGCCGACCGACTGGCCGCCGCCCAGCAGCTGGCCGACCGCTTTGCCTGCGTGGCGGTACTGAAAGGTTCGGGCACGGTGATCGCGGCGCCGCTGCGAACGCCCGCCATCAACCCGACGGGCAACGCCCTGTTGGCCACGGCGGGTACGGGTGATGTGCTGGCAGGCATGGTGGGCGCACGGCTGGCTGCCGGCCAGTACGCCATGGATGCGGCCTGCGATGCCGTCTACATGCACGGGCTGGCAGCGGACGGCTGGCCTGACGGCAAGCTCCTGACGGCCAACGCGCTGGCGCAGTTCTAGCCGCCCGGCGCAAGGCGACGGAGCAAACGACGGACTAACCCCGGCCCACGAACGGCATCTTTGTCGCCATCACGGTGTGGAACAGCACATTGGCCTCAAGCGGCAAGCTGTCCATATAAAGCACCGACTTACCGACGATGTTGACGTCCATCACCGGCTCCACCACCATTTCGCCATGGGCTTGCAGGATGCCGGTGGTCATGCGCTGGGTCATATTGGTGGCGGCGTTGCCGATGTCGATCTGGCCCACCGCAATATCGTATTTGCGCCCGTCCAGCGCGGCCGACTTGGTCATGCCGCGCACCGCGTGTTTGGTGGCGGTATAGGCAATTGAATTGGGCCGCGGCGTGGTGCTGGAGATGGAGCCGTTGTTGATGATGCGCCCGCCGCGCGGCGTCTGCGCCTTCATCACCCGGAAGGCCTGCTGTATGCACAGAAACATGCCGGTGAAGTTCACATCCACCACGCCCTGCCACTGCGCCAGGCTCAGGTCTTCCAGCAACACGCCCGGCGTGCTGGTGCCGGCATTGTTGAACAGCAGATCGACGCGGCCAAAAGCCTGCACCGTAGCCTCAAACAAGGCCTGCACGGCCGCCGGGTCGGTAACGTCGGTAGGCACTACCAGCGCATTTTGCGCAGCACCGGATTCGGCCTGCACCGCAAGCAAGGCCTCGCTGCGCCGCCCGGCGAGCGCGACACGGTAGCCATCGGCCAGCAAGGCCAGTGCCACAGCCCGGCCAATGCCGCTGCCGGCGCCGGTCACCACGGCGACTTTGGATTGGTTTTCCATCGCCTTCCTTCGCCTATCTGCGGGTACGCGGCTTCTGGGCCTTCTTCTTGGCCGCACCGCCCTTGGCAGGCGCAGCCCCCGAAGATTTTGCCGCCGACTTGGCCGCCTGCACAGGTGTGCGCGGCGCATGGTCACGCGACTGCGACTCCTTGCGGCCGGAGCGCTTGGAAGGCGCAGCCTCGGATTTGGAGCGATTCGGGCCCTCACGCTGCACGCCCTTGTCCTTCATGGCGCGGTTGACCAGATCTTCGCCTTCGCGTATCAGGCGGAAGTCAATCTTGCGCCCGTCCAGATCGACGCGGCTGACCTGGACCTGCACCCGCGTGCCTATGGAGTAACGAATGCCGGTGCGCTCGCCACGCAGCTCCTGGCGGGCCTCGTCGAACTTGAAGTATTCGCCGCCCAGCTCGGTAATGTGCACCAGGCCTTCCACGTACATAGCGTCCAAGGTGACGAAGATGCCGAAGCCGGTGGCTGCGGTGACCACGCCGCCAAATTCCTCGCCCAGATGCTCACGCATGTATTTGCATTTGAGCCAGGCTTCCACATCGCGGCTGGCCTCATCGGCGCGGCGCTCGTTGGCGCTGCAATGCAGCCCGGCAGCCTGCCAGGCCAGGGTTTCGGGGCTGATCTTCTTGGGTTTCAGATCGGGCTCTGCGACCTTGCCTTGCAGGCGCGCATGGTTGTTCTTACTCAGGCGCTTGGCCAGCTTGGCATGGGCTTCACCCGGGGTGGGCAGCGTAGGCAGCTGGTACTTGCGGTGCGCCAGGATTGCCTTGATGACGCGGTGCACCAGCAGGTCCGGGTAGCGCCGGATCGGGCTGGTGAAGTGGGTATAGGCATCGAACGCCAGGCCGAAGTGCCCGCTGTTGCTGGGCGTGTAAATGGCTTGCTGCATGGAACGCAGCAGCATCGAATGGATTTGCTGCGCGTCGGGCCGGTCTTTGGTGGCCGCCGCAATGGCCTGGAACTCGCCCGGCTTGGGGTCGTCGCTGATCGGCATACCCACGCCAGTGGCCTTCAGGTAGTTGCGCAGAATCTCGATCTTTTCGGGAGTGGGGCCTTCGTGCACACGGAACAGGCCCGGGTGCTTGCCCTGGGCGATAAAGTCGGCGCTGCAGACGTTGGCAGCCAGCATGGCCTCTTCGATCAGCTTATGCGCCTCGTTGCGGGTGCGCGGCACGATTTTTTCAATCCGGCCGTTTTCATCGCAAACGATCTGGGTTTCGGTGGTTTCAAAGTCCACCGCGCCACGCGCCTGGCGCGCCACCAGCAGCGCCCGGTACACATCGTGCAGATTCAGCAGGTCGTTGACACGGTCTTTGCGGCGCAGCGCCTCGGGGCCGCGGGTATTGCCCAGAATGGCCGCCACTTCGGTGTAGGTGAAGCGCGCATGGCTGTACATCACCGCAGGGTAAAACTGGTAGGCATGCACCTCGCCCTTGGTCGTCACCAGCATGTCGCAAACCATGCACAGGCGCTCCACCTCGGGGTTCAGGGAGCACAGGCCGTTGGACAGTTTCTCGGGCAGCATGGGAATGACGCGGCGCGGGAAATACACGCTGGTGGCACGGTCATACGCATCCACGTCGATGGCCGAGCCGGTTTCCACGTAGTTGCTGACATCGGCAATCGCCACCAGCAGACGCCAGCCCTTGCTGCGTCCGACCTTGGCAGGTTCGCAGTACACGGCGTCGTCGAAGTCGCGCGCATCTTCGCCGTCGATGGTGACCAAGGGCACATCGGTCAGATCGACGCGGTTCTTCTTGTCTTGGGGCCGCACCTTGTCCGGCAAGGTACGCGCCAGGGCAATACACGCATCGGAGAACACATGCGGCACGTCGTATTTGCGCACCGCGATTTCGATTTCCATGCCGGGGTCATCCACCTCGCCCAGCACTTCCTTGACGCGGCCTACCGGTTGGCCGAACAAAGCGGGCGGCTCGGTGAGTTCGACCACGACCACCTGGCCGGGTTTGGCGCTACCAATGGCCGTCTTAGGGATCAATACATCCTGGCCATAACGCTTGTCTTCAGGAGCCACCAGCCAGATGCCGCTTTCTTGCAACAGACGACCAATGATGGGCTGGACCGGGCGTTCAATGATCTCCACAACCCTGCCCTCAGGGCGGCCCTTGCGGTCACTGCGCACAATACGGGCCTTGACCCGGTCCTTGTGCAGCACGGCGCGCATTTCATTGGAGGGCAGATAGATATCCGACTCACCGTCATCGCGCAGTACAAACCCGTGTCCATCGCGGTGTCCCTGGATGGTGCCTTCGATCTCGTCCAGCAAGCCGCTGGTATGACTGGTCGTTTTGATAAGGATTCTCTCTTTCTGGTTTACCCAAAGGGTAGCAGAGCACGGCAGGCAGTGGAAAAAACCGCGGATTTCATCAAGCCTTCAACCCGCGAGTCAAAAACGCTGTTTTTCCCATGTTATACTTTAACTCGTGGGCCCAGATGGCGAAATTGGTAGACGCACTGTGTTCAGGTCGCAGCGCCGCAAGGCGTGCTGGTTCGAGTCCAGTTCTGGGCACCACACCTTATCTCGAACAAAAACCACTAAATTATTGGCGGTTTTTTTCTGGTTAAAAATCTGCAAACTACCTATTGCAGATGGTTAGAGTTTAGTGGGCCCAGATGGCGAAATTGGTAGACGCACTGTGTTCAGGTCGCAGCGCCGCAAGGCGTGCTGGTTCGAGTCCAGTTCTGGGCACCACAACTTACTCGAAAAAAGCCGCTAAGAAGTTAGCGGCTTTTTTTTGCCCGTCTTTTCCCGGCTCTACTCCCCCGCACTGCATGGGCAATGCGGGGAAATCAAAACTAGATTGGCAATGCCACCAGATCGTGCCCTTGCGTGCCCACAATCCGCGCCTTGGTGAACTCACCCACCTTTAAGGTTTTGCTAATCTTCTCAGGGGGCAGCAATCGCACAATGCCATCAATCTCTGGCGCATCCGCGTAACTACGGCCAACCCCACCCTTCTTACCCAAGCCCGGCGCCGAATCCACCAACACCTGCATGGTGCTACCAACACGCTTGAGCAGCTTGTTCGCCGAGACCTCTTCCGCCACCGCCATGAAGCGCGCACGGCGCTCTTCGCGCAACTCCAATGGCAGCATGCCGGGAATATCGTTGGCCGCGGCACCATCCACCGGGCTATAGGCAAAACAACCCGCGCGATCGATCTGGGCTTCACGCATGAAGTCCAACAAATGGGAAAACTCATCTTCCGTCTCGCCAGGGAATCCCGCAATAAAAGTGCTGCGGATAACCAGCTCAGGGCAAATCTCGCGCCAGCGCTGGATGCGCTCCAGATTCTTTTCACCGCTGGCGGGACGCTTCATGCGCTTGAGCACGTCTGGATGGCTGTGCTGCAAAGGCACATCCAAATAGGGCAGAACGCGACCAGTCGCCATCAAGGGCAGGATGTCGTCCACGCTGGGGTACGGATAAACGTAGTGCAAGCGCACCCAGGCACCATAGGGCTCAGCAATATCCGCCAAAGTTTGCACCAGCTCCAACATGCGGGTCTTGACTGGCTTGCCATCCCAGAAACCGGTGCGGTATTTCACATCCACACCATAGGCCGAAGTATCCTGGCTGATCACCAGCAACTCCTTCACGCCGCCTTCGAACAAGGCCTTCGCATCGCTCAGCACGTCGCCAATCGAGCGCGAAACCAGGTCGCCGCGCATGGACGGAATGATGCAAAAGGTGCATCGGTGGTTGCAACCTTCGCTGATCTTCAGATATGCGTAGTGGCGAGGCGTGAGCTTGATACCCGCGCTGCCGAACGCATTGGGCACCAGATCCAGAAACGGGTCGTGCGGCTTGGGCAGGTTGGCATGTACGGCATCCATCACCTCTTGCGTGGCATGTGGTCCAGTAACAGCTAGCACACTGGGATGCATTTCACGCACCAGGTTGCCACCGGAATCCCCGGCCTTGGCACCCAAACAACCCGTCACGATCACCCGACCATTGGCAGCCAAGGCTTCGCCGATGGTGTCCAGGCTCTCCTTCACCGCATCGTCGATAAAGCCGCAGGTGTTGACGATCACCAGATCGGCACCCTCGAAGGTCTTGGAGGTTTGGTAACCCTCGGCGCTCAGCTGGGTGAGGATCAACTCGGAGTCCGTCAGCGCCTTGGGGCAGCCCAAGCTGACAAATCCAACTTTGGGTGTGTGGGTGGGGGAAATTACTTCAGTCATCCCCCTATTGTCGCCGCGCCGGGGAAATTCAGGGCTTCAAGCCAAAGCTGCCCAGCATTTGCTCGGTCTGGCGTTGCATTTGCTCCTGCATTTGCACGAAGATATTTTTGGACTGCTCCACATAAGCACCCATCATGCCCTGCATCACGGGGGATGGCATTTTCAACATCTGCGCCCAGGCCTCTGGTGTGACGCCCTTGGCCTGCTCACCCATCTTGGACTGCAAATCCATAAAAGTTTGCACATTCTTTTCCAAATAGGGCCCCAAAAAACCCTGCATAGTGTTGCCGTAAAAACGAATGATGTTGGCCAGTACCTGCTCGGTTAACAAGGGCGCGCCACCCGCCTCTTCTTCCAGAATTATCTGCAGAAAAATAGCGCGCGTCAGATCCTCACCAGTTTTGGCATCGCGCACCTGCACCGGCACGTGCTGCATCACCAACTTTTTGACTTCTGCCAGGGTGATATAGGTGGAAGTATCGGTATCGTAGAGACGCCGATTGGGGTATTTCTTGATGACGCGGTGCGCCGGTTTATCGCTATCGGGAGGGTTGCTCGGCACTGCGGTCCTTGGTGGTCAATAGTCTTGCTGCGTGCACTGTACTGCACCGCAACATATTGTAAAAAACCACCTCGCGATCAGTGTCAA
>JAPLPK010000161.1 GCA_026400275.1 Burkholderiales bacterium
CTGCTCAAGGCGCCACCCCATGCGAAGACTTCGGAGCCAGATGCGCAAGCCCATGGCCATGAGACATTTAATTCGCCGTTCTATAACCGCTTCCGCCGCCTGGTGCACTGGTGTGTGCTGCACCGCTGGCTGACCATTGGCTCTACCTTGCTGATTTTCGCCCTGGGCATCGTGGGCATGGGCCGGGTACAGCAGCAGTTCTTCCCGGATTCCAGTCGCCCCGAGATCTTGGTGGACATCTGGTTCCCCGAAGGAACTTCTTTTGCCGCCAACGAGGCCACCACCAAGAAGCTGGAAGCCCGGCTGCTGCAGGAGCCGGGTGTGAGCACCGTCACCGAATGGATAGGTTCAGGCTTGCCGCGTTTCTTTTTACCCTTGGACCAGATATTTCCCCAGACCAATGTGACGCAGTTCATTGTCATGTCCAAGGATCTGCAGCAGCGCGAGATTCTGCGCACCAAGCTGCCGGCTTTGTTGGCCACCGAGTTTCCTGAGGTCCGTGGCCGGGCCAAGCTCTTGTCCACGGGGCCGCCGGTGCCGTATCCAGTGCAGTTCCGCGTGGTGGGCACGGACCCCAAGGTCTTGCGCTTGCGCGCCGACGAGGTCAAGGACGTGATGCGCCAGAGCGCCAACACCCGTGGGGTGAATGACAACTGGAACGAGTCGGTCAAGGTCATGCGCCTGGAGATTGACCAGACCAAGGCCCTGGCGCTGGGGGTGAATAGCCAGGCGATTGCCCAGGCGGCCAAGACCATTTTGAGCGGTACCACGGTAGGCCAGTTCCGAGAGAGCGACAAATTGATCGACATCGTGCTGCGCCAGCCGCTGGATGAGCGCAGCGTCATCACCGATATCGGCAACGCCTATTTGCCCACCGCGACGGGCCAGTCCATCCCCTTATTGCAGGTGGCCCATCCAGTGTTCGACTGGGAGCCGGGCGTCATGTGGCGCCAAAACCGCGACTTTGCCATCACCGTGCAGGCCGATATTCAAGAGGGTTTGCAGGGCGCCACCGTAACCAACGAATTGCTGCCGGCGTTGAAAAAGCTGGAAGCCCAATGGGCCGCCAAGGGGCTGACCGCTTACCGGGTGGAGGTGGCGGGCGCGGTGGAGGAGAGCAGCAAGGGTTCAGATTCCATCGTGGCCGGTATCCCCGTCATGCTGTTCCTGACCTTTACCTTGCTGATGCTGCAGCTGCAAAGCTTTAGCCGCGCCATGCTGGTGTTTTTGACCGGCCCGCTGGGTATTGCGGGCGTAGCGGCTGCCTTGTTGGCGCTGGGCCGTCCTTTTGGCTTTGTGGCCTTGCTGGGCGTGATCGCACTGATGGGCATGATCCAGCGCAATTCGGTGATCTTGATCGACCAGATCGAGCATGAGCGGGCGCGTGGTGTGCCGACCTGGGACGCGATCGTCGAGTCTGCCGTGGGGCGCTTGCGGCCGATTGTGCTGACCGCTGCGGCGGCGGTGCTTGCCATGATTCCGCTGTCGCGGTCGGTGTTCTGGGGGCCTATGGCGGTGGCCATCATGGGCGGGCTGATCGTGGCGACGGTGCTGACATTGCTCTCTTTGCCCGCCATGTATGCGGCGTGGTTTCGCGTCAAGTTGCCAGCTGCCGAGGGGGGGAAGGTCTGAATGGCCGATACAGCAGATTCGCGTGTGCGCTAAAAACCGGGTTTGAAGCGCGCTAAAATAGAGGGCTGACCGATTTCCAACAGACGGTTTTCTACGGTGTGCAGTTGAGCGTTCCGCTGAGTCGTCTGTTTAGTTCTGTATTTGCGCGGGTGGCGAAATTGGTAGACGCACCAGGTTTAGGTCCTGACGCCAGCAATGGTGTGGGGGTTCGAGTCCCCCCCCGCGCACCACACTTTTTTATACGAGACCCCAGATGGCAGTTACTGTTGAAACCCTAGAAAAGCTGGAACGTAAGATTACGTTGTCCCTGCCAGTGGAAGTGATCCAGAACGAAGTAGCTACCCGTCTCAAGAAGATGGCGCGCACTGTCAAGATGGACGGCTTCCGTCCAGGCAAAGTGCCCATGAACGTGGTGGCACAGCGCTATGGTTACTCCGTGCATTACGAAGTGATGAACGACAAGGTGGGCGAGGCTTTTGCTGTTGCTGCCAATGAAGCCAAGCTGCGTGTGGCCGGCCAGCCCCGCATCAGCGAAAACGAACAATCCCCCGAAGGTCAAATGGCTTTTGACGCCATCTTCGAAGTGTTCCCTGAAGTCAAGATCGGTGATCTGGCGACGGCCCAGGTGGAAAAGGTTTCCGCCGTAGTGGACGACGGTGCGATTGACAAGACGGTTGAAATTTTGCGTAAGCAGCGTCGTACCTTCGCTCAGCGCGCTGTTGATGCGCCCGCTGAAGACGGTGACCGCGTGACCGTTGACTTCGAAGGCAAGATCGATGGCGAAACCTTCCAGGGCGGCAAGGCTGAAGCCTTCCAATTTCTGGTTGGCGAAGGCCAGATGCTGAAGGAATTCGAAGATGCCGTGCGCGGCATGAAAGCCGGTGAAAGCCGCACCTTCCCCCTGGCATTTCCTGCGGACTACCACGGTAAAGACGTGGCCGGTAAGCAAGCTGACTTCATGGTCACTGTCAACAAGATTGAAGCTGCGCATCTGCCAGAAGTGAATGAAGCTTTGGCTAAGTCGCTGGGTATTGCCGACGCCACCGTCGAAGGTCTGCGTGCCGATATCCGCAAGAACCTGGAACGCGAAGTCAAATTCCGCGTGTTGGCACGTAACAAGCAAGCCGTGATGGATGCGCTGATTGCCAAGGCTGAACTCGATCTGCCAAACGCCAGCGTGCAGTCGGAACTGAATCGCATGATTGAGTCCGCCCGTGCTGATCTGAAGCAGCGCGGCATCAAGGATGCCGACAAGGCTCCAATTCCTGATGACGTGTTCCGTCCCCAGGCAGAGCGCCGTGTGCGCTTGGGCCTGGTGGTTGCTGAACTGGTTCGTAGCAATGCTTTGCAAGCCACGACCGAGCAAATCAAGGCCCATATCGAAGAGCTGGCTTCCAGCTACGAGAAGCCAGCCGATGTGGTGCGTTGGTACTACGGCGACAACCAGCGCTTGGCCGAAGTTGAAGCCATCGTGATTGAAAGCAATGTGACCGACTTCGTTCTGGGCAAGGCCCAGGTCGTTGACAAGGCAGTTGCATTTGACGAGCTGATGGGTCAGAACTAGTCTGCTGCCGGATTTGGTACAAAGAGGGCTTGTGTTTCTGGCGCAAGCCCTTATTTATTTGTAATGGCTCTTCAATAAGGTAAATACACCATGTTCATCCGTAATAGCACACAGGAAATTCAAGGCCTTGGCATGGTGCCCATGGTCATCGAGCAGTCGGGACGTGGTGAGCGTTCGTACGATATCTATTCGCGCCTGCTCAAGGAGCGCGTGATTTTCCTGGTCGGTCCGGTCAATGACCAGACCGCCAATCTGGTGGTGGCGCAGCTGCTGTTCCTGGAAAGCGAAAATCCCGACAAGGACATCTCTTTCTACATCAACTCGCCAGGTGGTTCGGTCACGGCCGGTATGGCGATTTACGACACGATGCAGTTCATCAAGCCTGACGTGTCCACCTTGTGCGTAGGCATGGCGGCCAGTATGGGCGCATTCTTGTTGGCCGCTGGTGCCAAGGGTAAGCGTTTTTCCCTGCCCAATTCGCGTGTGATGATTCATCAGCCTTCGGGTGGCGCGCAAGGTCAGGCAACGGATATTGAGATCCATGCGCGTGACATTTTGAAAACGCGTGACCAGTTGAACCGTATCCTGGCTGAACGCACGGGCCAGTCCATCGAGAAGATCGAGCGTGATACAGAGCGTGACTACTTCATGTTTGCCGATGAAGCCAAGACCTATGGTTTGGTGGACGAGGTCATCAGCAAGCGGCCCTGAGCGTAAAACAAGAGGCTCTGCGGCCCCGAACGGCGTTTTCTGGAAAAGAAAGCGCCGTTTTTATTTGGTTATCATTCAGTAACGACTGAAAAGGCATCTCTCCATGGCCGAAAAAAAAGGCTCCTCCAGCGAAAAAACTCTGTACTGCTCCTTCTGCGGCAAAAGCCAGCATGAAGTGAAAAAGCTGATCGCAGGACCGTCGGTATTCATTTGTGATGAATGCATCGACCTGTGCAACGACATCATCCGTGATGAGCTGCCAGCCGGGACCGAGTCCCGCGAGGCAGGAGCTGCCCTGCCTACGCCGCTGGATATCAAGAATAACCTCGACAATTACGTCATTGGCCAGAACGTTGCCAAGCGGACGTTGGCCGTGGCGGTCTACAACCACTACAAGCGCCTGCGTCACAAGGAAAGCGCCAAGAAGGACGATGTCGAGCTGGCCAAGAGCAATATTCTTCTGATTGGACCCACGGGTTCCGGGAAGACCTTGCTGGCGCAAACGTTGGCACGCATGCTAGACGTGCCTTTTGTGATGGCCGACGCGACCACTCTGACGGAAGCCGGCTATGTGGGCGAAGACGTCGAAAACATCGTGGCCAAGCTTCTGCAAAGCTGTAATTACGAAGTTGAGCGCGCCCAGCGCGGCATTGTGTACATCGACGAAATCGACAAGATTTCGCGCAAATCGGACAACCCCTCTATCACCCGTGACGTCTCGGGCGAAGGCGTGCAGCAGGCGTTGCTGAAACTCATCGAAGGCACGATGGCCAGCGTGCCGCCGCAGGGCGGGCGCAAACACCCCAATCAGGACTTTTTACAGGTCGATACGACCAATATTCTGTTTATTCTGGGTGGTGCTTTCTCGGGGCTTGAAAAGGTCATTGGCAACCGTACCGAATCCTCGGGTATCGGCTTTGGCGCTTCAGTCAAAAGCAAGGAGCAACGCAGCCTGACCGAGGTGTTCCGCGAAGTGGAACCTGAGGACTTGATCAAGTTCGGTTTGATTCCCGAACTGGTCGGACGTATGCCGGTGGTGGCCACCCTGGCGGAACTTAGTGAAGATGCGCTGGTTCAAATCTTGACGGAACCCAAGAACGCCCTGGTAAAGCAGTACAGCAAGCTGCTGGCCATGGAGGGTGTGGATTTGGAAATTCGCCCATCGGCCTTGAAGGCCATTGCCAAGAAGGCCCTGGCTCGTAAGACGGGGGCGCGTGGTTTGCGCTCGATACTGGAGCAGTCGCTCATCGATACGATGTTTGATTTGCCCACCAACCACAATGTGGACAAGGTTGTTGTGGATGAATCCACAATTGACGAGAGCAAGCCGCCGCTCTTGGTGTACCGCGAAGCCGCGAAAAAGGCCTGAGACGAAACACTGCATCCTGGATGGATGCAGCTTTTCTCCACCTGCTGCGGATTCGGTAGCAAAGGTGGCTTGAAAACTGCCGCTAGAAGTCCATATTCAACAGGTTACATAAAGGATCTTCATGTCCGGACACATTTCCCTACCTGCCGAGCCGCTCGATTTGCCCTTGTTGCCTTTGCGGGACGTTGTGGTTTTCCCCCATATGGTGATCCCCCTCTTTGTTGGGCGTCCCAAAAGCATCAAGGCGCTGGAGGCTGCGATGGAAGCCGAGCGCCGCATCATGCTGGTGGCGCAAAAGGCCGCAGCGAAAGACGAGCCTTCTGTTGCTGACATGTTCGATGTGGGTTGCATTTCCACCATCCTGCAGATGCTGAAGCTTCCTGACGGCACGGTAAAAGTGCTGGTGGAGGGTCAGCAGCGCGCGACGGTCAATCGCATTGAAGATGGCGACTCACATTTTGTGGCCAGCATTACGCCGGTCGTTGGGTCGGCGACTGCACACAAGACGACGGAGATCGAGGCATTGCGCCGTGCTGTGATGCAGCAGTTTGACCAGTACGTCAAGCTGAACAAGAAGATTCCGCCCGAAATTCTGACGTCCATTTCCAGCATCGACGACCCAGGCCGTCTGGCGGACACCATTGCTGCGCATTTGCCGCTCAAGTTGGACAGCAAGCAGGTCGTGCTGGATCTGTCCGATGTGCGTGAGCGTCTTGAAAACCTCTACGGTCAGCTTGAGCGTGAAGTGGATATTCTGAACGTTGACAAGAAGATCCGCGGCCGCGTGAAGCGCCAGATGGAAAAGAACCAACGCGACTTCTACTTGAATGAGCAGGTTAAGGCCATTCAAAAGGAGTTGGGCGAAGGGGAAGAGGGCGCGGACATCGACGAGATCGAAAAGAAGATCAAGTTGGCCAAGATGCCCAAAGAGGCATTGAAGAAGGCTGAGAGCGAGCTGAAGAAGCTCAAGCTGATGTCTCCTATGTCGGCTGAAGCGACGGTGGTCCGCAACTACATTGACGTGCTAACAGCCTTGCCTTGGAGCAAAAAGACCAAGATCAAGCACGATTTGCGCAATGCCGAAGAAGTACTGAACGAAGACCACTTCGGGCTGGACAAGGTCAAGGACCGCATTTTGGAATATTTAGCGGTGCAGCAGCGCGTCGACAAGGTCAAAGCTCCGATCTTGTGCTTGGTAGGCCCTCCGGGCGTGGGCAAGACATCTTTGGGGCAATCGATCGCTAAGGCGACAGGGCGAAAGTACGTACGCATGGCGTTGGGCGGTATGCGTGATGAGGCGGAGATTCGCGGTCATCGGCGCACCTATATCGGTGCACTGCCTGGCAAGGTTTTGCAAAGTCTGAACAAGATCGGCACGCGCAACCCGCTGTTTTTGCTGGACGAAATTGACAAGCTGGGCACGGACTTCCGCGGTGATCCATCCAGTGCCTTGCTTGAAGTGCTGGATCCTGAGCAAAACCATACTTTCGGCGACCACTATGTGGAGGTGGATTTTGATTTGAGCGATGTCATGTTCGTCGCAACGTCGAATTCCATGAATATTCCATCGGCCTTGCTTGATCGAATGGAAGTCATTCGTCTTGCCGGATACACCGAAGACGAGAAGACGAACATCGCCGTCAAGTACTTGTTGCCCAAGCAACTGAAGAACAACGGCCTGAAAGAAGAGGAGTTGTTGCTCACGCCAGATGCCGTTCGTGACATCGTGCGTTACTACACCCGTGAGGCAGGTGTCCGCTCCTTGGAGCGCGAACTCTCCAAGATTTGCCGCAAGGTTGTCAAGGGGCTACTGCTCAAGCAGATGACTGCACAGGTCAAGGTGACGGCCGACAATCTGAATGAGTACCTGGGCGTGCAAAAGTACACCTATGGCCGTGCTGAAGAAAAGAACCAGATTGGCCAAGTCGTCGGTTTGGCGTGGACCGAGGTGGGTGGCGATTTGTTGACCATCGAAGCTGCCATCATGCCTGGCAAGGGAGTGATTACACGTACCGGCTCTCTGGGCGATGTGATGAAAGAGTCGGTGGAAGCTGCCCGCACTGTAGTGCGTAGCCGGTCGAAGCGTTTGGGAATCAAGGATGAGGTGTTTGAGAAGAAGGACATCCATATCCACGTGCCTGATGGTGCAACGCCCAAAGATGGTCCTAGTGCGGGTGCCGCTATGACTACGGCCTTTGTGTCTGCCTTGACTGGTATCCCAGTGCGTGGCGACGTTGCCATGACCGGTGAAATTACACTGCGTGGCGAGGTCACTGCTATCGGGGGCTTGAAAGAGAAGCTGTTGGCCGCACTGCGCGGTGGTATCAAGACGGTGCTGATCCCCGAAGAAAACGCCAAAGATCTCCAGGATATCCCGGCTAACGTAAAGAACGGGCTGGAGATCGTCCCTGTTAAGTGGATTGACCAGGTTTTAGAGGTTGCATTGGAGCGTATGCCGCAGCCCTTACCAGATGAGGAGCCCGTGGCGGTGGCTGCTGCGCTGGAGCCTGCCGTGACGCCTGTGGTGCCTGTCAAGCACTAGACTGTAAAAAGCTGGCGGAGACCTTGGTTTCTGCCAGCTTTGTGCTTTTAGAGCGTGTGCCCAACGTATGCTTAAAAAGCAGTTTTTTCATTTTCAGGGATAATCGAGGTTTGCCC
>JAPLPK010000158.1 GCA_026400275.1 Burkholderiales bacterium
AACTTCCTATTTGGAAGATTTACGACGGCTTGCGGATGCAGCCAAACCAGCCAAACCTACACCAAACAGAGCCAAGGAACCTGGCTCTGGAACGCTGTTGAAGTCGATAGCACCCGTAGCTTGAGTAATCGCAACCAGATTTCCGTTGGAAGACAAGCCTTGTGTAGTGTTATTCAACTCTGTGAAGGCAAATGTGTAAAACGGATCAGGATCAACAAAGAAGCTCTTGCCAGTTCCACTGGTGCAATCCGCAGACGGCACAGTAGTTGCACCAATCTTCGCCGTACCAGCGCCTGTGCACAGAGCAAAGGTATTGACCGCATTGATGTATGCACCACCCAAACTATTAAAACCAGCAACACCGTTAATCAAGGAGCCATAGCCCAGCAAGATGTCATCGGAAGTACCAGAAATAGAAGCCTCAGTGCCCGTTCCCGCAGCGCTTGCCTGCGTGAAAGAATTGTTATTCAGAGGATCAGCCCATACCTTGAAATTCAGCAGGGTCAGCGTACTAACGCTGCCTGCGGTGTTAATACCGGTGCCACCACCAACGTAAGTATCAGCCAGGTCAAACGTCACATATAAGCCGTAGCTACCGAGAGCGCTACCGAAACCTTTTACGGCGGAGCCCAGAAAATCCAAGGTACTGATTTGTAACCAGCCGGAACCTGTATGACCAGTTGCCGAAGTATGCAGCAACTCCGAGGAAGTGCCGGAGAACTTATCGCCAGTTTTTAACTGTGTCGTACCAGTGATAGCACCACTATCAATAGTAAATGTTGGGACCGCAGACGCAGAACCTGCGCTCAATGCGAGCACAACACCAGCCGCCATTGCTGCAGCGGAGACTTTTGGCATCGAAAATTTCATGATGTACCCCTTAGAGTGAAAGTTAAACAGTCTGGTCCACTGCGGAGTCGACCGTTTCTCTTACAAAGCATGCAGTGTGCCAACTAGAATATAACCATTAAAATCAATGGCTTATGGAAATAAAACCATCTGACAGAGGTTTTAATGTAAGGTTTTCCGACATAACATCTCAGCAAAACTCAGGTCACGGGAGACGTTAAAAGAAGTAGGTACCCAAAACTTGCATGGTCCGACGGTCCGGTAGGTCTCCAAAATCACTGCCAGTACGCCCTGCACTCTGCTGTAATTGAAATGTCAAATCAAACTTTGACCAGTGGTGACGCAATTCCAACCAAGCGAGCCGGCTGCTGTCGCCCACATTGACCCTCAGATAAGCTGTCAAATCCAAATCCTTAAGCAGCAGACCCTTTTGCGTCACGTAAACCAAATAGGCTTGCCGAGATGCAAGCTCTTGCAATCGCAGGGATTTGCCGAGATATGCTTGTTGCGCCAGAACCCCTCCCATTCCTGGCGCAGACCAGTCTGGCTTATCGGGTGCAAAGCCGTTGTATTGGTATTCAGCAGTTAACGACAGCTTACTCAGCGTGGTGTAGGTAGCTCCACCAGCAAAACGGTTGCGCGTTGACGTACTACCGGGTAGCGCCGTAAAACCGCTCAATAGATCTGACTCCCTGCCGCGGGACCACTCGAGGTGCGCTACGGCTGCATCCGACAACAAAGCTGTTAGATTAGCCCCCAGGGCTGAGGATAGGCCATCCTGCTTATACAAAAAAAATTGGCTGCTCACCCGCTGAGAAAATTGGCTCCCAAGAGCCACTAAAACCCGATCCCGATTATTGGTAGATCCAAGATCAAGGCTCCACGTGTCTTGATTAGGCTGGTCTGCAAGCTTCGGAGCAAATGCGACCGACAGAGATCCACCAGTCCATATGCTTTGGACCCTCAGCATGGCAGTACCCAATCTGTTCTCTCGGAGTGCAAAGGGATCTGCAGTGGTCACCACACGCAAGCTGCCATCGCGAAAAAAATCTGTTGGGTTGTAGCCATAGCTCGGCCCATAGCGCAAATTGATGCGCCCAGCTTCTGCGATTAGCCCCCCGTCATCCGACTGCCAACTTACATAGGCCTCACGCAAGCTGTTAACACTCTCGTCAAGACCTGCATCTCGGGGATGGATTTGATCGAACCGGTCAGAGAGCAACCCCCGCCAGCCATGGGCAAGACGCGCACTATGGGTGAAATCTATGGACGCGCGAGATGTGTCCACACTGCTCGACTTGTATCGCTGACTCGCATTACCAATAGCGCCCTCAACAAAAAGCTTGGTGTCCCGGGTGCCTTCGGTAGCAACACTCATATCGCTTTCGAGATTAAGTGCATCTACCTCGGCGCCAGTAGCGCTCCAAGATGGCAAAGGCTGCATCATTGCCAGCGTGAGAGCAGACAAAAAAAAGGAACGAGAAACGATAGTCATCGGTTTAATCAGGTTAAAAACGGGGCAGAAAATCTCTTTGCATCCAGCTTTCGGGAATGTTACGGGCTTTGTAATCGGAAAAACGCATGAGCGTCACGGATTGGGGATCCAGGCCGTCAATGATCACGCTTTCTGTAGGCCGCTCAGCGCCTAATTGAGGCTGAAATCGCCGGTAGTACACCGTTTTGAGAAGCCGGGACGATTCTGCATAGAACCGCCCCTTGATAGGCCGGTTGTTCTCCTTATCCACCCACATTTCAATGCTGGCATATGTGACATCGGGAGTCGCTGCGGTCAAAGCCAACTTGTATGCCTTGCGCATATGCTTTTCGCCATCCTGCACCTCTTCCTCACCAGCAAGCGTTGCCTTGTAGTCTTTCGCCAAGTTCACCGTCGCCACGTCGCCATTAGACGCTTGCCCAAGCAAGCGCTGTTGGGGGGACAGGCGAACGCTGGCTTTGCTGCTGGGGTCATAGAACCACATATCGTTGCCGCTTTTAAGCATCAACTTACCCGCATCACGAGCAGGTAAGACAAACCGTATCAAGCTGGAGAATTGCCCGCCCTGTTGCTGGCTCAAGGAATAACTGGTCAAGGTGCTGCTGTCAGCCTGCTTACCTCCCTGAAACTCCGTCAGCGTAACGGTGACACTGAATGCACGACCGGGGTTGCGGATGGCATCGCTGGCGACAAGTATCTCTTCAGCCGATGGTGCAGCCCAAGCCGAGCCAGTTCCATGCAAACAGATACATAGGAATATGCGTAATGACTTCATGATGACTGCCTTGATGATTTCAAACGTGGCGCAATGCTTCAACGATCTTGAGTTGTGCAGCTTGGTAGGCGGGCCACCAAGCGGACAGTATGGCAATGCCAATCAGGCCCAAGGTAGTGCCAATAATCATTTTTAGTTCGCCAGCCACCAATATAGTCAGAGGCACCGGCTCTACCGTACTGGGCGGAACCCAAAGAATATCCAGCTGGTTAATGATTGCAGAAATCACCAAAGCCAGCACGACACCCAAAACCGCGCCACACACACCCAGCAAAGCCCCCTCTGTGACGAACAATCCACGGATACCGGCACGTCGCACACCGATGGCCCGCAAGGTCCCAATTTCTACCGTACGTTCAACCACAGCGGTATTCATGGTGTTGCTGACGGTGAACAGCACAATCGCGCCTATAAGAACAAAAACAAATCCAAATATGGTGTCAAACATTTGCACCGTTTGCACATAGAAAGGATTCAGCATGCGGAAGTTGAGCACCGCCAATGGCTGGCTGCTGGAATACTTCGCCAATATGGGCTCCAGGCGCGCCACCGCAGCAGGGATCTGATCGGAATGCCTCAGCTGAAGAATGATGGAAGTCACTTTAGGGGCCGACTTGCCGTAGACCAGTTGCTGGATTTTTGCCAAGTGCATGATGAGCGCGATCTCGTCCAGTTCCTTGACGCCCTGGTCCTCGGCCCTCACCACCTCCAGAGAAGTCACATTCGGCGCACCTCTGGAGTTCACCAAAAGCACTTCAACCCTGCGCGGGCTGACATTGCTTGCGCCGGATGCAGCTTTTGACTCTTGCATGCTGAGCTGGGCGATATCGTCTGGCACGGCCTCACCGTCTCCCGATCGCTTCTTGTCCGGTTTGGGGCAGTGCTCCACCTTCAAGGCCTCGCACAGCTGCAGCACCCTCGCAACTCCCACACCGACCACGGCAGAGTCCAGCGCGGTTCCCTCTAAGGTCGAAATCGGCGCCTTGGAGCGCAGGCCAAAGTCGTTCCAGTGGCGCATGCGGTTGATGTCTTCGGCCACGAACCCCGTCCCAATCACGGTGCGGGATACGCTGGCGGCATAGTTTCCGGCAATACCGCCGAACTGCAGGGTAGGAGTAGCGACCAGCACCATTTTGCGAAGCACTTCGTCTTGCTGGATATCCGTCAAAATTTTGGCGTAGTCACTGATACCGTAGTCAGTAGGGTTACCACTGCCATAAAGATAGAAATCGCGGTGCTGAATTTGCAGGTGCCCACCTCGCTGGACGATACGTGTGTGCATTTCGTAGTTGATGTTGCCGCTGAAGCCACCAAACAACAATATCGCAGCGCAACCAATCGACATCGAGACCAAAGTGGCAAGAGAGCGGCGCCGGTTGCGCAGCAAATTGCGCACAGCCAGATTCAAGGTTCTTGTCATTTTGGCGCACCCATGTTCTTGCGCTGAACGTCACGGATCACGCCATCGTGCAGAAAAATCGTGTCATCCGCCGCTTTGATAACTTCTGGATCGTGGGACGAAAAAATAAAAGAGATCTGGTAACGGTCCACCATGCGGCGCATCAAAGACAAAATGGCAGCTCCTGTCTGGCTGTCCAGATTTGCCGTCGGCTCATCGGCAATAACCAATTTGGGCTTGCGGGCCAAAGCCCGGGCGATGGCCACGCGCTGCCGCTGGCCGCCGGACAACTGGCCTGGCAAGTTCTTAGCCCGATCTTCCAGCCCTACCGCCTCTAACAACTTAGGTACACGTGTACCACGCGTTTTGGCAGACACCCCAGCCAGCAACAACGGATATTCGATATTCTCGTAGGCACTCAGGACCGGAAGCAGGTTGAAGTTTTGGAAAATGAAGCCAATGTTCTTGGCGCGAAAGTCAGACAAAGCGTCGTCGCTCAGCTCGCCGACCTTGCAGTCCGACACGACAATTTGGCCCTTATCCGGCTTGTCGATGCAACCAATCATATTGAGCAAGGTGGTCTTCCCACTCCCAGATGGCCCCATCAGCACTGTAAAACATGCTGATCGCACCATCACGTCGACGCCTTTGATGACGGGGACGCTCACCGAATCGAGCCTGTAGGTTTTCTCGACTTGCGTAAGCATTGCCACTGGCTGCTGACTCAAGGTTTTTTCTGTCATGTATCCCTCGTTCCTACGGTTGCAGGCCACTCATCCACGGCTTGGCTACGGGCAATCATTATCACCACGCCAGAGCGCGTCGTACCCACAATCAAGGTCAAGATCACCCAGCATATGCAGGTATTGAAGTGCAGTCCGTTGGACGCCTGGTTGAACGAGAAAGCTCACTCACACTATAGCGGCCACAGAGGGTGAAATCACTACTCAGATAATGAGTAAGATGCTAGAAGCTCCGGCCACCGAACCGGATCCCGAGGTCGCTCACCACAGCTGGTTTAACACCATTTTCAGCCCCATCGAAATTGCACCATCACAGTATCTTCCGATGCTCAAAATATTGATAGTCTGCAAGGCCAATATCTGCCGCTCGCCCATGGCGCAGGCTGTCCTGCTCAAGTTTGCCGAAGATGCTGGCCTGAAACGCAAGTTAAGGGTGGACTCGGCAGGCACCCACGCAGGCCGCATCAGCGAAAGAATGGATGCACGTGCCAAGAATGCGCTGTCTGCCAGGGGCTATGCCGCAGGCAAAGACCGTTCACGCAAAGTCGCAGAAAGTGACTTCAACACCTACGAATTGATATTGGCGATGGACCAGTCCAACCTAGCCGACCTGCAGCAAATATGTCCCAGCCACCTGAAGCACAAGGTGCAGAGCTTTATGGCGTACGCCCACAAGACGGATATAGATGAAGTACCAGACCCGTATTTTGGCAATGCCCAAGGTTTCGAGCGGGTGCTGGACCTTTGCGAGGCTAGCGCGCGCGGTGTGATTGCGCACTGCCAAAGCCTCATCAGATAAGGTTTAAACCTTGTAGTAGTCGCGGTACCAGGCGACGAAGTTGCCGATACCGGTCTGCACGCTGGTTCCCGGCACAAACCCCACCCAGTCCTGCAGTGCGTCGGTGTTCGCATAGGTTTCCGGTACATCGCCATCTTGCAGCGGCAATAGACGCTTCTCGGCCTTTTGGCCCAGGGCATCTTCGATACAACCGATAAAGTCCAGCAAACGGACAGGATTGTTATTGCCAATATTGAACACACGGTAAGGCGCGTTGCTTGTGGCGGGGTCAGCCAATACAGCGTCATATTCCGGGTTGGGCGCAGCCACACGGTCCAGCACACGCACCACACCTTCGACGATATCGTCTACGTAGGTGAAGTCGCGCTGCATGTTCCCGTGGTTGAAGACGTCGATCGGGCGCCCTTCCAAGATGGCCTTGGTGAACAGGAACAAAGCCATGTCGGGCCGGCCCCATGGGCCATAGACCGTGAAAAACCGCAGGCCCGTGGTGGGCAAACCGTACAGATGGCTGTAGGTGTGCGCCATCAACTCGTTGGCCTTCTTGGTGGCGGCATACAGGCTGACGGGATGGTCGACGCTGTCATGCTCGGAGAATGGCATCTTGGTGTTGCCACCGTACACGCTGGAGCTGGACGCGTACACCAGATGCTGAACCTTGCTGTGGCGGCATCCTTCCAGAATATTGATGAAACCCACCAGGTTGCTGTCTACATAGGCCAGCGGGTTTTGCAGGGAATAGCGCACACCCGCCTGGGCAGCAAGGTGGATGACGCGGTCAAACTTCTCGCGAGCAAACAAATCGGCTATGCCCGCACGGTCGGCAACGTCCATCTGCACGAAGCGAAAGTTGCTCTGCGGCGTCAGGCGCTTCAGGCGGTTGTGCTTCAGATTGACATCGTAATAGTCATTCAGATTGTCCAGGCCGACGACCTCATCTCCGCGCGCCAACAGCTTCAGCGACGCAGTCATACCAATGAAACCTGCCGCACCCGTGACCAATATTTTCATGACCGAATCCTTCTGCTCTATGCTTGTGAGGGGCTATCTTAGCCGGTGTTACTGCTGCGTTCGGCCCAGCAGCGCGCTTAGGGCGGCACGTCAACCCCAAACGCCCGTCTGGCGTTGTATGCTGGCCATTGAACGCTACTGCCGCGTTGGCATGCGGCGCTCATGAACTTAAAGGAAAAACCTATGTTGAAGAAGATTCTGGCCATTCTGGCCATGCTGACTGCGGCCATGGCTTTCGCTGCGGTGGACGTAAACAAGGCAAGCGTGGCCGATCTCGACGGCGTCAAAGGCATAGGCCCCGGCATTTCCAGCAAGATTCTGGATGAACGCAAAAAGGGCGAGTTCAAGGACTGGAGCGACTTGATCGAGCGCGTCAAAGGCGTTGGCGACAAAAACGCTGCCAAGTTTTCTGCCGGTGGCCTGACCGTCAATGGCAGCACATTCAATGGCGCAGCCGCTCCCGCCGCTAAGGCTGCTCCCGCCGCAGCTGCTGCGCCAGCTGCAGCGGATGCGAAAGCCGACGCCAAAAAGGCCAAGGCCGATGCGAAAAAAGCCAAGGCTGACGCAGCTGCCGCCGACAAACCCGTAGCAGCCGCCAGCGCGACCAAGAAATAAGCGAACCAGCCCCTCCTCCCAAACCCGCTTCGGCGGGTTTTTTCATGGAGCCAGCGCTGGACTAGCCCTAGCTCAGGTCACTGGCGCCGGGTTGAACAACACCAAGGAGTTTTGCAGGCCCCACTGCTCTGCCCAGGTCTTTTTGCCACTCGCCACCGCCAGCATCAGGTGGAACAGCTCCCAGCCCACGTCCTCTATGGTGGCAGATCCGTCGGCAATACGGCCTGCGTTGACGTCCATCAGGTCATGCCAGCGGCGCGCTAGGTCACTGCGCGTGGCGACCTTGATGACCGGCACCTCGGCCAGGCCGTAGGGTGTGCCCCGGCCTGTGGTGAAGATGTGCACATTCATACCGGCCGCCAACTGCAGCGTGCCGCAGATGAAGTCGCTGGCCGGGGTAGCGGCATAAATCAAACCTTTTTGCTTCAGCTTCTCACCGGGCGACAGCACCCCCGAGATTGGCGCGCTGCCAGACTTGACGATAGAGCCCATGGCCTTCTCGACGATGTTTGACAAGCCGCCCAGCTTATTGCCCGGCGTGGTGTTGGCGCTGCGGTCCACCCGGCCCTTTTGCAGGTAGTTGTCGTACCAGGCCATCTCGCGCACCATGGCATTGGCCACATCGGTACTGCTGGCGCGCGAGGTCAGCTGGGCAATGCCGTCGCGCACCTCGGTGGTTTCGGAAAACATCACGGTCGCACCCGCACGCACCAACAGGTCGGTGGCAAAGCCTACGGCCGGGTTGGCCGTCACGCCCGAGAAGGCGTCGCTGCCGCCGCACTGCACGCCCACCACCAACTCGGATGCTGGCACGACCTCGCGGCGGCGCAGGTTCAGCCGCTGCAGATGCACCTCGGCCTGGCGCAGGATGGCGTCGATCATGGACATAAAGCCCACGTTTTCTTCAGCCTGCAGGCACACCACGTCCAGCGCAGCGTCGCGCTGGTCCTCGATCGGGATCACGCCCGGCGGCAGCAGGCGCTCGGGCTGCAGCTTCTCGCAGCCCAGGCTCAGGACCATCACCTCGCCGCCAAAATTCGGGTTCAGGCTGATATTACGCAGGGTGCGGATGGGAATGATCGCGTCGGGCGCATCGATGGCGACACCGCAGCCGTAGGTGTGCTCCAGCCCCACCACGTCGTCCACATGCGGATAGCGCGGCAACAAGTCGGACTTGATGCGCTTGACCGCGAAGTCCAGCACACCGGCCACACACTGCACCGTGGTGGTAATGGCCAGGATGTTGCGGCTGCCCACCGAACCATCGGCATTGCGGTAGCCCTCAAAGGTATAGCCCTCCAGCGGCGGTAGCACCGGGGGCGGCACCACCCCGGCGTCGCCGGGCATGGGCAGGCCCTCCAGCTCGCGGGCTGCAGGCATCTTCAGCAGGCGCTCATGGACCCAGCTGCCGGCCGGAATGTCGCGCTCCGCATAGCCAATGACCACGTTGTAGCGCAACACGGGCGCGTCGGCGGCCAGGTCCACCAGGTTGACCTTGTGGCCCTGCGGCACTTTGTCGCGCAGCACCAGGCCGCTAGGCAGCACGGTGCCCGCTGGCAGGCCACCGTCGTTCGCCACGATGGCCACGTTGTCCCGCGGATGCATGGAAATGGTCAGCGGGGTGGAGGAAGTCATACGGGCGTGTCCTTATAGTGGGGCGGTGCGGGCGCGTGGAATACGGTAATTCTAGATTGTCATCAGTTGTCAGACAACATCAAAGAATGATGCCCCAGGCTTGCTGCGGCGTCAAGCTAGAGAAACACGCCACAGCCGCCCGAAAAGTTTTACCCGCCGGCACTGGACAAACTTGTGGATAAGTACGGAAAACCGCTGTATGGGGTGGCTAAGTGTTTGTTTTATAAAGACAAAGCTTGCACCGCCTAAAATTTAAGCAAGCAAAGGAAAACGATTGCCTAGCCTGAAAGACTGGCAGAAGCCCTACCATGGCGAGCTGCCATTTCAAAATACGCAGGAGAATTTTTTATATGCTGAACCGTTCTGCCGGCCTGCTGGCCATAGCCTGTTCCCTGGTATTCGGTGGCGCGCTGACGGCCTGCGCGTCCAGAGCCAACGCCCCGGCCATGCCCCACGCCAGCCCGCCCACGGCCAGCCAGCTGCAGGCTTTCCAATGGACGCTGGACTCGGCCAGCGACGGGCAAGGCCAGGCCATGGCGGTGCTGTTCCCACACGCCGACCGCCGCTTTGTCATGGAATTCATGGACGACCGCATGGCGGTCAGCGGGGGCTGCAATAGCCTGGGCGGCAACTACCGGACCGTGGATGCGGGCACGCTGGAGGTAGGGCCGCTGATGGGCACGCGCAAAGCCTGCGAGGTGCCGCTGATGGAGGCAGACAAAGCCATCAGCGCCCTGCTCGCCCAGCCTTTGCAGTTGCTGCTGGTGGCTGGTAGCCCACCCGTGCTGCGCCTGGTATCTAGCCAGGGCCAGACCCTGGTGTGGACTGGCACACCCAAGCTCTGAATCAGACTGCTATATTTTTAATAGTTGCCAGCGCAAGTAAATACTGCGCCAGCGGCCTATTTCATCCAAAAACCAGAATCAGGCAGACTGCGCGGTTGCGGGCGTACGGCGGTGCTTCACTTCCAGCCGCTCGGGAGAAAGATACTGCGGTAAATAGACGTCGAAAGGCATGGTGTCGGCCGCTTCTATGTCTTTCTGCGCCTGGACGGACTGCACCGTCATGGCTTCGAAACGGGCTTGCTGCTCGGCGGTGAACGGCAAATCCAGCAGCGTCTCGCGGGTGCGTTGCGACTGCTCGGCGATGAACGGTACGAAAGCGCCGCCGTGGCCGCTTTGCATGGCGGCCAGCACGCGGGCCGACGACAGCAGGCTGGGGTCAACTAAGGCCGCGTCGGCGGCATCCAGCGCATCGGTGTACAGCTGGCCGCCATGGGTGGCGTCCAACGCGGCGGCGATTGGACGGCAGGCTGCCACCAGCTCCTGGCCCCAGGCGGTCAAGGGCACTTCAGTACCGGCGCGCTCCAGGGTCAGGCCGGGTTCACGGCCACGGGCCGCCACCCGGTGCTGGTTATGAGCCAGCTCGGTGATTTCCTGCGGACTGTCGGGCGGGCTGTCGGACAGCAGGCAGTGCAACAGAAATACATCGATGAAACGCATGGTCTGCGCCGTGATGCCCACGGGTACGAACGGGTCCAGGTCCAGCAGTCGCACTTCCACATACTCCACGCCGCGCTCGCGCAGAGCATGCAACGGACGCTCGCCCGGATGAATGACGCGCTTGGGGCGAATGGTGCCGTAAAACTCGTTCTCGATCTGCAACAAGCTGGTGGCGAGCTGGTTGTAATCACCACCGGTGCCGCGCACGCCCACCGCCTTGTAGGCCGGGTACGGGCGTGTCAGCGCTTCTTGCAGGGACGCGCCATAGCCTTCCAGGCTGTTGTAGCTAACGGCCAGCGAGGCCTGGGCATCACTCTGGTAGCCCAGGCGGCCCATGCGCAGCGACGTACCGTGCGGCATGTACATGGTGCGCTCATTGAGCTGCTGCAGCTCATGCTGGCGCCCGGCGACAAAGCTGGAGCATACGGCCGGTGACGCACCGAACAGGTACAGCAGCAAAAAGGCATGGCGGCGGAAGTTGCGGATGAGTCCGAAATACTCTTCACTGGACACGCCCGGCATCGACCAGTTGTAGTGGATACCGGAGATGGTCTGCATGCGCCGGCCATAACGATGGCCCAGGCCCATGCGGTACACGCTCTTGGCGCGGCCCACGTTCGAGCTGCCATAGCGGCCAATAGGAATGGTCTCGTCCGTAGGCAAACCGCAGGGCATGCTGGACACCCACAGCATCTCGTCGCCCACGGCCTGCATGGCCCGGTAGGTGAACTGGTGCACCTCGGTGAGTTCGTCCAGGCAGGCTTCCACGCCGGCATGCACGCCGGTGATCAGCTCGACCTGCGACTCGCTGAAGTCGGTGGTGATGTGCGGGTGCGTGAGCGCCGAGCCCAGCGCAGCAGGGTGCGGTGTGAGCGCCAAACTGCCGCCGGGTTGGGCACGCAGGCTTTCCTTCTCCAGCCCACGGCGTATGCCCTGGAGCCGGGCGGGCGCGAGCGCATGCAGGCGCTCCAGCAAGGCGGCGTGGGACGGTGTGGGCAAACTGGGCATGTCGTGGGTATCCGTAAGAGAACTCACGCAGTAGCCGGTGCTGGCCTGCGGCCACGGCTGCTACGTCAATCAAGCGTAAATCTATTCTGAACTGGGCACGGAAGGTATCACAGGCAGCTGCGGCCTGCATGGCCACCAGAGACAACCTCGGCCTCAGCGGCCTATGGACGGCAGGCTGCACGCCCAAGCCATCACTGTGCATGGATGCAGCGAGCACACCAGCACCTCCATACCGCTACAAATAAAATAGCACCCAGAGCAGGTATTGTCTGCGCTGGGTGCTATTTTGATATTCAAACCAACCTGCTGCCGTTCGGCAAACAGGTTGGTCAGCGGATGCTCAGGGCTGGGTGCCCTGGGCCACCAGGTTGCTGGCATCCCAGCCGCCGCCGAGAGCCTTGTACAGGCTGACCACCGCGTTCAGCTGGGTGCGCTGCGCGTCGATCAGGCCGGACTCGGCCTGCATCAGGTCGCGCTGCGCATTCAGCACATCCAAGTAGCTGGAATAGCCGCCCTTGTAGCGCAGGTCCGCCAGGCGCAAGGTGCCGCGCAATGCCGCGATGCGCTTGGCTGTGGTGGCGGTGATCTCGTTGCCAGTAGACACATTGTTCAAAGCGTCATGCACGTCGCGGAAGGCGTTTTGCACGGTCTGCGTGTACGTGGCCACAGCCTGCTGCTGGCGGGCATTGGCGGCGGCTTCCACAGCTTTCAATGCGCCACCACGGAAGATAGGCTGGGTCAGGTTGCCCACCAGGCTCCAGAACAAAGATGCCGGATCAAACAGATTCGACATGTCTTTCGACTGCTGGCCCAGGCTCGCGGTCAAGCTGAACTTGGGGAAGTAGGCAGCACGTGCCTGGCCGATGTCGGCGTTGGCCGCAATCAGGCTTTGCTCGGCGCTGACCACGTCGGGCCGGCGTGTCAGCACGTCGGACGGCAGGTCCGCAGGAATCGGTTGGGCGGCGTACAGCTTGCCCAGTTCCGCACCGCGTGCCAGCACCGGGCGCACGATGTCGCTGGGCTTGCGGCCCAACAGCACGGCCAGGGCCGACTCGGCATTGCTACGGCTTTGGCGGGTCTGTTGCAGCGTGGCTTCGATGCCGGCGGCTTCGGACTCGGCCTGGCGCATGTCCAGCTCGCCAATCACACCGGCGTCGAAGCGGCGCTTCTGCAAGCGCAGGTTCTCTTGTCGGGTGGCCAGGGTTTGTTCGGCCAGCGTGGTTTGCGCATCCAGCCCACGCAGTGCAAAGTAGCTTTGCGCCACGTTGGCGTACAGCGTGGTCAGCACCGTGCCTCGGCTGGCGGCCTGGCTGAGCAGGCGGGCTTTGGCGGCCTGGTCGGCGCGTGCGTACTTGCCCCAGAAGTCGATCTCGTAGCTGGCACTCAGGCCCAGCTGGCGGTCGTTGGAGTAAGGGTTCGCGCCTGGGGTAAACGAAGCCGAATTCTCACTGCCGCGCTTGCGCGTAGCACCAGCCGTCAAGTCCACCGAGGGGTAGAAATTGGACAGGTTCTGGTCCACCGTAGCTCGGGCTTCGGCGATGCGGGCCGTAGCCAAGGCCAGATCCTGGCTGTTGCTGGAGGCTTCCTGCAGCAAGCTGTCCAGCACCGGGTCCTGGAAGCCCTTCCACCAGCTCAGCCAGTCCACATTGGTGGCCGTGCCGTTAACCGACAGCGTGGCCGGTACATCCAGCTCAGGCCGTTTGTAGTCGGGGCCAACAGGCGCAATACCGCAGGCAGACAGTACGCCAGCAGCTATCAAAGATATAGCAAATTTGGGCATGCGCTTAAACATGGGCCGCTCCTTCGCCGTGGGCGGGTTTATTCAGACTTTCATAATCCTCAGGATTGCTGCGGAAGTGCCAGTCGTTCACCAGTTTAAAGAACAGCGGCACCAGGAACACCGCCAGGAAGGTCGCCGCAATCATGCCGCCCACCACACCCGTACCGATGGACTGGCGCGCTGCCGCGCCGGCGCCGGTGGAGATGGCCAAGGGCACCACACCCAGAATAAAGGCCAGCGAGGTCATGATGATGGGACGGAAGCGCAGGCGCGCGGCTTCCAGGGCCGCAGCCACTGGCGTCATGCCGTCGTGCACCTTCATCATCGCGAACTCCACGATCAGAATCGCGTTCTTTGCCGATAGCCCCAGCAGCGTGACCAGCCCGATCTGGAAGTACACGTCGTTCGCATGGTTGCGCAAGTACACCGCCACCAGCGCGCCGAAGATACCGAAGGGCAAAGCCAGCAGCACCGAGAACGGCAACGACCACTTTTCATACTGCGCGGCCAAGATCAAGAAGATCATCACAAAGCCCGCGCCAATGGCCAGGCCTGCCGCACCGCTGCTGCGCTTTTGCTGGAACGCGGTTCCGCCCCAGTCGTAGCCCATGTCAGATGGCAGAACCTTGTTGGCAGCGCGTTCCATGGCGGCAATGGCCTGGCCCGAGCTGAAACCTGGCTTGGGATCGCCCAGGATCTGGATCGACGGCAGCGCGTTGAAATGCTGCACGGATTCCGGTCCGGCCACGAACTTCACGTCTGCCACAGACCGCAGCTGGATCATCTTGCCGGTGTTGGACCGCACGTATAGCGCACCAATGTCGTCTGGCTTGGAGCGGAACTGGCCTTCGGCCTGCATCAGCACCTGGTAGATACGGCCGCTCTTGTTGAAGTCATTCACATAGTAACTACCCAACGTAGCCGCCAACGTGTTGTAGATGTCGGCCACGGCAATGCCCATGGAGCGGGCCTTGGCTGGCAGCAATTGGGCCAGGCGGCGCACGCCACCGTCACCCTTGTTTTGCAAATAGAACTCGAAACCACCAGTCTGGCCCAGGCCCTGGATAGCCGGAGGACCGAAGGCCAAGGGCAGACCTTCCTTGATGCCGCCCGTCTTCATGTAGAACTCGCCCACCATCTGCTGCGCAGACTGGTCGCGCTCGCCCCAAGGCTTCAGCGGGAAGAACATGGTGGCCGCCGACGACTTCAAGCCGCCGCCACCCAAAAAGTTCAAGCCCACCAAGCTGAACGTGGTGTCGATGTTCTTGTTGCCGCCCACAGCGGCTTCGACCTGCTTGACCACCTGGTTGGTACGGTCCAGAGACGAACCTTCCGGCAAGATGACCGCAGCGATGTAGTAGCCCTGGTCTTCGTCCGGCACCAGGCTGCTGGGCACGAGCTTGAACAGCACGCCCGTCAGCGCGCCCATGGCAACAAACAACACCAGACCCAGCACGCCACGCTTCAGGAAGAAGGCCACGCCCTTGGTATAGCGGTGGGTCAGGTTGCTGAAGCTTTTGTTGAACCAGGTGAACACCTTGTTCTTGCGCTCGGCACCCGGCTTGAGCAACACGGCGCAGAGTGCCGGCGTCAAGGTCAATGCCACCACGCCCGACAAGCAGACGGCGATGGTGATGGTCACCGAGAACTGGCGGTACAACTCGCCCGCCAAGCCGCCCAGGAAGGCCACCGGAATGAAGGCTGCGCACAGCACCAGCACGATGGCGATCACCGGGCCGGTCACTTCACGCATGGCTTCAATCGCGGCTTCGCGCGGCGTCATGCCCTCTTCATGCATCAGGCGCTCGACGTTTTCCAGCACCACGATGGCGTCATCCACCACGATACCGATGGCCAGCACCATGCCGAACAGGGTCAAGGTGTTGATGCTGTAGCCCAGCAGATGCAGGCCGGCCATGGTGCCGATCAGCGACACCGGCACGGCCAGCGTCGGGATGATGGTCGCGCGCCAGCTTTGCAGGAATACATACACCACGATGAACACCAGCACCATGGCTTCCGCCAGGGTCTTCAGCACTTCGTGGATGGACTCCGTGACGAAGGGTGTGGTGTCGTAGGGGGTGGAATAGGTCAGGCCTTCAGGAAACTTGGCCTTGAGCTCTTGCAGGGTCTTTTCCACAGCTTCTCGGGTTTCCAGCGCATTCGCGCCGGTCTGCAAGAAGATACCGACAGGCACCGTGGGGTGGCCGTTCACGCGGCCGTAGAAGTTGTAGTCCTTGGCGCCCAGCTCAACGCGGGCCACGTCCTTGACGCGAACAATCGCTCCGTTGGCGCCACTGCGCACGACGATGTTGGCAAAGTCATCGGGCTCCAGCAGGCGGCCCTTGGCGGTGACCGTGAGCGTCAGCTCTTCGGTATTGTTCGGCGGGGCGCCGATCTTGCCTGCCGCGTACTGCGCGTTCTGCTCGGTAATGGCACCCGAAATATCGCCCACCGTGACGCCCAGCTGGGCCATGCGGTCCGGGCGCAGCCAGATGCGCATGGCGTAGTCTTTGGCACCGAAGATCTGCACATTGGTGGTGCCGGGCACGCGCTTGATCGCGTCCAGCACGTTCTGCGTCACGTAGTTGGAGATGTACAGCGCGTCATAGCGGTCGTCGGGCGAGTAGATCGCCGCCACCGTCATGAAGCTGGCCGAGCTCTTGGCCACAGTCACGCCCTGGCGCTGCACTTCTTGCGGCAGCTTGCTCAGCACCTGGTTCACGCGGTTGTTCACGTTCACCGCGGCGATATCCAGGTCGGTACCGACGTCGAAAGTGATGCTGATGGACACCGCGCCGTCACCGGACGAGGTGGAGCTCATATAGAGCATCTTCTCGACGCCGTTGATGGCCTGCTCGATAGGCGCGGCCACGGTGGTTTCCAGCACTTCGGCCGAAGCACCGGGGTAGACCGCGCTGACGCTCACCACCGGTGGCGAGATTTCCGGGTAGCGCGAGATCGGCAGCACACGCATGGCGGCCAACCCGGCGAGCACCAGGAACAGCGATAGCACCGTCGCGAAGATCGGACGGTCAATAAAGAACTTGGAAAACATGGGTCAGTTGCTCCTTATTTCGAAGCAGCTTGCGCAGCACTGGCGGGCGCTGCAGGTGTTTTTGCTTCGGACGCAGGCACCCCAGCGGGTTGGCCGTTGGCGGCCTTGGCCACATACGGCACCGGCTTCACGGTCATGCCGGGCTCATGGGCTTTGATGAAGCCTTCGACCAGCACGCGGTCGCCGCTCTGTATGCCCTTGGTGACGATCCATTCGCCCTTGCTCCAGCCGTCCAGCTCCACCGGGTGGGGTACCAGTTTGTCGTCTGCCGACACGGTGAAAACCATCTTGCCCATGGGGCTGTCGATCACTGCGCGCTGGGGCACGGTGATGGAGTTCGGGCGGCTTGCGCCGCTGAGCAGCACGCGCACGAACTGGCCGGGACGCAGGCTGCCATCGGGGTTGGGGATCTCGGCACGGGCGTCAAAGCTGCCGGTTTGTGGGTTCACCTTTTCGCTGGCGAAATTGAGCTTGCCGGCACGCGGGAAGATGCTGCCATCGGCCAGCTTCACATTGACGGTAAAGCCCAGGCTGCCGTTGGCCGAGCGCTGGCCGGGCACGCTGAGTTGGCCGGTACTCACTTGCTTGGTCATGCGCAGCAAATCGCTTTCCGAGACGCTGAAGTTCACGTACATCGGGTTGGTTTGCACGATCGTGGTCAGCAGGCTGTCGCTGGCCGACACCAAGGCGCCATCCGACTTGGATGCCGTGCCGGTGGTGCCACTGATGGGGGCCACCACCTTGGTGTAGCCGAGGTTCAAGCGGGCTTCGTTGGCCTGGGCCTGGGCCTGCTTCAGCGAGGCTTCGGCGGATTCCAGGGTGGACTTGCTGTCGTCAAATTCTTTTTGGCTGATGGCTTTTTCAGCCGCCAGTGGGGCCAGGCGGGCCTGGTCACGGCGGGCCTGGTTGACCTTGGCCTGGGCTACAGCCACATTGGCTTCTGCCGAAGCGGCCTGGGTCTGGAAGGTGCCCGGATCAATCTGGAACAAGGGCGTGCCGGCCTTGACCAGCGAACCTTCTTCGTACAAACGTTTTTCCAGAATGCCGGCTACACGCGCACGCACCTCGGTTTCTCGCGAACCGGCGGTCTGGCCTACATACTCCAACTCGACCGCATGGGCCTGGGCCTGCACCGTGACCACCGACACCTCGGGCGGGGGCATCGCGCCCCCCGGACCGCCCGCCGCACCAGTGGACTTGCCGCAAGCCACCAGGGCCAAAGGCAGGGCCGCCAACAAAAATGGGGATATCCACCGCCGGTGCGCAAAGCGGGTGTTGCGGTTTTCGGTCGATGAAGCGCGAGGAGATGCGATGGACATAGACATAAATGGTTTAATTGGAGGGTGTAGTATCACATACATTCACGAATGTTTGTTTCAACTACGTTACTAACTCTTACAGCAGCAAGACACGACCATGGCTAGAAAAACCAAAGAGGACGCAGAGCATACCTATGCCGCGTTACTGGAAGCCGCGGAGCAAATGTTCTTTGACAAAGGTGTTGCCCACACCACGCTGAATGACATCGCCGCCGCAGCTGGAATGACGCGTGGCGCAATTTACTGGCACTTCAAAGACAAGGCCGACGTACTGCAAGCGCTGATTGCGCAGGCCATGTTACCGATGGAGGCCATGCTTGTCGAACTGGACGTATGCGCCGACACCAATCCGCTGGCCGCATTGCGCCAGATGTGCGTACGGGCTTTGACAACGCTGGCCGGCTCGCCACGGCAGCAGCGGGTGTTCAGCATCATGTTTTTCAAGTGCGAAAACATCGGCGAAGTGGTCACCGTGATGGAGAACAAGCTGGCAAGGCGCGATGAATGCTTCACCCAGATCCAGGGCATTCTGGTGCGCGCGGTGAACAACGGCCAACTGCCCGCTGACACCGATGTGCTCCTGTCCCAAAAAATCATCAATTTCTTTATCGCCGGCACCATGCGGGAATGGCTGCTGTCGCCGCACAGTTTCTCGCTGGAGACAGCTGCACCATCAATGGTGGACATGGTGATGGCCGGCCTGCAGACCAATCCGCCGCGCGTTCAACGCAGCTGACGTAGCGCCACGTAGCGCCATGTAGTGCGAGATAACGCACAAAAGGCCGCTACAGTCTGGCCCCATGCAAGGCCTGCACCTCACCGCCGATCTCCACCACTGCCGCTGTGCCAGCGCCTGGCTGCTGGATGCCCAGCTGCTGGGTGTGGCCTGCCGGGATGCCGTGCAAGCCGCAGGCCTGCAGGCCGTGGGCGAACTCTTCCATAGTTTTCCTGCCACAGCGCAGGGTCCAGGTGGGGTTACTGCTACCATTTTGCTAGCAGAGTCGCACTTATGCGTGCACACCTGGCCCGAGCAGTCGGCCGTGACGCTGGACGTGTACGTGTGCAATTTCGGCGCCGACCACTCGGCCAAAGCCCAGCTGCTGCTAGACAGCCTGATCGCGCTATTCATGCCCGGCCGCACCGAGCACCACCGCCTGCAGCGCGGCGGACTGACCCCGCAGCCGGGCTGACGCCATGCCGGCCTTGCACCACCTCCGCCCCTACCAACGCATTTACGCACTGGTGTGGCTACGCCGTATCAGCGCACTGCTGGTCTTGCCGATCTGCATCTGGGGCTTTGCCCGCCACCATTGGTGGCCTGCGCTGGTCTTGCCCATGGGCGCCATGCTGTGGGCCGCCTTGCGCGCCTGGGAGCAAAGCCTGCGCCGCCAGTTCATTCGTGACGCAGAATTCCCTCGCTTTCTGGCCGCCAAAATCCTAGAAGCCCACCCCGGCTTGCAGCCGCGCGATGCCGAGTTGGTGCTGCGCGGCCTGCGCCAGTTCTTCATGGCCTATCTGCGTAGCGGACAGCAATTCGTCGGCATGCCCTCCAAGGTGGTGGACAGCGCCTGGCACGCCTACATTCTGCATACCCAGGGCTACGCGCTGTGGTGCCAACGCGCCTTTGGTCACATGCTGCACCACACGCCCGCCGAAGCCATGGGCAGCAATGCCCGGCGCAACAACGGCCTGCGGCGCACCTGGTACTGGGCCTGCAAGGAAGAAAGCATCAACCCGCGCAAACCCACGCGCCTGCCACTACTGTTTGCACTGGACGCCAAGTTTGGCATCGAAGGCGGCTACCGTTACACACCCGACTGCCACACCGTGGGCGCGCAAAGCGATGCCGGCGGTTATTGCGGCACAGACTTCGGCAGTGGCAGCAGCAGCGATGGTGGCTGCTGTGGCGGCGGCGAGTTCGGCGGATCGGACTGCAGCTCCAGCAGCGGTGACGGCGGTGGCTCTGACGGCGGCGGATGCGGTGGTGGCTGCGGTGGCGGAGGCGACTAGGCCGCGGGTATCATCATCCACCACACTCAGCTAACGGAGCACACCATGGCCTTGATGGACTTCATCCGCAAACAGTTCATTGACATCATCCAATGGACCGAAGACAGCGACGGCCTGCTTTCCTGGCGCTTCCCCATGGCCGACATGGAAATCCAGAACGGTGCCGCACTGGTGGTGCGCGCATCCCAGGTCGCCATCTTCGTCAACGAAGGCCAGGTGGCCGACGTGTTCGGCCCCGGCACCCACAAGCTGACCACGCAAACCCTGCCGGTACTCACCTACCTTCAGCACTGGGACAAGCTGTTCGAGTCGCCCTTCAAAAGCGATGTGTACTTCTTCAGCACGCGCCAGCAGATCGACCAGAAATGGGGCACGCCCCAGACCATCACCATCCGCGACAAAGACTTTGGCGCGGTGCGTCTGCGCGCCTTTGGTAATTACAGCTTCCGCGTAGCCGACCCCAAACTCTTCCACACCGAAATCTCCGGCACGCGCGACAGCTATGGCGTGGCTGACGTGGACGGCCAGTTGCGCGGCCTGGTGTTGCAGAACATCAGCCACGCGATTGCCAGCAGCGGCATCCCCTTCCTGGACCTGGCGGCCAACCAGCAGGTCTTTGCCCAGGCCTTGAGCACCCAACTGGCGCCGGAATTCGCCAAGATCGGCCTGCAGCTGGACGGCATGACGGTGCAAAACCTGTCACTACCCGAAGACCTGCAAAAGATACTGGACCAGAAGATCGGCATGGGCATGGTCGGCAACGACATGGGCAAATTCATGCAGTACCAGACCGCGCAGGCCATCCCCAAATTTGCCGAGGGCGCAGGTTCCGGCGGCGGTGTGGCGGGTGACGCCATGGGCCTGGGCGCGGGCGTTGCCCTGGGCCAGGTGCTGGCGCAAAACCTGCAGGCGGGCCTGCAAGGCGGTGCCAACGCGGCAGGCATGAAGCCAGAAGAAGTCATGGCCACGCTGGAAAAGCTGGGTGAGCTCAAGACCAAGGGCATCCTCACGCAAGAAGAGTTCGACGCCAAGAAGACTGAACTGCTGAAAAAACTGGTCTAGCCGCACCTTAGCTTCGTGGCGATACCGAATCTCCAGCGCGCCTACCGCGCGCCCTGCCCTGGCTGCGGCGCGCCGGTTGACTTTCTGAGCGCGCAGTCCACCCACGCCATCTGTGCCTACTGCCAGAGCATGGTGGTACGCAACGGCGAAGTACTGCAGCGCATCGGCAAGATGGCCGAGCTGTTCGACGACCACAGCCCGCTGCAGCTGCAAGCCAGCGGCCGCTGGAAGAACCAGGGCTTCACCCTGGTCGGCCGCCTGCAATACAAATACGACGAAGGCCGCTGGACCGAGTGGATCGCCCTGTTGGACGACGGCAGCACAGCCTTTTTGAGCGAGGACAACGGCGCCTACGTCTTCAGCACGCCACTGCGCGCCGAGCGCGAGTTGCCAGATGCCGAACACCTGCGCGTCGGCGCCACCACCGCCATCAACGGCAAAAGCTACAGCGTCGCCTCACAGCAAACCGTAGCGCTGATGTCGGCCCAAGGCGAGCTGCCGCGCCTGCCCGCACTGGGCCAGCCCTTTGCCATGGTGGACCTGCGCAGCCCCGAGGGCGAGGTGCTGAGCGTGGACTACGGCAGCCAGCCGCCCAGCCTGTCCCTGGGCGCAGCGGTACAGCTGGAAGATCTGCAACTGGTGGGCCTGCGCGAGGAATCGGTCAAAGACGAGCAAGGCCGCCAGTTCAACTGCCCGCAATGCGGTGCCTCAATTACCCCGCTGCTGGCCAGCAGCAAAAGCCTGGCCTGCGGGTCGTGCCACAGCCTGATCGACCTGACAGCCGGCGTGGGCGGCGAGCTGCGCCATGCGGTGCAAGACGAGCCCATGCAGCCTCTGATCCCCCTGGGCTCGGTCGGCAAGCTGCAGGGTGCCGACTGGCAGGTGGTGGGCTTCCAGCACCGCATGGGTACCGAGCCCGGCGAAGAGGACGAGCAATTCGGCTGGGAAGAATACCTGCTGTACCACCGCAAGCGCGGCTTCTTGTTCCTGGTGGATGCGACCGACGGCTGGAGCGTGGTCAAACCCGCCACCGGCGCGCCCACCATGGCCAAGAACGGCCAAAGCGCCAGCTACCTGGGCACCCAGTACCGCCTGCAAAGCACCTACCGCGCCGAAACCACCTATGTGGCCGGCGAGTTCTACTGGCAGGTGCGGCGCGGCCAGGTCACCTCCAACCAGGACTTCAGCAGCGGCAAAGGCCTGCTGTCACGCGAGCAGTCGCCAGGTGAAGTCACCTGGTCGGTGGGAAGCAAGATCGACAGCAGCCTGGTAGCCAGCGCATTCAAGCTGGAGGCCAAGAAAGACCTGCTCAAACGCAGCGACGCCGCGCCCCTGAGCCTGAATGGCAACAACATCAACATCAGCATGGGCACCGCCATATGGGTGTTCGTGATCCTGCTGCTGGTGTTATTCATGGTGACGCGCTGTTCCGACTGCGACCCGAATGTGCAGAACTGCAGCAGCTCGTCCAGCGGCGGCACCCGCACCTCGGGTGGCTCTTTCGGCGGCTTCTCGTCGGGCGGCGGACACAAGTAATTTTTGAAGGAGATCTCCATGGATATTGAATGGTTGAAAGCCGGGGTCGTCTTCGGCTCCATCGTGTACGCGCTGATCGGTGTGGCAGTTTTTGGTCTGTGCTTTGTAGTGATGGACAAGCTCACGCCCTACAAGCTGTGGGAAGAAATCATCGAGAAGCAGAACCTGGCGCTGGCACTCGTTGTCGCAGCTATGTCACTAGGTATCTGCATCATCGTGGCAGCGGCCATCCATTGAGCCTGACAGACAAACCCGGACCACGCCCGGTCGAGGTAGCGCTGCTCGCCTCGGTATTCATCGTGTCCGCCTGCGGCCTGGTGTACGAGCTGGCGGCGGGTGCGCTGGCCTCGTACCTGCTGGGCGACTCGGTGCTGCAGTTTTCCACGGTGATCGGCAGCTACCTGTTTGCCATGGGCGTGGGCTCTTACCTGTCG
>JAPLPK010000077.1 GCA_026400275.1 Burkholderiales bacterium
CACCGCGCAGAACACCCCAGGCGTCGGTGCGCAGCTCGAAGCCGCTGCCCCGGTAGCTGCCGCGCTGGGCGCTATTCGGGGCCTGGCTGACCAGGTAGCCCAGGTTGAGCTGGCTGGCTGCCGTGCTTGAGCCTAAGCGCATGCGCAGCTGGCCGGTGCTGTCGTCCACCACCCATTGGTTGTAGCCCTGGCCGTCCAGGCCCTGGCTGTGCATGCCGCTGATGACGCCGGAGTGGTTGATGCCAGAGTCCAGCCCGGCGCTGAACGGCGGCAGGTCGGCTCCGTTATAGAGCTGGCCCAGGACTACCGGGCGGTCCATGTCGCCGTCCGCGAAGTTGACCAGCACTTCGGTGCCGATGCGCGGGGTGAACTGGCTGCCCCAGTTGGGGCCGGCCAGGGCTTCAGCGACACGCACCCAGGTGCCGCTTGTGTCGTCGCCGGGGGCATTGCCTTGGGTGTCTGTGTTGTTGCCGGTGTCGAACAGGCCGCCGGCCAGGGGGCGGGTGCCGCGCTGCCAGGGGAACTGGACCTTGACGCGGTGGTCGCGGTCGGTGGTGACGGCGGTGTCGGGCAAGCCCACGACGATGGCGGTTTGCGGGCCCGGTGCGGTGGGCCGTGCAGGCTGTGCGGCGGCCAGGGGGACGATGGGTACCGTGGTCTGTACGCAGCTGAAGTGGTTGCTGTACGTTCCGGCTGGCATGTTGGCCAGCAAACCAGACAGGCCACCTGCATTGCTAATGCCGATATCCAGGTTGTTCACGGCGGCATGGGTCACGCACAGCACCTTGAAGGCGTTGCTGCTGCCGTCTTCGGCATAGCTGTCGTGCTGGGTGAGCTGGAAGCTGAAGCCGGGCTGCAGCTGGCGCACCGCGCCTTCGCCATGGAAAGTGACGCTGTCCAGCGCCAGGGCTTGCTGCATCCAGCGGGCTTGGCGGTTGGCGTGGTCGGCGTCTTGCAGCTGGCGCTCACCGCTGCCGTCGAACACCTCCAGCGTGGGCACGGCTTGCGCTGCGGGCGGCTGGCTGGCACTGGCGGCGTGGGCCAGCAGCTGCTGGGGGTGCCAGCTGGCGCGCACCACGGCGTTGGGCCGCACACTTTGGCTGGCGCGGAAGGCCGTGATGGCGTCGTGCTCTTCGGTGGCGTCCATGCGGTGGAAGCGGATGCTGCCGTAGCCGCCAGGCAGGGGCGGGGCCTCGGTGGCGGCGTCAAACACCACCAGCTGGTGGCGGGCGCGCAGGCTGCTGTCGGCATTGCCTTCACCGCTGGCCGCATCCTCCTGGCTATGGGTGAAGTACCAGCTCAGGCCCTCAGACGCCAGCAGGCGGGTGAAGAAGTCGAGGTCAGTTTCGCGGTACTGGGTGCAGATGGCACGGGGCAACAACGTTTGGGTAGCCTGCCATTGCAAGCTGGCCTGCGGGTAGTCGGCCAGCAGCTCGGCCACGATCTGCTGTGCAGTTGTGTCCTGGAAGATGTAGCTGTCGCGGCGCAGGCGCAAGAACGCGAGAAAGGGCTCCAGCCGCAGCCGGTAGCGGGCCACGCCGCCGTCGGTGCCCAGCCATGCTGCATCGGTGCAGTAGCCGTGCCAGGCGCGCTGGCTACCGTCGGCCTGCAGCAGGCGCAGCGTGAGTTCTTCGCCCAGAAAGGATTCCAGCGGCAGGTCGGTGGACAGCGACAGGGCATCCACATCGAAGCAGAACAACTCGTTGACTGCTTCTGTGCCGGTGAAGCGCTCTACAGACAAAGCGGCACTGAGTCCGCTGGCTTCGGAGGCCTGGATGGTGATGAGGCGGGCGTGCTGGCTGAAGCCATTGCCGAAGATGGCGGTAAGGTCTGAAAGGCTGGTCATGCGGTTCCCGTGGACAGGGGCTGGAATGGCGCCAGACCCATGGGGCCGCACCATGCAGGCGAGCCAAAATTATGGGCGAACTTGGGTACCGCTTTTTTGTGACCTATGACCCAAATAACAATCTGAAACAGATGTCAAAACCATGGGTCAAATATAGCTGCAGCCCAATGAATATATGCGCTAATAGCTATGAAAAATATAGCTATTCAGGGCGGCCATTGGCTCAGGTCAGGGCCATCAGTTCCGGCGACAAACCCGTCCAAATACCGGGTAGTGCAGATCGCATCACTGCGCCGGCCGGGGCGAGTAGAGCCTGGCGTGCGCCGGCCAGCACGCTGTCTATCACCGGCACACCCACCGCGCCTTGCACCCGTGCCGCCATGCCGGCCAGGCCGGCACCGCCCAGGATGACGGCCTGCACACCAGTGGCTTGCGCAACCTCGCTGCAGGCTTTCGCTAGCAGGGCACAAGCCGCCTCGGGGTCGGCCGCCAGCTCGGCGCCGGTGGCTTCCACGGTATGGATGTGGGCCAGACTGTCGCCGTAACCTAGGCTATAGGCCAGGCGCTGCAACATGGGCTTCCAGGCGGCACCACCGGTGACCACGGCAAAGCGGCCGTGCTGCGCTGCTTCGATGAATGCTGCCTCGGCCAAACCTATGACGGGTACGGCGCTGCACTCGCGCAGGGCCAGCAGGCCGGGGTCACCAAAGCAGCCGATCAGCACGGCGTCGGGCACCGGGCCGTCCTGGGCCAACCAGTCGGCCCAGGCATCCAGGGTGGCATGGCCGGCCACGGCATAGCTGGCTTCCGAGGAGATGTAGCGCGCACCAAAACGAGCGGTGACGGTATGCACGGCCACATCGGGCTCGCAGGCGGCCAGCACATGGGTGCGCAGCAGCCCGGTCACGCTGTCGCTGGTGTTGGGGTTGATGACTAAGAGGTGGCGCATATCAGGCGGCGTGGCCGAAGAGCTCGATCAGGTCCGGTGCCGAGGCGGACACGGTCTGGAACTGCAGCTGGTCTTCTAGATGGCTCAGGTGTTCGCGCATCAGGCGGGTGGCTTCTTTCACGTCGCGCAGGCGGATGGCGTCCAGCACGGCACGGTGCTCCAGGCAGCCACAGGCACCGGCCCGCGCGCTGCTGGCCGACAGGCTTACCGGGCCCCAGGTCATCAGAATCAGCGAGGTGCGCGACACCAGCTCGCGCAGGATGCGGCCCAGGGTCTGCTGGCCCGCGCGCTCGGCAATCAACAGGTGGAAGTCGCCCGACATGCGGATAGCGTGGCGCAGGTCGCCGCTTTCACGCGCGGCCTCTTCTTCAGAAATGAAGCGCGTGAGCGTGGCGATATCGTCGGCAGTGGCCAGGGCCATGAAGCGTTCCAGCAGCGGCGGCTCGACCAGGCGGCGGGCTTCGAAAACTTCGCGGGCCTCCTGCTCGGTGGGCTGGGCTACGCAGGCGCCACGGTTGGGCGTGATGGTGACGATCTGCTCGTTCGCCAGGCGCACCAGCACCGGGCGAATGCGTGTGCGCGACACGCCAAAGGCTGCGCCCAGCTTGTCTTCCACCAGCTTGGTACCGGGCTGCAGCCGGTGGTCCAGGATGGCGGAGACGATGCGCTCGTATATCTCGTTGTCGCTGAGCGCGGGGGCGGGGGATGGGGTCACTGTCAACGGCCTTTGTGTTGGCGTCCTGGCCATCTGGCCAGGCATGCACTATGGGTTTATTTTTTACCGGGTTTCAACAACCATACCAGCATCAGCGTGAGTCCCATCACGATAAACGAGACCACCGTGGTCACCGTGCCGATGGCGTAGATCGAAGGCGTGGTGACGGTGGTGGTCAGACCCTGCAACTCCAGCGGCAGGGTGTTGACGTCGCCAATCGCCTGCGAGGTGCGGGCAATCTCGTCCCACGACAAGGTGAAACCGAACATGCCGATGCCGACTACCGAAGGTGCAATCAGCGGTAGCACCACGTGCTTGAAGGTCTGCCAGGGCGTAGCGCCCAGGTCGCGGGCGGCTTCTTCATACGAGGGGTTGAAGCGGTTGAAGATGGCGAACATGATCAGCAGGCCGAAGGGCAGGGTCCAGGTCATGTGCGCGCCCAGGGCTGAGGTGTAAATGCCCAGGGCCGTGCCATAGCTGTCCAGCGTGTCTTGCCAGCCCAGAAATTCCAAAGCCTTCTTGATGCCGCTGTCGAGCAGGCGGAACTCCAGGCCAATGCCCAGAGACACGATGATGGACGGCATGATCAGGCTAGCCACCACGATGAAGAACAGAATGCTGCCGCCGCTGAGCTTCTTGCGAAACGCCAGGCCGGCCAGCACCGAGAACACCACCGTCAAGGCCATCACCATGAGGCCCAGGCCCAGCGAACGTTTCAATGCGGCGCCGATGTCCACCACGCCAAGCCCTTTGAACAGCTCGTGGAACCAGTGCAGTGACACGCCCCGCATCGGGAAAGTCAAGCCGCCCTCGGGGCCCTGGAAGCTGAGCACCACGATCACCAGCATGGGGCCGTAGAGGAACAGCACATAGGCGACAAAAATCAGCGCCAAGATCCAGAAGGCGGCGGGTTTTTTGTTCAGGTTCATGTCACAGCTCCTTGCGAATATCGACCATGCGGGTCAGTGCCCAGATGATCATCAGGACCAGGGCCAGCAGAATCATGGCGTTGGCCGCTGCCAGCGGGAACTGCAGGTACGAGGTCTGTACCTGGATGATCTTGCCCACTGAGGCAATTTGCTGCCCGCCCATCACGCCGATGGTGACGAAGTCGCCCATCACGATGGTGATGACGAAGATGGAGCCAATGATGATGCCGGAGCGGCACAGTGGCACGATCACATTCCACAGCGTTTGCCAGCCCGAGGCACCGCTGTCGTTGGCGGCCTCGATCAGGCTGCGGTCTATGCGCATCATGCTGTTGAAAATCGGCACGATCATGAAGGTGGTGAACAGGTGCACAAAGGCCAGCACCACCGAGAAGCTGGAGAACAGCAGCCACTCCACTGGCTTGTCGATCAGGCCCGTGGTCAGCAGCGCCTGGTTCACCAGGCCGTTGCGGCCCAGCAGCGGCACCCAGGCGATCATGCGGATCACATTCGATGTCCAGAACGGAATCGTGCACAACACAAACAGCACCACCTGCACGCCGCTGGACTTGATGTGAAAGGCCAGGAAATACGACACGGTAAAACCAATCACCAGCGTGATCAGCCAGACCAGTAGACAGAACTTGAAGGTGGACAAATAGGTCTTGAAGGTGACGCACATATCGTCACCACCGCTGAGACAACCCTCAAAAATTGCAGCGTAATTCTTGAAGGTGAAATCGGGCAACAGCTCGTACTGGTTGTAGTCCCAGAAGCTAACCATCAACACCAGTGCCAGCGGCACCAGAAAGAACAAAACAAACACCGTGGTCAACGGCAAAGCCTGCCACCAGGCCGCAATACTGCGGCCCGGCGCGGCCGTAGGCGAAGGAAGTGGTGCGCTAGGTGTGCTCATCGGTGTGTATCCACGTTACTATCAAAATCGTAGCTGCTCGCGCAGAAAATACCTGCGCTACAGGCCGATTTCATTCAAATCAAGGCATTCGTTTCACCACCAACGGAAGTGAAACGAATGCCCCCAAGCCAAGGGCAAGCGCAGCGAAGCGAAGCAAGCCCCTTCGTGGACAACCGCGGAACTGGCTTTGCCAGGCCGCAGGTTGTGCCCCCTGCAAGGGGGGAGGAGGCCACACGAAGTGGGCAAGCCTGGGGGTGAGCCTTTTATGCAGCTACGAACTCATTCCATTTCTGAACCATGTAAGCGTTCTCGTCCATCACGGCATTCCAGCAGGCGATGCCGCCCATGCGGTCTTCGTAGCTGCCGCCGTCGCGGACTTCGCCCTTCTTGGCCAGCAGGTCGCCGTGCGGGCTCTTGATGTCTTGGGTGGCAGGCTTGCCTTCCATCCAGTAAGCCCATTCGTAGGCTTCCATCTTGGCCTTGGCGGTGTCCAGCACAGCGCTGTAATAGCCTTGGCGGTTCAGGTAGGCGCCGGCCCAGCCGTCCAGGAACCAGTTGATGAACTCGTAGGCGCCGTCCAGCTTTTTGCCAGACAAGGTAGCGGGCAGACCGAAGCCGGAGGCCCAGGCGCGATAGCCTTCCTTCAGCGGCTGGAAGGTGCAGGCCAGGCCCTTGGTGCGCACGGCGGTGACGGCGGGCGACCACATGGACTGGATCACCACTTCGCCGGAGGCCATCAGGTTGACGGACTCGTTGAAGTCCTTCCACAGGCTGCGGAACTGGCCTTGCTTCTTGGCTTCAATCAGGGTCTTGATCGTTAGATCAATTTCCTTCTTGGTCATGTTGCCCTTGTCGGGGTACTTGTAGATGCCCATGGCTTCCACCACCATGGCCGCATCCATGATACCGATGGAGGGAATGTTCAAAATCGCGGCCTTGCCCTTGAATTCAGGATTCAGCAGCTCGGCCCAGGAGGAGATGGGACGCTTGATCAGGTCGGGGCGGATGCCCAGCGTGTCGGCGTTGTACACGGTGGGGATCAGGCTCATGAACTGGGTGGGCGTGGCGGAGAACTTCTTGCTCTTTTCGCCTTCCAGGTAGATCACCTTCTTGGGTGCGGTACCTTGGTCGCCGACCTTCTTGCCGCCCACTTCACCCTTGGTGAACAGGCTGGTGATCTTGTCGGCATTCTTGATGCGCTTGGTGTCGATGCCCTTCAGATTGCCGGTGGGGACGATGTTCTTCAGCGAGAAGTATTCCGAGTCGATCAGGTCAAAGCTGTTGGGCGCGGTGACGGCGCGCTTAGTCACGTCGTCGGTGGTCACAGCCACGTACTGGATCTTGATGCCGGTGTCTTTTTCAAACTTGTCGGCGATCTCTTTGTCTTGGTTCACCGCCGTGCCCAGGTAGCGCAACACGATGGGGTCCGCCGCATGTACGGCCGGGAAAATGCCGGTGGCCAGAATGCCAGCGGTGCCCTTGAGCAGCGAGCGGCGCTGCATGGTGGCTGCGAGGGCGTTGGTGGGTTTGGGTAGTACGTCAGACATGGTGAAAACTCCTGGGGGTTACAGTAGAAAACGACTTACGCCGTGGCGGGAACGGAAACGGGGGCAGAGACAGAACTCAAGGAATGGGCGGCCTCCGGGGCCCAAGCCAACTGGACTTTTTCAGCAACGCTGTAGGGCCGGGCGGCAAACTGGGCCTCGGACACCATCACGGAAAATTCGGCGGTGCTGTTGGCGGTTTGCGCCACACCGGGTTTTTGCAGACCTAGCAGCACATAGGTGCCCTGGTATTCCACATCGCTGACCACGGCACGCATGTTGTGCGGGCCGTCTGGCTGGGCCGCTTCAGCGGGGATGATCTGCATGTGGTCGGTGCGCACACCGATCTTGCCGGCGGCTGTGTCCAGCACGTTGTGGCCACCCATGAAGCGCGCTACGAATTCGCTGGCGGGGCGGTTATAGACCTCGTGCGGCGAACCCACTTGCTCGATCAAACCGTGGTTCATCACCACCATGGTGTCGGCCAG
>JAPLPK010000035.1 GCA_026400275.1 Burkholderiales bacterium
GCCGATGCCCGAACTGCCACCGGCGATGGCAATGTGTTTGTGGGTGATGTCCATATTCATACTCCTGCTTGGTTAAATGCACCCCGTGCCGGATGGATAGACCGAACGGCAGGGGCCAGACGTGTGGCAAGAATGGCCGCGAAAAAAAGAGGCACCAGGCCCACCCACATGGGCATCTGGGGTGAATGCGTGCTGGCGATACCGCCTGCCACCGAGCCCACGGCAATGCCCAGGTTGAAGGCCGCGATGTTCATGCCCGAGGCCAGCTCCGGGCTGCCCACCGGGTTGTGCTGTGCGGCGACCAGCACGGTTTTTTGCAGCACCGGCACCGCCCCAAACGATGCCAGGCCCCAGACCACCATCACCACCGCCATGGCCTGGGCCGATGCCGCGCCCAGGGCTGCGCCCAGCAGCGCCAGCGCCAGTCCACCGACCACGCACAGCGCGGCGCTGCGGCTGCCCACCCGGTCTACAAATCGGCCTCCCAGGGTGTTGCCCACCGCCGCGCTGACCCCGCACAGGGCAAACATGGCGGTGATGCCTTGGGCGCCCAAATGGGTGCGCTGCGCCAGCAGTACCGCGATGTAGGTGAAGCCAGTGAACGAGCCCGCATAGGCAAGGGCGGTGGTGGCGACGGGCATTAATGTGGGCAGGTTAGACACCGTGGCCCAGACGCCGGGCCGACTTTGGCCCGCCGATGCGGGCAATCCGGTGCTGGCCGGAGCCCACCGCAGCAGTGCTATTGCGCTCACCGCAGACAGCAGTGCGATGGCGGCAAAAATGAACTGCCAGCGCACGGTGCCGCTGGCCAGCGTGCCCAGCGGCACACCCAGTACCAGTGCCAGCGTCAGCCCGCCAAACACGGTGGCAATGGCCTGGCCGCTGCGGGCAGGCCCGGCAGTGCTGGCGGCGGTGGATGCGGCTAGCGCCAGCACCACGCCGTGCATCAGCCCCGCCAGCAAGCGGCTGCCCAGCAGCAAGGGCAAGGAGTTGCTCAGGGCCGTGACGGCATTGCCCACGGCAAACAGCAGCATGCTGACCGCAAGCACCCGCCGCCGGGGCGCGGAGGCCAGCCAGGCGCTCAACACCGGCGCGCCAATGCTCACCCCGATGGCGTACACGCCCACCACCAAACCCACCGCGCCCAGGCCCAGGCCTGTGCCAGCGGAGATGGCGGGCACCAGGCTCACCGCCACGAATTCGGCAAAGCCGAGGGCAAACGTACAAGCACTTAAGGCGAGCAAAGCAATTTTTTTGCCTGTAAGTTGATAATCCATTGAATTAAAGAAACACTATTGCAGGATTGCAAATATGGGAAGCTTGAACGGCCTGCTGGAATTTGTGGCGGTGGTGGAGCGCGGCACCTTTACCGGGGCGGCGCGGCAGATGGGGGTGTCGGTGTCCCACATCAGCCGCCAGATCGCCGAGCTGGAGGGCCGTCTGGCCGCGCAGCTATTTGTGCGCACCACCCGGCAGATGCAGCTGACCGAACCCGGTCGGCGTTTGTTCGACACCAGCCAGCCGCTACTGCAAGAGCTGCTGCGGGCGCAGGACATCGTGCTGGACACGCAGGACGTGGTGGAGGGCCGCCTGCGCATCAGCCTGGCGGGCAAGCTTGCCGAAGAGCAACTGGTTCCGCTGCTGACGCGGTTTTGCACCGAGCACCCGCTGGTGCAGCTAGAGCTGGACGTATCGGCCCGTAACGTGGACCTGGTGGCCGAGGGCTTTCATCTGGCGGTGCGCATGGGGCCGCTGGAGAGCAGCAGCTCCCTGGTCGCCACCCGCCTGCTGTCCGTGCCGCTGTGGGTGCTGGCCAGTCCGGCCCTGCTGCGCAGCCTGTCGCCCATCCGCACCCCGGCCGACCTGCCCCCCGAATGGTGTTTGCCCCTGTTGCAGCGGCCCTGGGACTTTGTGCAAGGCGCGCAGCGTGCCAGCGTACAACCCGCCGGGCGCTTTGCCAGCAACAGCGGGGCGGCGGCCACCCAGGCGGCGCTGGACGGGCTGGGCATTGTCAATGTCCCGGCCTACTATGCCCACGGCCTGGTGGCCGAGGGGCGGCTACAGCGCATCCTGCCCGACTGGGACGGCGTGGAGCACAGCGTGTTCTACCTGGTGCTCCCCGCCAGCCGACACCGCTCTACCCCAGTGCGGCGCGTGATGGCGTTTTTGCAGGCCAATGTGGTGGTGCCGTCTTGCTAAGGGGCGTGCCGACGAACAGCAGGGTTGCTATCAAATAAGAATAAAAATTTAATAGCTTCTTACGCTCATTGAATAAGCGCTATAGGCATATTTAGTACCTAAAAAATAGCCAAAAAAATAGGATTTCAGCATGAAATCCTTCCACCGCCCCCCGCTGCAAGGCCGAGGAGCGGCTGTTGGCCTACAGCATCTCCGCCAGCGCCTCCTTCACCCCTTCTTCCACCAGCGGCGAGCTGGTGCCGCCCAGGTGCAGGGCGGCATCGTCCGGCACCGGGGTGGCGCAGTCCTTGTGGATGGCGCCGTCCTTCATCACCAGCTGGATTTTGGCGGGGTCGGTCAGCAGGGCCAGGTTCTCCAGCGGGTTGCCGTCGACCAGCACGATGTCGGCCAGGTAGCCGGCTTTGAGCAGGCCCAGCTCGTCGGGGCGTTGCATGATCTGCCCGCCCAGTTGGGTGGCGGCGCGCAGGGCCTCGGCGGGGGTCATGCCGATGTAGTCCACGAAGTACTGCAGGTCATTGGCATTGGTGCCGTGCGGCATCCAGGCAAAGCCGTAGTCGCCACCGGGCAGGATGCGGATGCCGCGTTGGTGCATGGCGCGCAGCGAGGCCGATGCGATTTCCAGCTCGCGTTTGTAGCCCATTTGCGTGGCCACGGCCTCGGTGATGCCGAACTCGGCGGCATGGTAGGTGGTGCGGATCAGCCAGCCGATGCCGGGGGCCACAAAGTGCTTGTCCTTGGCGGCCTCCAGCATGTCCAGCGCTTCCTCGTCGGCAAAGCTGGCGTGGTAGACCATCTCGATGCCGTGGCGCACGCACTGCTTCACCGATTCGCTGGAGCGCGCATGCGCCGCCATGCGCTTGCCATAGCGTTTGGCTTCCTGCGCCAGCATGGCCACTTCTTCCTCGGCAAACGGCGACATCTCGGCGGGCAGCCCGGCGATGTATTCGCCCGACAGGTTGATCTTCAAATGGTCCACGCCGTACTTGATAAAGGTGCGCGCCGAGCGGCGAATTTCTTCTGGCCCGCTGCAGACGCTGCCGAAGCTGAGTTCTTCAAACTTCATGTGCGGCAGCGTGTTGTCGCCCAGTGCGCCGATGGTGGTGATCTCCTGGCTGCCCGCCAGGTAGCGCGGGCCGGGGAACTCGCCCGCGTCGATGGCGTTGCGAAGCACCACGTCGAGCCGGGGCTTGGCGGCTGCGGCACCGATCGCCGAGGTCCAGCCCATGTCCAGGTAGCGCTTGGCCACCCGCACGCACCACAGCATGTGCTCCTCGGGCGGCATGAACTGGATGGCCGCCAGCGAGGGCTGGTCGTTCCACGAGAAATGCGTGTGTGCCTCGGTCATGCCGGGCATCAGAAAGCGGCCTCGGCCCTCGATGACGCGGGCGTCATCGGTGCTGACGCGTTCGGGCAGGCGGGTCACCTGCACGATGCGCTTGCCCTCCACGAGCACGTCGCCCAGGTAGGTGTCGGCGCCGCTGCCGTCGAAGATGCGGACATTGGTGAATGCGGTACGGGTCATGGTGGTCTCCTGTTTTTTCTGAATCAAAGGCTTGCGTAAAAAGTCTGTAGCGCCTGCATGCAGCGCGCCGCTTGCTCGAACGGGGTCCAGTGGCCACAGGCCTCGAACACCTGCGTTTGGCTGCCCGGAATGCGCGCTGCCATCAGCGCCACATGCGCCGCAGGGGCCACACCGTCCTGGTCGCCGGTGACCAGCAGCGTGGGCACGCGGATCTGCTCGATGGCGGCGGACTCGGCCCGGGCCAGGGCTTCGCAGCTCTGGGCGTAGCCTTCAGAGCTTTGGCGCATCACGATCTCGCGCACCAGGGCCAGCACGGCGGGCTGCTGGGCCTTGGTCTCTGCACCGGTGGCGCCCTTGGCGATGGCATCGGCAATCTCCTGCATGCCGGTCAAGCCGGTGCGGGCCAGCTGGGCGCGGGCGTGGATGCCGGGGCGCCCGGCCTCGGGCGGGGCCACCAGCGGGCCGAACAGCGCCAGCGACAACACGCGGCCCGGGTGCTGCACCGCCAGGTGCTGCGCCACCACCGTGCCCAGCGAATGCGCGGCAATATGGGCTGCCGGAATCTCCAGCGCGTCCAGCAAGCCTATGAGCGCATCCACATAGCCCTGGATGGACAGGGCGCCCGGCGGCAGGGCCGAGCGGGCGCTGCCCGGCAGGTCGGGCCGCACCACGCGGAAGCCGCCCAGCGCGCCCAGCAGCGGGGTCCACACATTCGACGAGCCGCCCAGGCCGTGGATGCACAGCAGCGGCGGGCCGCTGCCTTCGATTTCAACGGCCAGGCCGTGGATCAGTTGGCTTGCCATACTGACCTCAGACGAAGCGGTTTTCGATGGCACCGATGCCATCGACTTCGATGCGCACCACGTCGCCCGCCGCCAGGTAGCGCGGCGGCTGCATGCCCATGCCCACGCCCGCCGGGGTGCCGGTGGCGATCACGTCGCCGGGGTAGAGGGTGATGCCGCGCGAGATGGTTTCGATCAGCGTGGGGATGTCGAAAATCATGTTCTGCGTGGGGCCGTCCTGGCGCAACTCTCCGTTGACCCAGCAGCGCACGCGGGTCTGGCGGCCGTCCAGCACGTCGGCGGTCACGACCCACGGGCCCATGGGGCAGAAGGTGTCGAACGACTTGCCCATGTCCCACTGCTGGTGCCGCACCTGCACGTCGCGGGCCGACACGTCGTTGACGATGGTGTAGCCAAACACATGCTCCATGGCGGTGGCGCGGGGTATGTTCTTGCCGCCCTTGCCGATCACCACGGCCAGCTCGGCCTCGTAGTCCACCGCCGTGGTCACTTCCACCGGCACGCGTACCGCGTCGTGCGGGCCGACCACGCATTCAGGCACCTTGGTGAAGACGATGGGCCACTCTTCGGTGTTGGCGCTGTTGTCCTTGAAGACCGACGCAGCCAGCTCCTTGGCGTGTGCGTGGTAGTTGCGGCCTACGCACCAGAGGTTGCGCCGGGGCAGGGGGATGGGTGCGTCCAGCGCCACGTCGGCCAGGGCGATGGGGCTGCCGGTGGTGGCCGGCATCTTGCCGCCAGCGGCCAGGATTTCGATGACGGCCAGGGCGCCTTTCAAGGCTTCTGCCGGTGTCAGGTTCAGAGCGGTGACGCTGCTGTCGTCGGCGGACATAAGGCCGACATGGCGCTGGCCCTGCACAAGGTAGGTGGCGATTTTCATAGGTGTTTTTCCAGAGGAGAAGGGGTGGATCGGGTACGCCATGCCACTGTAGGCAGAGGCCGTCCAACCGGCTTATCGCGGTGTCTGGCGGCGTATCAAATCGTCTGATGGCGTGCTAAGTACATTCCCTAGCGGCGTGTTTTTGCGGTGGGGGCCAGACACACAATGGCGGCCGTAAACAAAGATAAGGAACCCCCGATGGCCGAGGCGTACGCACTCCACACAGGCGCATTTGGCACGGCCATCGTGCTGGAGCTGCGCGCGAACCTGGTGGCGCACGCGCACTCCGAAACGCAGATTGCTTTCTGGCTCGGCGGTGCCCGCGCCCGTGCCCAGGTGGGTGCCACGGTGGTGGACTACGGCGAGAACATCGCCCTGGGAGCCAACGCGTTTGAGTCGCACGACATGGAGCTGCTGGACGACAGCGGCCCCTGCCTGTTCCTGGCCTTCATGCTGTCCAAGCCCTGGCTGGACGCGCGCAGCCAGGCGCTGGGGCGCAACTTCCGCTTTCCTTCGCCGCGCATCCCCATCCATCCGGCGCTGCGCCAGGCCTGCTGGCGGGTGCTGGATTTGATATTGGCGCTGGACACCCCGCGTAATGCGGTGGACGAAGAGGTGGGGCAATTGCTGGAGGCCGCCATCCAGGCCTCGACCGAGCAGATCGACCTGCCAGCGGCTCCGGCCGTCGGCCAGACACTGGACCACCGGCTGCGCAAAGCCATTGGCCACATGCGCGAGCACGTGTCCGAGAAGACCACGGTAGACGATATCGCCGCCAAGGTGGGCCTGTCGCGGGCGCACTTCTTCGCGCTGTTCCGCGACCAACTCAATGCCACGCCCCAGGTGTTCTGGAGCGCGGTGCGGGTCGAGGAGGCGATGCGCCGCGTCAGCGAAGGCCTGCCACTGACCGATGTGGCGCTGGACTTGGGCTTCTCAGCCCCGGGTAACTTCTCGCGCTTCTTCAAGGAGCACACCGGCGTGTCGCCGTCGATCTTTAGGCGTGCGGTGCGCGCGCCTTTGCCCAACACTGTGACGGGTGTGCCGCATTAGATATCGGCATCAAATCAGCCTTTAGCGCAGATTCCACCTGCGCTGAAAGCTATGAAAATCATAGTATTCCATGCTGATGGAGACAGGCGTACAGTGGCCCCAAAGGAGCACCGCCATGACCCTCACCGCAATCGACCCCATCGTCATTCTTGGCGCGGCTCGCACGCCCATGGGTGCATTCCAGGGCAGCCTGGCGCCGCTGGCAGCGCATGACCTGGGCGGGGCCGCCATCCAGGCGGCAGTGGCACGGGCTGGCGTGGACCCGGCGCGTGTGGACCAGGTGGTGTTTGGCAACTGCCTGATGGCCGGACAGGGCCAGGCGCCGGCGCGGCAGGCGGGCTTCAAGGGCGGGCTGCCGCAAAGCGCGGGCGCAGTCACCTTGTCCAAGATGTGCGGCTCCGGCCTGTTCGCGGCCATGCTGGCGCACGACATGCTGCGTGCGCGCAGCGTGGACCTGGTGGTGGCCGGTGGCATGGAAAGCATGAGCAACGCGCCGCATCTGCTGCCCCAGGGGCGCAGCGGCATCCGCATAGGCCACGGCCGGGTGTTGGACCACATGCTTCTCGACGGGCTGGAGGATGCCTACGAACCGGGTCGCTCCATGGGCAGCTTTGGCGAGGACTGCGCGGCCCACTACGGCTTCAGCCGCGCGGCGCAGGACGCGTTTGCCACCACCAGCGTGCAGCGCGCCCAGGCCGCGATTGCGTCCGGTGCGTTTGCGGACGAGATCACGCCGGTGGCCGTGCGTGGTGTGGAGGTCCAGGTGGACGAGGCGCCAGGCCGCATCCGCCTGGACAAGATTCCCACGCTGAAGCCCGCGTTCAAGGTCGACGGCAGCATCACCGCCGCCAGCAGCAGCTCCATCAGCGACGGCGCCGCCGCCCTGGTGTTGGCCCGTGCATCCACTGCCGCGCAGTGGCCAGGTCAGCCGCTGGCGCGTATCGTCGGCCACGCCAGCCATGCACAAGCGCCAGCCTGGTTCAGCACGGCCCCGGTGGGGGCGGTGCAAAAGCTGCTGGACAAGATCGGCTGGCGCGTGGCGGATGTGGACCTGTGGGAGGTGAACGAAGCCTTTGCCGTGGTGCCCATGGCGTTGATGGCCGAGCTGGGTATGGAGCACAGCCGCGTCAACCTGCACGGCGGCGCCTGCGCGCTGGGCCACCCGATTGGCGCCAGCGGCGCACGCATCCTGGTCACGCTGCTGTACGTGCTGCGCCAGCATGGCCTGCGCCGAGGTGTTGCCACCCTGTGCATAGGCGGAGGCGAGGCGGTGGCCATGGCGGTTGAGTTGCTGTGAATGCAGGAGCTGCTGTAGCCCGATCTTGAATTTTGATGAAATATGGCTCTGGCGCAGGTAATACCAGCGCAAGTAGCTATGAATAATGTAGTAATTCAGGCTAGGCCGGGGTGGGTTTGCGTACCGTCCACAGCGCCCCCGCCATCAGTGCAACGCCCATGGTTTGCACGGAATCCAGGGTCCGGCCGTAGACGCACCAGTCCACCAGAATGGCGGTCAGGGGGTAGACGAACTGCAGCACCGCGATGTTCCCCAGGGCCAGTCGGGCCATACCGGTAAAAAGAACCACATAGGCCAGCCCGGTGTGCAGCACGCCCAGGCCGGCAAGCCATGCCCAGGCCGCAGGCTGAGCGGGCCAGCCGAATACGCCGGGGGCCCAGGCCAATACGGCAACGCCGACCACGCACTGCCAGCAGGCCAGCGCGTAGGGGGTGATTACGGTCTCCGTCTTGGCCAGGATCGTCACGGCGGCGTAGCTCAACGAGCCGCCCAGGCACAGCAGCAAGCCCAGCAAGTAGTCGCTGGTCGATGCATCCGCCCGCGACATGCCGACCCAGCCGCTGCTTAGCACCAGGCCGCCCAAGGCCACCAGGGTGGCCAGCCACTGCAGGGCAGACACGCGTTCGCGCAGAAACAGCGCGCCGAACAAGATGACCCAGATCGGCTGGATGTGAAACACGATGGTCGCCACGGCGATGGAGATGCGCGGAATCGCCGCGAAAAACAGGGCCCAGTTCAGAACCATCAGGCAGCCCGTGGCGCAGGCCACCCGCCAGCTTCTGCCGTGCAGCCGCAGCTCTGCCGTTCGCCCGCTGGCCAGCCCCCACGCCAGCAGGGCCAGGGCCCCGAATGCGCAGCGGAACCACACCGTCACCAGTGCATGCTGTTCTGCCTCTTCGACAAATACGCCTACCGTGCCGAGCAGCATGCCGCCAAGGACCAGCAGCCACTGGCCTGAGCGTTCTTGCTGCGTCTTCGGACCGGCCTGCGAGGAAAGGAGTGTGTGGCTTGTGTTGTGCATGGCGGTGATCCTCCATGGTTTGGGAAATCGCGTAAAGCGCATAGTTCAAACGGCTACTATGCGTTTTTCGAACGACTGCTGAAATGAAATACCCCGACTTTCAGATTGACTGGCTGCGTGCCCTGGCGGCGGTGGTGGATGCGGGTTCGCTGTCGGCGGCCGCCCCCTTGCTGCACCGCTCGCAGTCGGCCGTCAGCATGCAGCTCAAGAAGCTGGAGGCGGCGCTGGGCCAAAGCGTGTTGCTGCGCGGCCCGCGGCACCTGGAGCTCACCCTTGCAGGCACGGAGCTGCTGGCCTACGCCCGGCGCATGCTTGATCTGCAGTCGCAAGCCCACGACGCCTTGTTCGGGCCGCAACTGGCAGGGCGGGTGCGGCTGGGCGTGCCGGATGACTACGCCTCCCGCTACCTGACGCCGGTGCTGAGCAGTTTTGCGCAGCGCTACAAGGGCGTGGAGATCGAGCTGACCTGCGAGCAGTCCACCGCCCTCATACCCAAGATAAGCCGGGGCGAGCTGGACCTGGCCCTGGTGTCGCGCGACAAGCCCAGCCGTGGGCATTTGCTGTTCCAGGAGCCGCTGGTCTGGGTCGGTGCGCCGCAGTACGAGGCCTGGCGCAGAGCGCCCCTGCCCATCGCCGTGTACGAAGAGGGCAGCATGGCCAGAATGGCCGCGCTCTCAAGCCTGGCGGCCCGGCGGCGCGCCTACCGCGTCGTGTACCACAGCTCCAGTTTGGCCGGCCAGCTGGCGGCGGTGGAAAGCGGCCTGGCGGTGGCCGTGTTCACCCGCTGCAGTGTGCCGCCGCATCTGCAAATCCTGCAGAACCTGCCGGCAGAATTCCAGCTGCCCGCGCTGCGTGCCATGGATGTGGCCGCGCTGCGCAGCAAGGTGTCGCTGCGCTCGGCGGCAGTCGATGCGATGTACGAGCAGATGCTCAGCACGCTGGCCGGCACAGGCGGCAGGCCCGCATAGCAAGTCCGCAAGAATTGTCCGTTGCGCAGCGCTAGATTGCCCACCTCATCACTTCATCACTGCAAGGAGCCCCGTATGCACACCGTTCACCAGGACCAGGCCATCCACGTATTCGGCATCGAGCTGCGCACCAGCAATGCCGAGGCCTTCGATACCATTCCGCCGCATTGGCAGCGCTTTGCTGACAGCCAGGTGCTGGCGCGCATTCCGGGCAAGCTGTCGGACGAGGTGTATGCGGTCTACACCCACTTCCAGAATGCGGGGCGCAACAACCAGGGCAGCTATTCGCTGGTGATTGGTGCGGCGGTGGCACCGGATACGCCGCTGCCCCAGGGCCTGGTCCGTGCGGTGATTCCGGCGTCCCAGCGCGCTGTGTTCCCGGTGGCGCGGGGGCGCTTTGACCTTGTGGGGGCCACATGGCAAGAGATCTGGGGGCACACCGAGCTGCCCAAGACTTTCATCGCCGAGTACGAGCGCTACAGCGCAAATGGCGACATCGACATCCTGGTCGGCATCGCCCCGGAGCCCGTGCCCGCATGAACCGCCCGCACGGCTGGACCGACTACCAGGAGCGGCTGGGCCGGGTCACGGCCTATATCCACGACCATCTGGCCGACCCGCTGGACCTGCAGACCCTGGCCGAGGTCGCCCACCTGTCGCCCTTCCACTGGCACCGGGTGTACCAGGCGCTGCACGGTGAAAGCGTAGCCGACACGGTGCGGCGGCTGCGCCTGCACCGCGCTACGGGCTATCTGGCGAATACGGTATTGGCGGTGGCGCAGATCGCGCCCAAGTGCGGTTACCCGAATGCGCAGTCCTTCACCCGTGCCTTTCGCAGCGCCTACGGTATGGGCCCGGCGCAGTACCGTGCCCAGGGCGGCCACACCCTGTTCCAGGGCCCGCAGGCCCAGCCTGAGGCTGCGGGCTACCGTGTGCAAGTACGCTCCGTGGCACGCGTCACGCTGGCGGGCGTCGTGCACAAGGGCTCGTACATGTTGGTCGGCAAGGCCTTCCAAACCGCCTATACCCGCATGGCGGCGCAAGGCCTTGTGCAGCCCGATACGCGCTGGCTGGCGGTGTACGAGGATGATCCTTTCGCTGTGCCGGAAGCGCAGCTGCGCTCCCGTGCCGGCTTGTCACTGCCGCCTGGCGCTAACGTGCAAGCGCCGCTGCAAAGCTTTGAGTTGGGCGGCTGTACCTGCGCCGTGCTGCGCCACCGCGGCCCCTACGCCACCATGCGCGCCGCCTACCATTGGCTCTACGGCCGCTGGCTGGTCGAGTCCGGCTACCGCACCGCCGATGCGCCAGTGTTCGAGGAGTACCTGAACAACCCGCGCGACACCGCGCCGGCCGACCTGCTGACAGACATCTTTCTGCCGCTGGGTCCCTGAATTTATAGAAAATACGGCTCTGGCGCAGATAAAAACTGCGCTATTAGCTATCAAATAAATAGCAAATGCCAAGCCCCACGGGTCTCCAGGTAGCGGGGAAAGCGCCTTTCTTTGTCGCAGCGCAAAGAAAGACTTGCGGTGTGCGCCCATGCTCAGTGCTGTTCGTTATGAACTTCGCTCTGAGGGCTCCAGCATGGTTTTACGCAGACAGGTGGTTTTGGCCACAGCGGCTACCGCGACGACCTTGGGCGCATGCTCTGCGTCGGACAGGGCGCAGCAGATCGCACGTAGCCAACGGCAGCCTGGTGTTGCCAGCAGCCTGGAGGCGGCCGCCCGTTTGCATGAGCTGGTGCGTTACGCCACCTTGGCGCCATCCAGCCACAACACCCAGTGCTGGCAATTCCATTTGCAAGAGAAGTCCATACAGATCAGGCCGGACCTGTCGCGGCGCTGCCCCGCCGTGGATCCGGACGACCACCATCTCTTTGTCTCGCTAGGCTGCGCCACCGAAAACCTGGTGCAAGCCGCACGGGCCCTGGGCCTGCATGCCGAAGCCGAATTCGCGGTGCAGGGAGCGGGGGCCATTGCCGTTCAGCTGGATGCCCGCAAGCCCATCGCCTCGCCTTTGTTCCAGGCAATCTCTGAACGCCAATGCACGCGGGGTGATTACGACGGCCAGGCTCTGGCAACGGACGAGCTGCGCCTGCTGGAACAGGCGGGCACCGGCAACGGCGTGCATGTGCGGCTATTGACCGGGCGTCCGGCGATAGAGCAGGTGGCCGACTACGTGCGGGTCGGCAACACCGCACAAATGCAAGACCCGGCGTTTATGCGCGAGCTGAAAGATTGGCTCCGCTTCGGCGCGGACGAAGCCATCCGCACAGGGGACGGCCTGTCTGCCGCCCTATCGGGCAACCCCAGCATGCCGCGCTGGTTGGGCCGCCCGATGATGGACCTGTTCTTTACGCCGAAGTCTGAGAACGAGCGCTACACACGGCAAATACGCAATGCGGCCGGCATCGCCGTCTTCATCTCCGAGGTCAACGACAAGCCCCATTGGGTCGAAGCGGGGCGCTGCTACGAGCGCTTTGCCCTGCAGGCTACCGCGCTCGGCATCCGTAATGCGCTGCTGAACCAGCCTGTCGAGGTGGCGGCCATCCGGCAGCAGTTCGCAGCCTGGCTCGGACTCAGTCCAAACGGGCCTCGGCCCGATCTCGTGGTGCGCTTCGGGCGGGGCCCCACCATGCCGATGTCTTTGCGGCGTCCTGTCGAATCGGTTCTCCGATAGCCGCCGTTGGTGCTCCAGCGCAAAGCCCCATAATCGAGCGCCTGCCGCACGCCTCCGCGTCGGCCTACCCCAAAGGCAATCTGTGAAGAAAACGTTCCAACTGAACATCGAAGGCAAGCACCCTGACCGCGTGCTCGAAGCCACCAAACACGAAATCCGCAAATACATGCAGCGCCAGTTGCGCGTGGCCCTGCCTGAGGGCGTGGACTACTGGGACTGGGATTGCAAGTTCGGCGACAGCAAAGACGCGGCCGAAGTCGCGCACTACGCCGCCATCACCAAGCTGATCGACGCCCTGGTCGCGCGCGGTGGCACCTCGTTCTACCTTGAGTTGGTGGCCAAACCCGGTGTGCGCACTGCCAAAGCCCCGCGCCAGGACGACAGCGACGACGCAGAAGACTGAAGCCCGCTGCGCTGGAGCTGAACATGCTGAACTACCTGGATTTCGATTACAGCGAAGACGAGCAAGGCTACGGCAGCTTTGAGGCCATGGCCTCCACCCAGCCGGCGCAGGTGGCTGCTGTGCGCCAGGAGATGGCGCAGGTGCTGGACTGGGCTTTTGCGGCCTTCCCCGGCTTGCGCGCCCCGCTGGACGAGGGCGGCGAGTGGGATTTCCATGTGCAGGGCCAGCAGGAGTGGGCCGCTTCCGAAGTGCTGGACTACGACGAGCAGACCCGCCAGTTCAGCGCCCGGCTGGCGCCTGCCGGGCCACCGCGTTGCACGGTGACCCTGTCGCTGACCGGCAGCGCGCAGTTTTGCGATGCCTTTCGGCAGCGCTTTTTACCCGATTGATCAGGCCGCCAGGCTTCCCAAACGGCCCAGGCGCTTGCAGATCTCCAGCGTGGCCGTACTCTGGTTCATGGTGTAGAAGTGCAGGCTGGGGGCGCCACCGGCCACCAACTTGTCGCACAGCTCGGTCACCACATCCAGGCCGAAAGACTTGATGCTGGCGGTATCGTCGCCAAATCCCTGCAGGCGCAGGCGAATCCAACGCGGGATTTCCGCGCCACAGGCGTCGCTGAAGCGCATCAGCTGGTTGGAGCTGGAAATCGGCATGATGCCGGGCACCACTGGCACCGTCACGCCCAGCTTGCGCGCGTCTTCCACCAGGCGGAAGTAGGCGTCGGCGTTGTAGAAATACTGCGTCATGGCCGAGTTGGCGCCCGCATGCACCTTGATGGCGAAGGCGTTCAAGTCGGCGTCGGCCGACTTGGCTTGCGGGTGGATTTCGGGGTAGCAGGCCACCTCGATCTGGAAGGCGTTGCCGGTCTCGGCGCGGATGAAGGCCACCAGGTCGCTGGCGTACTGGAACTCACCGCCCGCACCATAGCCGCTGGGCAGGTCGCCGCGCAAGGCCACCAGACGTTTTACGCCCATGGCTTGCAGCGTGGCCAACTGGGCCCGTACGGTGGCCTTGGTCGCGCCCACGCAGGAGAAATGGCTGGCCGCCGGCACGCCTTCGGCCAGGATCTCGGCCACGGTGGCAAACGTGCCCTCCTGGGTCGAGCCGCCAGCGCCGAAGGTGACCGAGCAAAACTCGGGCTTCAAGGCGTATAGCGCCTGGCGCACGGTGCGCAGCTTGGCCGAGCCTTCGTCCGTCTTGGGTGGGAAGAATTCGAGACTGATAGGGAAATTGGATGCGAGGCTCATGGGGCTCTCTTTGCAAAAATGAAGAATTCGCGGTTGCCATCGCCACCGGCGACAGCACTGTCAAACCAGTCCAGCACGTCCAGGTCGAGTTCGGCGCAGCATTCGCGCAGGCGCGCTTCCACCACGGCGTACATGGACTCGTCGCGCACGATGCCGCCCTTGCCGACCTGGCCGGGCTGCAGCTCGAACTGCGGCTTGACCAGCATCAGCAAATGGCTGTCGGGCTGGAGCAGTGGCACGATGGCTGGCAGTATCAGCGTCAGCGAAATAAAGGACACGTCGCCCGTGACCAGGTCGAACTCGGGTTCGGTATCCAGCCCGTCCAGGCCGGCTTTGCGCTTGTGCCGCACTGGTGCCGCATCGGCGGCGGGTTCGGCGTCTAGAGGCCGCGCGTTCACTTTGCCAGTTGCCTGGGCAATATGCGCTTCGACCTCGGCATCGTCGGCGTCATCGCTATCGTCGTAGTCGGTGACTTCGCCACCACCACGCATCCAGCTGTACGGGGCCTCGGGCTCCGGGTCGTCCACCGCCGGTGGTTCCCAGTGCTCGGACAAAACCATTTCGCAGGCTTCCTGCAGCGACTCGGGCGTGAGTGAACGGGCGTTCAAGCCCTCCACGCACAGCACCCGCGTATCGACGCGAAGCTTGGGATGCAGCTGGCCATGGCCTACGTCCACGCCAGTCACCTGAAGCGCGCCGGCTTGCAGCAGGCAGTCGGTAAACCCGCCAGTGGATTGGCCCACGTCGAGCACTTTCAGGCCGTTGGCGTCCAGGCCGACATGTTTCAGCGCGGCTTCAAGTTTGAGCCCGCCGCGCGAGACATAGCGTGCCTCAGCCGCGTCCAGCAGTTCCAGCTGGGCGTCTTCTGGGATGTCGTCCTTGTTCTTGGCGACATCACGCCATTTGATGCCGTCGAACCAGCGCATGCCTCCGGCGATCAGGCGCACGGCCTGCGAGCGGGATGCGGCCATGCCGCGTTCTACGAGTAATTGGTCAGCGCGCATGGGGCTCCGGATGTGAGGGGGAAATGCGGACGCAGAGCGCCCGCAAAGCCCGTTCGTCCTGAGCTGGTCGAAGGGCCTTGTACAACAGGGCGGCTTCGACAGGCTCAGCCCGAACGGCTGTAGTTTGCTTAGTAGCGGTAGGTTTCGGCTTTGTAGGGGCCGTTCTTGCTAACGCCGATGTAGGCAGCTTGCTCGTCGGTCAGCTCGGTCAACATCGCGCCGACCTTCTTCAGGTGCAGGCGGGCGACCTTCTCGTCCAGGTGCTTGGGCAGCACGTAGACCTTGCCGTTTTCGTACGCGTCCTTCTTGGTGAACAGCTCGATCTGGGCGATGGTCTGGTTGGCAAAGCTGGCCGACATCACGAAGCTGGGGTGGCCTGTGCCGCAGCCCAGATTCACCAGGCGGCCCTTGGCCAGCAGGATGATCTTCTTGCCGTCTGGGAACGTGATGTGGTCCACCTGGGGCTTGATTTCTTCCCATTCGTATTGCTCGATCGCCGCAACTTCAATTTCGTTGTCGAAGTGGCCAATGTTGCAGACGATGGCCTGGTCCTTCATCTTCAGCATGTGGGCGTGGGTGATGACGCTTTTGTTGCCGGTGGTGGTGACGAAGATGTCTGCGTGTTCGCAGGCATAGTCCATGGTCACAACGCGATAGCCTTCCATCGCGGCTTGCAGCGCGTTGATCGGGTCGATCTCGGTCACCCAGACTTGGGCCGACAGTGCGCGCAGTGCCTGGGCCGAGCCCTTGCCCACGTCGCCGTAGCCGGCGACCACTGCCACCTTGCCGGCAATCATCACGTCGGTGGCGCGCTTGATGCCGTCCACCAGAGATTCGCGGCAGCCGTACAGGTTGTCGAACTTGCTCTTGGTCACCGAGTCATTCACGTTGATGGCGCGGAACAGCAGCGTGCCCTTGGCGCTCATCTCATTCAGGCGGTGCACGCCGGTGGTGGTTTCTTCGGTCACGCCGATGATCTCAGCCGACTTGCGGGTGTACCAGGTGGGGTCCACAGCCAGCTTGGCCTTGATGGCGGCGAACAGCAGGGTTTCTTCTTCGCTAGTAGGGTTGGCTACCACGCTGATGTCCTTCTCGGCGCGTTGGCCCAGGTGCATCAGCAGCGTGGCGTCACCGCCGTCGTCCAGGATCATGTTCGGGCCTTCGCCGGGCGTGCCCTTGGCGCCGAAGTCAAAGATGCTGTGGGTGTAATCCCAGTAGTCTTTCAGCGTCTCGCCCTTGATGGCGAACACCGGCGTGCCGGCAGCGGCAATCGCAGCGGCGGCATGGTCTTGGGTCGAGAAGATGTTGCACGAAGCCCAGCGCACAGTGGCGCCCAGGGCCTGCAGGGTTTCGATCAGCACGGCGGTCTGGATCGTCATGTGCAAGGAACCGGTGATGCGAGCGCCCTTCAAAGGTTGCGCGGCTGCGAATTCTTCGCGGATGGCCATCAGGCCGGGCATTTCTGTTTCGGCAATGCGGATTTCGCGCTGGCCCCAGGCGGCCAGGCTCAGGTCGGCAATGGCTTGGTCGGCGGTCAAAATGGGTTTGAGAACTGCGTTCATGGTGGGCTCCAAAACAGGTTGGTACATGTTGGTAGGGCCACTGCGCAGACGGTGAACCGGGACTCACCCGAATTTCAGCCTAGCAGGCAGTGGGTGAGCGCGGTTATCACTAAATGGATGGATTCCGAGCCTCACACCGGGGCCTGGGGTGGCCAGGCCGGGGGTTGCAGCGCTCCTCGGAATCCAGCCATTATAAGGAGAAGCCGCTGCGCCGCACATGGAAGCTGTGTAACACCAGACCCGTACGGTCTTTATTTCTTTCGCTTGCTGGTGCGAGCCGGCCGCGCCTGCGGAGCGCTAAGGCGTTGGCTTTCTTGGTCCAGCCACAGCAGGGTTTCGGCATGCGACAAAAATCTGCGCAGGTACTCGGGCGACAGCTCACGCATGGTTGCCAGGGAGCGCAGCACCAGCATGTGGGAATTCAGCGGCCCCGCGTTTTCCGGGCCTCGCTTAAGGGATTGCTCCACCTGGTCCACAACGGCAAACTTGGACCAGACTTCCCGGAAACCTTGCACACTCTTTAGCTCAGGCCTGCCGCCCCAGCCACGGGGCGACTCGCTTATCTCTCCATCTGGCTGCGTGGCTGTGCGGATATAGGCGTTCAGTGCAGCCAGCGCAGAGGTGGGCGGGGGAGGGGATTCGGAATGACTTGCCCGGGGCCTACGTTCGCCACGTTCGGCATAGGCTGCCAGCGCGGTTTGCAGCTTGCTCTCCACGATGCGCCGCGCGGGCTCGGGTGCAGCTTCCGAGCGTTGTTGCAGGGCTTCCAGGTAGCGAAAGCGCAAGGGGTCCCAGTGCTGCGCGCCTGCGTTGCGCAAAGACTCCAGCGCAGCCGCTGCATCGAAAGCCTCTGTCTGCATCATGGTGCCGGCGGTTTCTCGGCTGTCGAGCGGGGTACAGGCGCCATTTCCACCCGGCGGTTCTGCGCACGGCCTTTGTCGTCGTCGTTTGACGCCACGGGCTGCTCGGCACCAAACGCGGCTGCAAACACCCGCGACGAGGGCATGCCGGATTCGATCAGTGCGCGCGACACCGTGAGCGCGCGCTGGGCTGACAGCTCCAGGTTGTCGGTGAAATGCTGGTTACGGTCGATGATGGGCTGGTTGTCGGTAAATCCGCTGACCATCAGCATGTCGTCCCGTGCGCCCAGGTAGACCTGCAGCGGTGGCACCAGGCTTTTCAGCAATTGCCGCCCTTCGGGGCGCAACTGGTCGGAGTTCACCGGGAACAGCACGCTGCCGCTGATGCCGATACGGCCGTTGTTCAAGGTCACGCGGCCTGTGGCCAAGGGCACGGCCAGGGCCTTTTCCAAGGCCATGCGGCGCTGCTCTTCGCTCTGGCGCTTGGCTACTTCGGCCTGCAGATTGGTGACCAGGTCCATCTGCACCACCAGCACGCCGACCAGCACCAGCACAAAGGCGCCCAGCAAGCCCGACATCAGGTCGCCGAACACCGCCCAGACGGGCGCGGTCTGCTCCACGCCGTCATCCCAGTCTTCCGCGTCGGTCATCCCGTAACCCCTTCCGCGCTGCGCAGGCGGCGCATGTCTTCCACCACGGTTTGCTGCGCGGCGATGCTGAGGTCAATCACCTCGCGCGCCTGGACCACGTAGTAGGCCAGTTGTTCGTCGCTGCGCGTTGCCGACTGCTGGATGGCACCCTCCACGCGCTGCAGGCTGTCCGCCAGTTTTTCATTCGATGCGCTGAATAGCTGCACGCCGTGGCCAAAGGCTTCGCCCAGGCTGGCCAACTCCACAGCACTGCCAGTGACCTGCGCCGCCACCTGCGCGGTCTGGCTGGTGTGCGCCTCCACCGCTTGGGCAAACTGGCCGCCTGCAGCGTCCAGCACGCTGGCAGCGGATGCCACCAGCGACTCGATGGCGGTGCGCTGATCGCCGGCCGCCTGGTTCAGCGTTTGCAGCAGTGCGTCGAGTTGCGCCACCAGTTGGGTACGTTCTGCAAAAGCCTGGTTGTCGCGCTCGCTGAACCCGGCCATTTGCTGGCGCAGCTGGGCAATTACTTCCGCTGCGGCTTGGGGCGCCTCGGCCGCCGTGGCCATCAGTCGGGCCATGGGCTCTTCCAGGGCCGTGCCCAAGGTGGCCAAATGGGTTACCACGGCGGTCTGCAATTCCGCCAGTCGGTCCACTGCGGCCTGGCCACGGGTGGATTCTTCGGCACGCAGGGTTGCCAGCTCGGTGCGCCAAAGGCTGGCCAATTGGTCCAGGCGCTCGCCCTGCTGCTGGGCCCAGCGGCCTTCTGCTTCGGTATGGCTGGCCAGCAAGGTTTCAGAACGGCCCACCAGATTTGCCACCTGTGCCAGGGTTGTTTCGGCGCGTTGGCTGGTGTGTGCCACCATGTCGCCTGCGGTCTTCTCCAGCGTTTGGCAGACCGCCTGTTGTTGGGCCAGGGCCTGCTCGCCCATGGCGCGCCATTCGCCCTGCAGCGTGTGGGTGGTGGACTGCAATGCCTGCGTCCAGCTTTGTAGGTGCAGCTGGTCGGCCGTAGCTTGGTCCTCGCGGGACTGGGTTGCGGCAGCTTGCACCGAAGCCAGCAGCGTGCTGGAGCGTTGTTCGAAAGTGTCGGCAAAGCCTTGCAGCGCGGTGTGCGAGAGCTGGGCCAGTTGCGCCAGGCGCGCGCTCTGGTCCTGTGTCCAGCGGGCCTCTGCGGCGGTGTGGGCGGCCAACAAGGCTTCAGACCGCGCTACCAAATCGGCCACCTGCGTCAGGGTGGTTTCGGCGCGTTGGCGGGTGTGCTCCACCATGGCGCCAGCGGTCTTCTCCAGCGTTTGGCACACGGCCTGTTGCTGGGCCAGGGCCTGTTCGCCCATGGCGCGCCATTCGCTCTGCAGCGTGTGGGTGGTGGACTGCAATGCCTGCGTCCAGCCGTGCAGGTGCAGCTGGTCTGCGGCTGCTTGCGCGTCTCGTGATTGGGCTGCAGCAGCTTGTACCGAAGCCAGCAGCGTGCTGGAGCGTTGCTCAAACGTATCGGCAAAGCCTTGTAGCGCCGCGTCAAATCGGGCCGCCTGGGCCTCGCTGCTGCGCACGTGGTTTTGTTGCGCGGCGGCCCAGCCATCGGTAGTACGCACGGCGGCTGCGTCCCAGCTCTGGGCCAGGCCATTCAGCTGGCTTTGCGTGGCATCAAAGACGCGCTGGTGTAGGCGTGTGGATTCTTGCGCCATCTCGGCCATCGCCGCCTGGACAACGGGTTGGATGCTTTCGCCTGCCGCGCGTGCCGCAGCGGCCAGACTGGCCTGCAGCGATGCGCTGACGGAGCTGGCCAATTCGCCATACGCCCCCGACACCTCGCGGTGGAACTGCGCCTGCTGCCCTTGCAACTGTTCGCTCAACTGCTGGCTGCGGCGCTCCATGCCGTCCATCAGGGCCTGCAGGCGCTCTGCCACCTCGGGCAGCGCGTGGGCCTGCAGTTGCACGGCCTTGAAGGCGTCGTGGCGCTGTTGCGCCATGGAAAACGGCCGCAAGCTGGTGGCAATGCGGGCATCCAGCAGGCGCACCACATCCAGCCGCTCGCGCCGGGCCATGGCCGATAGCAGCCCCAAGACGGCCGACGCCGCCACCCCGGCCACCGAGGTGCCAAACGACAGGCCCAGGCCCTTGATGGGCGCCGCCAATGCGGAGCGAATGGCATGCATGTCGGTGGAGCCCTCTAGCGCAAACACCGCGCCCTTGAAGGTGACCACCATGCCCAGGAAGGTGCCCAGCATGCCCAGCATCACCAGCAAGCCCACCAGGTACGGCGTCAACGCCAGGCCGGGCAGGGCGCTGCGCTCGCCCTCGACGCGCATGCGTACGGGGTTGCGCAGCAGGGCTGGCACACGCTCCAGCCAGGTGGGCAAATCCGCGGGCGGCTGCACCAGGTCGGCCAGCGCACTGGCCAGCGATGCTGTGTCAGCCCGGAAGCGTCGCAGCTCCAGCGCCCCCAGCAAGTACACCCCAGCGATTACTGCGGTAACGGCCAGCGCCAGCGCGCTGGTGCCTACAAACCCATAGCCCACCCAGGCCACGGCCAGAAGACCAATGGAGAAGATGGTGGCGAAAACAAACCTATTCATACTGCGTTCTCAACTTTTTCAATATCCCTGTGCGGCGCCGCTGTGGGCGCACGCTCAAGCTCGGTTTCCCGCTGGAATGCCTCTACCAAGCCCATGACGGGCTCCAGCCGCAGGTCCAGCTCGGCCAACATCACGGCCTGCTGTTCCTTGTCAAATCGGTCCAGCCATCCGCCGGCTTGGCGCCACAGGGCGGGCTCGTCTTGCTGCGGGTGGGTCGTGCGCAGCTGTTCAAACCGGTGCTTCAGCAGCGTTGGGATGGTGGCCAGCAACTTCTGCTCGCGCACTGCCAGCATTTGCTCCCACACGGCGTCCAGCGCGGCCAGCTGCCGCAAGGTGGGCGACACAGCGGCAATCGCCTCGCGCACATTCACGCGCAAGGGCGGCAGCATCAAATCCATCTGGCGCTGCAGGTCCAGGTGGCGCTGGCGAAATACCGCGTAGTCGGCCACCGTTTCTTCGGGCGCGGCTGGCACCGGCAGGGGCAAGGGTTCGGGGTTGCGGCCCCGCCGCCGGCTGGCACCTGCATCGGCCACTGCCACCGGCTTGGTGGTGATGGCGTGGACCATGACCTGGCGTACCTGCTGCACCTGTGCTGCGACCCCTACGCTGCGGCCCGCCTGGACTGGCTTGCCAGTGGGCTGGGCGGCCGCGCGCGTGGTCTGGATGGCCTGCAGCGCGCCGCGTAGTGTCACCGCGTCGAACACGCCCAGCAACACGCTCAGCTGCTCGGCAGAGTCCACGCTGGCGCCCGCCTTGCCGATGGAGGCCGGGTCACCCAACAGGCGAACCAATTTGGAACTGCTGAAGTTCGTGCGCAAAAAAGATTCCTTTGCACCCAGGAGGTAGCGGCAATGGGGCTCAATGTGGCGGTATGGGGCGTCTGCCCATTCCCATAGCGATGGGCCAGGGGGCAAGGGCAGGGCAGACTCGCCGCAGCCCCATGGTGAAAACACCTTGCGCGTAGCGCTGGTAGCCGGGCATGCATGCGGCAAGCAGCGTGCTGTTTCCGAATGGCCTTGGCTGGGCGAGGATTGTACCGGGTGGCCTTTGAGCGCCACCCAGCCGGCTAGGCGCGAGCAGCGCCGGTCCGGCTGAAAGCGAGAAACTTATGAAAGAAAACAGGCTTTTGTGCAGATTCTGTCTGCGCCGGTAGCTATTTTTTCAGTAGCAAGTCAGGTGCTTGCGTGGAGCTAGGGTGAAGCGATGCCATCCACCTGCCCACGGCGACTGTCCGTGCACGCGGATGGCATTCACACAGGGCGCGCCCTGCGGATTCAGCCGTTGCGGAACAGGAAGCTGTAGGCGTTCAAAGCGGGCACGCCGCCGAGGTGGGCGTACAGTACCTTGGAGCCTGCCGGGAATTCGCCGTTGCGCACCATGTCTATCATGCCTTGCATGGATTTGCCCTCGTACACCGGGTCGGTCAGCATGCCTTCCTGGCGTGCGCACAGGCGGATCGCCTCCAGCGTGCCTTCGCTAGGCAGGCCGTATTCGGGGCCGCCGTAGCGGGTGTCGAGCACCACGTCCTGCTCGGTGATGTCGCGGCCCAGCTCCACCAATTTGGCTGTGTTCTGGGCGATGCGCAGCACCTGGGCCTTGGTTTGCACCGGTTTGGCCGAGGCGTCGATACCAATCACTTTGTCGGCCCGGCCATCAGCGGCAAAGCCCACCACCATGCCGGCCTGGGTGCTGCCGGTGACCGAGCAGACCACGATGTAGTCGAACTTGAAGCCGAGTTCGGCTTCTTGCTGGCGCACTTCTTCGGCAAAACCCACAAAGCCCAGGCCGCCGTACGGGTGCTCGGAGCAGCCGGCAGGAATGGGGAAGGGCTTGCCGCCAGCCTTGCGCACGTCTTCCATGGCCTGCTCCCAGCTGGGGCGGATGCCGATGTCGAAACCGGCGGCGTCCAGCCGCACGTCGGCACCCAGGATGCGCGACATCTCGATGTTGCCCACGCGGTCGTACACCGCGTCTGAGTAGTTGACCCAGTTCTCTTGCACCAGCACGCACTGCATGCCCAGGTGGGCGGCCACGGCGGCGACTTGGCGCGTCTGGTTGGACTGGATGCCGCCGATGGACACCAGGGTGTCGTAGCCGCCCGCGATGGCCTCGGGGATCAGGTATTCCAGCTTACGTGTCTTGTTGCCGCCAAAGGCCAGGCCGCTGTTGCAATCTTCGCGCTTGGCGTACAGGTCCACCTTGCCACCCAGGTGCGCGCTCAGGCGTTTCAGCGGGGTGATGGGCGAGGGGCCAAAGGTCAGGGCGTGGCGCGGGAATTTCTGCAGGTTCATGGTGGTGGCTCGCAAAGTGAAAGACGGTGGGCGCGCAACGCGGCTGCCTTGCAACGCATAGCCAAATTCTAGGGAGCACCTTGGTTAACAGGGTTGCAAATATTCTTCTTTGTTTGTTTTTAAAAAATTGATTCTTTAATATGTTGGTATTTTTATGTCTTGAAAGCCAATATGTGCGCAACAAAAGTAACAACCAAGACGGAGCCCACCGACGGCCCCGACCACGCCATAGACCGCACCGACAAAGCCATACTGCGCGCTCTGCAACGTGACGCGTCCATGACCAATGTGGCGCTGGCCGCCAAGGTGAATCTGAGCCCGCCGGCCTGTCTGCGGCGGGTGGAGCGGCTCAAGCAACTGGGTTTTATTTCGGGCATCGTCGCGCTGCTCAACCCCAAGGCGTTGGACGCCAGCATGCTGGTGCTGATCGGTGTGGTGCTGGACCGGTCCACGCCCGAGTCATTCGCCCTGTTCGAGAAGGCGGCAGCCAAGGTATCGGGCTGCATGGAGTGCCATGTGGTGACCGGCGAGTTTGACTACTTCATGCTGCTGCGCACGCGCGACAACGACAGCTTTAATAACCTGCACGCCACACAGCTGCTGCACCTGCCGGGCGTGCGGCAGATTCGTTCGTTCATGGTGCTCAAGCAGGTGCTGTCCACCACGCAGTTTCCGATTTAGCCGAGCGGCCAGTGTCTTTGAATACGTTCTTACGCTGAGCGCGGTGGCAAGCCTTGCCAGCCGTTGTCGTTGTACCGAAAGTGCTGCAGGCAGCACAAATTCTTCACAAACCAAGGGTTTCCCCGGTGTTTTTTGTAAAAAATGACGAATACGGGTGCGGTTGCCATAGAAAATACCAAGCAGTCACAATGCGACCACATTTTCACCATGAACCGTCTGGCCAAACTTTTTTCCTTCCTATCGGGCAAGCGTGTCTCCGCGCAACGCCAACTCCAGGCGCTGTATCGCAACCAAGCGGTCATTGAATTTGAGCCGGACGGCACCATTGTTTTCGCCAACGCGCCATTTCTGCAGGTCATGGGTTACTCGCTGGAAGCCATTCAGGGCCAGCACCACCGCCTATTTGTCGATCCCGCAGAGCAGCACGCGCCGGAGTACGCGGCCTTCTGGGCGCGGCTGCAACGAGGCGAAGCCTTCGTAGGCCGGTGCCGGCGCATTGCCAGCGATGGCAAAGATGTGTGGCTGCAGGCCAATTACAGCCCGGTGCGGGACGGCGCGGGCAAGGTCGTGCGGGTGGTGAAGTACGCCATGGATATTTCCGAGCAGGTGTTGCGGGACGCCGAGGCCAACAGCCAGCTGGCGGCCGTGGGCAGGGCGCAGGCGGTGATCGAATTTGACCTGCAAGGCCGCATCCTGCGTGCCAACCGTAATTTCATCGAAGCCATGGGCTACCGCAGCGAGAACGAACTGGTTGGCAAGCACCACAGCATGTTTGTCACAGCGCAGGAGCGGCAAAGCCCGGAATACCGGGCCTTCTGGCAGCACCTGGGCAGCGGCCAGTTCCACCAGGGCCAGTTTCAGCGTGTGGGCCGCGCGGGCAATGTGGTGTGGATAGAAGCCAATTACAGCCCCGTGCTGGACCAGGTCGGCAGGCCTTTCAAGATCGTCAAATACGCCACCGACATCACGGCCCGGTTTGAGGCCACGCGCCTGGTCCAGGGCGCGTTCCAGGAGCTGCAGCGGCTGGTGAAGCACAGTGCGGCGCAGGCTGACGGTGCGCATTCCCATACCTTGCAAGTAGCCTCGATTGCGCACAACGGTGCCGATGCCTCCGCAGAGGCGGTGGCCACCATGCAGCACATCCAGGCCGATTCCAAGCGCATCGCCGACATCGTGGGCCTGATTGACGGCATCGCCTTTCAGACCAATCTGCTGGCGTTGAACGCCGCCGTGGAAGCGGCCCGCGCCGGTGAGCAAGGCCGTGGCTTTGCCGTTGTGGCGGGCGAGGTGCGCAGCCTGGCGCAGCGCAGTGCCGAGGCCGCACGCGAAATCAAGGGACTGATATCCGCCTCGGCCGAGCGCGTCTTCGTCGGCAACGCTAAGGTACAGGAGTCTGGCCGCGTGATGCAGGAGATCCAGCACTCGGCCAAACAGGCTTCCGACATCATGGCGTCCATCGTCGATGCGTCACGCGCGCAGGACGCGCGTCTGGGCGCGGTTAACCAGGCCATGGTCCAGTTGCAAGCGGCCGACAGCGTGGGCTGAGGGCCTTCGGCCGCAGTTCACCAGCCGGTGTAGGGCCGCCCATCGTGGTGCAGATAGCGCCCACGGTCGGCCGGCGTCACCGCCGCCAGGGTGCTGCGCATGGCAGACACGCTGGCCTCCACCGTCAGACTGGCACCGGGGCCGCCCATATCGGTTTGCACCCAGCCTGGGCAGAGTGCCAATAGCGTGGCGCGGGGGTAGTCGTGCTGGGCGGCAGCCACCGCCATGTTCAGCGCAGCCTTGCTGACGCGGTAGGTCCAGCCGTCGCTGGAGGCCACGCTGCTGATCTGGCCCATGCCGCTGGTGATGCAGGCGAACACGCCGCCCGCTTCCTCCACCAAGGGCGCAACCTGGGGAATGGCCTGCATGGCGCCCAGCACATTGGTGTGCATCACGCGGTCAAAGTCCTGCTGGGTCGGCGGTGTGGTGGCACCGCCTTTCGAAAACAGGCCTGCCACGTACAGGGCCACATGGATTTTTTCGCCGTCCAGCTGCCACGCCAGGCCGCTGATGCTGGTCGGGTCGGCCACGTCCAGGCGCAAGGCCTCGGCCCCCACGGCCTTGAGGCGGGCCAGGCCGGCCGCGTCGCGGGCAGTGGCGATGACTCGCTCGCCCGCCTCGGCGTACTGGCGCGCAAACTCCAGGCCAATGCCGCGCGACGCGCCCAGGATGAGGATGTTGGCCATGCGCATGCTCCTATATATAAAAACCTATGCCAGCGCAGATAGTACCTGCGCCAGTAGCTCCTATATGTGTAGCAAATGAAAAAGCCCCGGCATGCCGGGGCTTTTGCTTCAGAAGGCTATCAGGCTCCTAGGTGGCCATGCCCAGCAGGCGCGGCAACCACAGGGTCAGGCCCGGCCAGTAGGTGACCACACCCAAAAATACCAGCATAGTGAGCAGCCACGGCATGACGGCCATGGTCAACTCGCTGATACCCATCTTGGTAATACCCGACGCCACGTACAGATTCAGGCCCACCGGCGGATGGCACATGCCGACCTCCATGTTCACCACGATCAGAATACCGAAGTGGATGGGGTTGATGCCCAGCTTCATCGCCACGGGGAACAGGATGGGTGCCAGGATCAGAATGATCGAGCTGGGCTCCATCACATTGCCCGCCAGCAACAGCAGAATATTGACCACCAACAGGAAGGCAATCGGACCAAAGCCCTGGTTGATCATCCAGTCGGCCATGGCCTGGGGGATGTTCTCACTGGTCATCAGGAAGCTGAACAGCACCGCGTTGGTGATGATGTACAGCAGCATGGCGCTCATGCTGGCCGAGTCGAGCAGTACTTTGGGAATACGCTTGAATGGCATGTCTTTGTAGACAAACACGGCGACTACGAAGGCATAGACCGCTGCCATGGCCGCAGCCTCGGTAGGCGTAAATACACCGCTGTAGATGCCGCCCATAACCACCACGATCAGCAGCAAACCCCAGACGCTTTCACGGAAAGCCAACCAGCGCTCACGTGGTCAAGATGCCGGCGCCAAACTTGGGTGGGAAGCCCTGCTTGGTCATGGCCGGCAGGATCACCGAACCAATCGCCACCACGGTGGCTGGCGACGAGCCCGATACCGCAGCGAACAAGGCGCAGGCCATGACGCCCGCCAGGCCCAGGCCGCCATGCCAATGCCCAATCATGCTGGTGGCAAAGCGGATCATGCGTCTCGCCACCCCGCCATGCGTCAGGAAGTTACCCGCCAGAATGAAGAACGGGATCGCCATGATCTCGAACTTTTCGATTCCGGTGAACAACTTCAGCGCCACCGACTGCACAGGCACGTCGGTCATGGTGAAGAGGAAGGTCAGCACGGTCAGGCCAAGGGAGATGCTGATGGGCATGCCCGTCAGCATCAGCACGATCAGCAGTACAAAGATGATGGTCGCATTCATGCGCGGGCTCCCTTGGTGGTTGCTAGCAAGGGGTCGTCAGTCGCATCTTCAACGCCCTCGACATGGCCGTGGTCGTGGTGTGGCAGCTCGCCCCCACGGCCAAAGCTCCATGCCACCTGGAGGAAGCGGTAGCACATCAGCGACGAGCCCAAAGGCACGCACAGATACACCCACCACATAGGCACTTCCAGATCGGCTGAGACCTGGTCGGTCTGCGCAATGTGGTACACAAAGTTTGCGCCCAGCGTAGCTACTGTTCCGGTAAACAGGGCGCCTGCCAGCAGGCCAAACAAAATCAGCATGCGCTGGGGCGTGCCTGTGAGCTTGCGGATGATGACGTCCACACCCACGTGGATGCCGGTGCGCACGCCATAGGCTGCGCCAAACTTGGCCATCCACACGAACATGAAGATGCACAGCTCTTGCGCCCAGCTGACGTTCATGCGCACGGTCAAGTCCTGGATGTAAGGCAGGCCCGAGAGGAATCGGTGCAACACGGCAAAAAATATCACCAGCGTGGCCGCACCGATGAGGAAGGCAATGAGCCATTCCTCCAGGTGGTTCAGAAAACGGTTAATCACAAACGGCTCCGAGGTCTGCTCAACTTACTTGGGTGCCACAAAGCCGGTGGCCTTGTAGGCGGCGTCGATGGTGGCTTTGCCAACGCGCGATTCCATCTCTTTGTGCACGGGCATCAAAGCCTTCTTCCATTCGGTGATTTCAGCATCCGTCGGGGTGTAGATGGTGGTCTTGCCACTGGCCTTGATCTTTTCCAGAGCCTGGGCGTTTTCGGTGGCGGCAATGGCGTTGGCGTAGGTGGTGGAGTCCTTGATCGCGCCTTCCAGTGCGGTGCGGATGTCAGCAGGCAGGCCGTCCCAGAACTTCTTGTTCACGATCACTGCATAGGCCAGGTGGCCGTGGTTGGACAGGGAGATGTGCTTTTGCACTTCGTAAATCTTCTGGGTGTAGAAGTTGGATGGCACACCTTCGGTGCCATCCACAACACCCGATTGCAGCGCCTGGTACAGCTCGCTGAAAGCCATCACCTGGGGAATGGCGCCCAGTGCGCGCATCTGGGCGTCCAGCACCTTGGAGCTCTGGATACGCATCTTCAGGCCCTTGAAGTCGGCCACGGTATGCAGCGGCTTGTTGGCGCTCATGATGTGGAAGCCGTTGTCCCAGTAAGCCAGACCGTGGATGCCCTTGGACTCCAGCTTGTTGAACAGTTCAGCGCCCAGGGGGCCTTCAGTGATACCGCGAAATGCTGCGGCGTCCTTGAACAGGAAGGGCAGGTCGAACACTTCGAACTCTTTGGCACCCAAGGGGCCGAATTTGGCCAGCGAAGGCGCCAGCATTTGCACCGAACCGAGTTGCAGGGCTTCAAGTTCTTCCTTGTCTTTGTACAGCTGGCTGTTGGGGTAGAGCTCAACCTTCACCTTACCGCCCGTACGTTGCTCGGCCAGCTCCTTGAAACGCTGGGCGCCCTTGCCCTTGGGGGTGTCGGGTGCCACCACGTGGCTGAATTTGATGACGATAGGAGCTTGTGCAAAGGCCACTGCGCCGGAGCAAACGGTGGCGGCTGCGACGGCAAGTTGCACGAAGGTACGGCGGGCGAAATTTGTCATGGATGTCTCCGGGTAAAAAGAGGATGGGCCGCAGTGTCTGCGCGCGCCCCTTGCAGGGCTAGTGTGGACTTCCACATTTATGGCCAAGGGAAGGATGAATCAAAGGGTTTACCCTAGAATTTAGCCCCCTGAAACAAGGCCAGCCCGCCTGCCAGCGCTAGACTGGATGCATGCTGGCCCAATTCGACACCCAACCTTTGCCTCCCCGTGACCGCGTACGGCGAAGGCTGTGGGCGCTGCCGCTGCTGGCGTCGCTGGCATTCGTCGCAGGCGACCTGGCCTGGACCTGGCGAGCAGACCTGGATGACCAAGCAGAGCGCCATGCCACCCTCATCGCCGATGCACTGAGTACCGAAGCCCAGCTGCGTGCGCGCGTGGATGTAGAGGCTACTTACCTGGAGGAGCTGGCCAAGCAAGTGCCCCGTTTGCCCCGAAACACCAGCGGGCTAGCCAGCAACCCCAACGTTGCCAGTGGCTTGCGTAGTCTGTGGCAAAGCGTCACCTGGCTGGATGCCAACAACCGCATCGTGGCCCACGTGCCTGACCAGCAGCCCATCAGCCAGGGGGCGTTGCGCGAATTGCTGGAAAGCACTGGCATGTCGGCCCATCTGGTGCAGGCTGCTGGCACGGACCGGCTGGTCGTGCGCTATTCGGCGGCGCTGCTGCTACGCCGTGGCACGCCGTGGTGGGTGTCGCGCAAATACGATGTGCAGCTGCTGGACACCTCCGACCAGACCATTGCCTCGGTGGACGAGGTGCCGTTGCACCTGGATCCGCAGGCCCATGAAAGCTACAAGGTACAGGTCGGGCGCAACATGCCTGGCACCTACCTGGAACTCACCCTGCGCGAGATCCCCCGGCCGTTCTGGCGCACCTTGCCGGTGGTGCTGGTGGTGGGCTTTCTGGCGCTGATGCTGGTGGCCACTATGCTGCTGCGGCGCCAGGTGCGCCAGATATCGCGCGCCGAGGGCGCTTGGCGCACCGAAGCCGCCTGGCGCCAGGCCATGGAAGATTCAGCTCTGGTGGGGCTGCGCGCGCGCGATGCCGAGGGCCGCATCCTCTACGTCAACCGCACCCTCTGCGATATGGTGGGCCTGCCCGCGCACAAGCTGGTCGGCCTGGCTCCGCCCATGCCTTACTGGCCTCCCGAGTCCATCGACGAAGTCATGCTGCGCAACCGCCGCAACCTGGCGGGCAATGCCCCGCGTGACGGCTACGAAGCCGTGTGGCGCCACCAAGACGGCCACATGCTGAACGTGATGGTGTTCGAGTCGCCACTGATCGACGCCGACGGCACCCAGATCGGTTGGATGGGCTCCATCATCGACATCACCGCACGCAAGCACCTGGAAGAGCGCGAGCGCCACCAGGCCGAGGCCATGGCCCACCAGGCCCGGCTGACCACGCTGGGCGAGGTCGCGTCGGCCCTGGCGCACCAGCTGAACCAGCCGCTGACCGCCATCATCGGCTACAACGCCGGCCTGCAGCGCATGTTGCTTCAAGAGGGGTATGCCAACCAGCCGGTGCTGAAGGCGCTGCGGAACCAGGGCGAACAGGCCGCCGAGGCCGGGCGCATCGTGCAGCGCATCCGTGAGTTCCTGACCCGGCGCGCACCCCAGCGCGAACCCAGCGACCTGGCCGCAGTGGCGCGCCGCGCGGTGGAGCTGCTGCAGCGCGACTTGAAGCGCCAGCACATCCAGATCCAGTGGGCGCTGGCCAGCCATTTGCCGCCGGTGTATGCCGACCCCATCCTGATTGAACAGGTGCTGATCAACCTGGTGCGCAATGCTGCCGATGCTTTGTCCGGCCACCGCCGCGAAGGCCAGATCCGCATCACCGTTGCGCCGGCGGGCGAGCGCTTTGTGCGCCTGGACGTGGAGGACGACGGTCCCGGACTCGACGGCCGCAGCATCGAAAAGCTGACCGCCCCGTTCTACTCGACCAAGCTGGAAGGCATGGGCATGGGCCTGGCGATTTGCCGCTCGGTGATCGAGATCCACCACGGCAGCATGGACGCCGGCCCCAGCCTGCTGGGCGGCGCCCGTCTGTCTTTCACCCTGCCCCTGTTCGAGGCCCACGACGTCTACACCCAAGACGAGGAAATCAACGCATGACACACCCCAACCACCCCGTCGCCGTGCACCTGGTGGACGACGAGGCGCCGGTGCGCGACGCGCTGGAGTTTCTGTTCAGCTCGCACGGCTTCAGTGTTTGTAGCTATGCCAACGGCCCTACCTTTTTGGCCGCGCTGGACGGCCCTACGCCGGTGCGCGGTTGCATCCTGCTGGACGTGCGCATGGAGCCGCTGTCGGGCCTGCAGGTGTACGACGAGCTGGCCGCGCGCGGCAACACCCTGCCGGTGATTTTTCTGACCGGCCATGGCGACATTCCGATGGCCGTGGAGGCGCTGAAAAAAGGCGCTTTCGACTTTGTGGAAAAGCCGTTTGGCGACGCTGCGCTGGTGGAGCGGGTGCGCGATGCGCTGGCGGTGGAAGCCGCCCAGCAGCAGCGCCTGGCCGAGGGCGACGCACGCGGCGCCAAGCTGGCCGGCCTGACGCAGCGCGAACGCGAGGTCATGCAGCGCGTGGCCGCCGGCAAGCTGAACAAGGTAATTGCCGATGAAATGCATATCTCGGTGCGCACGGTAGAGGTCTACCGCGCCCGCGTCTACGCCAAGCTGGACGTGCGCTCGTCTGCCGAGCTAGCAACACTGCTGGCCAAAGCCTGAGCATTCCTGGCGCCGGCTGGAATGGATGCTTGCGTGTTGAGTGCTATTTTATTGATAGCTGGTAGCGCAGGCATTACCTGCGCAAAAGCCACTTTTTATTTAAATTGTCTCAGCGGCGCAGCACCGCATCGCCCGGCGCAAAATCGGCTGCCTTCAGCGGGCTGCGGCTGGTGATATAGCCGCGCAGCACGTCGGCGTCGACAAAGCCGCTGTCGCTATAGCTTTTGTGGCCGATGAGCTTGGGGTAACCGTCACCGCCCACGGCCTGGAAGTTGTTGACCGCCATGCGGTAGGTCTTGGCGGGGTCCACGGCCGCGCCCTGGATGCGTGCGCTGGTGACGACGCCACTGGCCATGACCAGCTCGATGCCGGCAAACTGCGGGAAGGCGCCGGAGCCGACCGACATCTTGGCGGTGGCGTTCAGGTAGTCCATCACCTCGGCGCCGGTTAAGTCCACCGTAGCGATGGTGTTGCCAAAGGGCTGGACCTTGAGTACGTCCTTATAGGTCAGCGTACCCGCGGGCAGCGAGTCGCGTACGCCGCCAGCGTTGACCACGGCGAAGTCGGCCTTGGTTTTTTCCATCATCGACAGTCCCACCAGCACGCCCATGGCGGCCGGCTGGGCGCGGATCACGCTGCGGTCGCCTTCGATGCGGGCGTCGCTGCTGCCGACTTCCATGCCGAGTTTTTCCTGGCCGATGTTTTGGTAGGGCGTGAGTATGGCCAGCATGGCCGGGTCTTCGGCGATTTCGCTGGTGTAGTAGGCCTTGGCGGTTTTGCCGTCGGCCAGCTTCACCGTCTTCTTGAGGTTGATGGGGATCAGGGCGTAGTGCACCAGCTTGAAGCTACCGTTGCGGTATTCAAAGTCGGCGCGGCCCACGTACTTGCCCCATTCGTGCGCCTGCACGATCCAGGTGCCGTTCTGGCGGTCGGGGGCGCAGGGCGTGCCAGGCACATAGGCTTCGTCGCGTACGTTTTCGGCCTTCATGCAGACCGGGTTTTGCGAGTGGCCACCGACCACCAGGTCGATGCCATTCACGGCGCGCGCCATCTCCACATCTCCCTCGGCCTGGCTGCCGTGCTGGCCGTTCACATAGTGGCCCATATGGGTGGCGGCGATGACCACATCGGCCTTGGCACGTAGCTCGGGTACGACTTGGCTGGCTTCGGCAATGACGCTGCGGAACTCCACGCCCTTGACGTTGTCGGGGTGCACCATCTTGTAGGTGTCTTCGGTGGTCAGGCCCATCACGCCGACGCGCAAGCCGCCGACGTTGAAGATTTTGTAGGGCGCGAACATGCGCTGGCCGTTGTCGTAGATGTTGGCCGACAGCATGGGGAAGGTAGCCAGGTCGCGCTGCATCTTCAGCACAGTGCGGGGCTTGTCGAACTCGTGGTTGCCTACGGCCATGGCGTCAAAACGCAGCAGGTTCATGCCCCGGAAGTCGGGCACGGCGTCCTGCAGGTCGGACTCGGGCACACCGGTGTTGATGTCGCCACCGCTGAGCAGCAGCACCTGGCCACCGGCTGCAGCCACCCCGGCACGCACCTGGTCCACCACGGTTTTTTGTGCCGACATGCCGTATTCACCGTCGCTGTTCTTCCAGAACCGGCCATGGTGGTCGTTGGTGTGCAGCACGGTCAGGTGGTAGGTCTTGTCCTTCTCCGGGCCAGAGGGGCCCATGGACGAACAGCCGGCCAGAGCGGCAACGAGCAGGACAAGGGCGAAGCGGCGGGTCGGCATTTTCATAAGAACTCCAGGAGTGGAATTGCACACGCAAGATCAAGAGGGCGGCCTGAGGAGGTACGGGACTTATTCCAGAAACACCGCAGAACCGGCTCCGCCGGGCTGCAGGTGTTGCCCCCTGCAAGGGGGGTGGCGTAAACGCGCAGCGTGGAGCCTGGGGGTGTGCTACTTCCTTCCGCGCAACTCTTGCATGCGTTCGTCGAAGTATTTTTGAACGGTGTAGCGGTCCGACAGCACGACTTCGCGGCGCGGGTGCAGGAACAGCGGCAGTGACACGCGCGACTTGAATCGGCCCTCGCCCGTGGGGTTCAGCACGCGGTGCGTGGTGGACGGGTAGTAGTGCCCGCTGGCTTCTTGCAGCATGTCGCCGATGTTGACGATCAGCAGGCCAAAGTCGCAGGGCACGTCGAACCAGGCGCCGTCCTTGCCCAGCACCTGCAGGCCGGGCTCGGTAGCGGCGGGCAGTATGGTCAGCAGGTTGATGTCGCCGTGGGCCGCGGCGCGCACGCTGCCAGGCTCTTCGTCACCGCGCAGCGGCGGGTAGTGCAGCACGCGCAACAGGGTTTGGTCGCAGCCCTCGATCATCTTCGGCAGCGGCTCGGTGTAGCGAGCGCGTACCTCGGGCGGGGAGTTGTCTTCCACCCATTTCAGCAGCTCGGCGGCCAGGGCGCTACCGGCTTTGTAGTAGCGCTGCGCTGCGTCCGACACCTCGGCTGGATAGCGGCCCCAGGGGTAGATATGGTAGAACTCCTTGAGGTCGCGCTTGTCATAGCCCTTGGCGGTTTCTGACACGGCGGGCGAGAAGTAGCCGTCAAACTTGACCGGGTCTTGCGCGTACTTGTGCTTGGCCTCGGAACCAAAAAAACCCAGCCATTCGGTGTAAATGCCCTCCACCAGATTTTGGTCCAGCGGATGGTTGGCCAGCACGCCGAAGCCGGTGTTGTGCAGGCTTTGGCAAAAGTCTTGCGCCGCGGTGGCGCTGCGGTAGTCGACAACCGGGAGCTGCATGACAGGTTCCTTCTCGGGAGGGGCGTTTTAGCGGGGCAGCCAGTCGGCCATCAGCGTGTCTTCGAACACGGCGTTGCACGACTCGGCTTGCACCTGCATGCAGACCTGGGTGGCCGGTTTGTCGGCCCAGCCGGCTTGCGGGTGGAAGATGTCCTTGCGCTTCATCATGGTCTGGCCGTTGGCGATGCCTTCGGTGGCCACACGGATGGCACCACTTTCCAGTGTGAAGAACTCGGGGTTCACCAGGTAGATGAAGGCCAGCACGTCGTGGCCGAAGCAGCCGTGGATCTTGGCCACATGCGGGTAGATGCCGCTGTAGAAGTCGGCATAGAAGCTGACGGCGTGGTGCAGCACATCGGTGGCAATGTGCTGGTGCTTGTCGGCGATCTTCTTGATCAGTGCCAGTGGCACGATCACGCGGTGGGTCACGTCCAGGCCGACCATGGTCAGCTTCCAGCCGGCGGTGAAGACGTGGTCGGCGGCGTGCGGGTCATTCCACACATTGGCTTCGGCCACGGGGGAGACATTGCCGGGTTCGGTCACCGTGCCGGCCATCAGGATGACTTCCTTCAGCAGCTTGGGCAGCTGGGGTTCCAGCTTAAGGGCCAGGCTCAGATTACCCAGCGGGCCGACGGCCACCAGTGTGATTTCACCGGGGTGGGCGCGGGCCATGTCCACGATGAACTGGGCTGACGAGCGTGGGTCCAGCTGGTTGGTGGTGGCGACGCGCGATGCCAGGTTGCCCAGGCCGTCCGCACCGTGGATGAAGGCCGGTGGCGCTTCGCCAGGCTTGACCCAGGGTGTGGCCACGCCTTTGGTGACAGGGATGCTTTTGCCGGCGATGGCCGTCAGGTACAGGGCATTGATGGCGGCCTGTTCCACGGTGACATTGCCGAAGGTGGTGGTGATGCCGACCACGTCGATGGCCGGGTGGGCCAACGCGAAGTACAGGGCCATGGCGTCGTCTACGCCGGGATCGGTATCAAAAATGACTTTGTGCTTTGCGGTCATGGTGTTCCTTCGTTCTTCAAATAGGGTGAAAAGGGCTTAGGCGGGGAAGCCGCAGAAAGCGCGCAGCGCGGCTTCGGCGCCAGCAGGCGCGCCGCCAGCGACCAGGGCCTGGACTTCGGCGTGGGTTGGGATGCTGGACTGCGCGCCGGCCCGGGTGCAGGCCAGTGCGCCCGCAGCGCTACCGTATTGCAGGGCTTGCGCCAAGGAGTGGCCTTGCGACAGGGCTGCGGTCAGTGCGCCGCAAAAGCTGTCGCCGGCGGCGGTGGTGTCGACAGGCGTGACGGGGAAGGCGGCTTGCAGGGTGATTTCACCGTCCAGCCGGGCGCAGCAGCCTCGGTGGCCCAGGGTGACGACCACGCAGCGCACGTCCAGGCGTGCCAGGCATTCGGCCACGCTGCCTTCATGCTGGGCGACGCTGGCGAGTTCGCCCTCGTTGACCACCAGCACGTCCACGGCTGCCAGCAGGGCCGGCGGCAATACCTGGGCAGGAGCGGCGTTCAGCACCACTTGCACGCCCTGGGCGCGTGCGGCTTGGGCGTAGGCGGTGACGGTGTCGAGCGGGGTTTCCAGCTGCAGCAGCAGGTGGGTGAAGCCTTGCAGCGGGGGAAGGTGTTCGGCTTGCAGGGCGAGGTTGGCGCCAGGGGCGACGGTAATGGCGTTTTCCGCGTCGTCGGACACGCAAATGAAGGCGGTGCCGGTGGGTTTATCGGACCGCACGATGTGAGGCACCACGGCGGCCTCGGCCAGAGAGGCTTCCAGCGGCTGGGCAAAGGCGTCGCCACCCAGCGCCAGCAGCATGTGGGTGGTGGCGCCGCCAGCGCGGGCGCAGGCGATGGCCTGGTTGGCACCTTTGCCGCCGGGGAAGGTTTGGAACGCATGGCCCAGCACGGTTTCACCGGGAGCCGGGATGTGCGGTGCCCGCACGACAAAATCAAGATTGGCAGAGCCGGCGACAAAAATCATGGATGGTTCTAAACAGAGGTTGCGGCATACGGGGAAGGGTGGGCGCCGCATCAGGCAGGCGCCGCCCCGTGCGAGCAACATGCTACGCGAATTTACGTGCGCCCAGAGTTGCCTTCACCCCGGTTTGCTGATAGCAGGTATACCGATTTCGGCACGGTGTGCATGAAATCGGCCGTAGGCGCAAATAAATCCAGCGCGTGTAGCTATGTTTTGTATAGCAAGGCGCGTCGCGGTAGTGGTGAGTGTGGTGGTGTTAGCCGCCAGAGTCCAGTGTGAAGGTGGCGTGCTTGTCCTGGCCCAGGTGTTCCACCATCTGCTCCAGCGCAGGCTTGAGGCCGGCTTTCATGGTGTGGGGAGGGTTGATCAGGAACATGCCGCTGGCGGGCAGGCCGGGGCGCTTGACTTCGCCGGCGGCGTCGGTGGTGAGCTTGCTGAACTTGACGGTCAGCGTGGCGTGCAGCCAGCTCTTGCCGGCCTTGGTGGCCAGGGTTTTGAGCTTGCGGGGCAGGTCGTGCGCCTCGGGGCGCGGGATGATGGGGTACCACACGGCATAGGTGCCGGTGGCAAACAGCTTCAAGCAGTTGGCCACCATGGTGGACACCAGGGCGTAGTCGCTCTTGATTTCATAGCTGGGATCGCACAGCAGGAAAGCGCGGCGGCTGGGTGGGGGTAGAAATTTGCGGATGCCTTCAAAGCCGTCTTCGCGGAACACGGCGACCTGGCGGCCGGCTTCCAGCTGGGCGATGTTGGCTGACAGGGTCTTGCTGTCGGTGGGGTGCAGCTCAAACAGCTTCAGCCGATCGTGGTCACGTAACAGTTGTTGCATGATGAACGGAGAGCCGGGGTAGACCTTTTTGGCGCCGCTTTTGTTGAAGCTGGCCACCATGTCCAGGTAGTCCTGCAGCAGGGGGGCGGGCTGCCATGGTGCCTCGCCAGGGGCGGGGGGCGCCAGCAGCTTGAGGATGCCGTCTGCCGCCTCACCGCTGGTTTCGGCATAGTCGCCGTCGAGCCGGTACAGACCGGCACCCGCATGGGTGTCCAGCACGGCCAAGGCCGGGTCTTTTTCGGTCAAATATTTAAGGGCGGCAATCAACACGGTGTGCTTGAGCACGTCGGCGTGGTTGCCTGCATGGAAGGCGTGGCGGTAACTAAACATGCCCCAATGGTAACGAGGCGGGCGCCCGCCGTGTGGTGCCGGCCACTAAACTATGCACCCCCGACCGCCATATGCTCGATTTAGTCCACCCGCCAGGTCTCCACAAAGTGCACCACACCGATGCGCTGGCCAGCGGCACGCGCCTGGGGGAGTTCGAACTGGTACGGCTGTTGGGCGTGGGGGGCTTTGGCATGGTCTACCAGGCCTACGACCATTCTTTGCAGCGCTCGGTCGCCATCAAGGAATACCTTCCCACGGCGCTGGCCGGGCGTACCGGAGGGGCGTCGGTGGTGATCCGCTCTTCGCTGGACGGCAGCAGCTACCAGGCGGGTTTGCAGTCTTTTGTGGCAGAAGCCCGGCTGCTGGCGCAGTTTGACCACCCGTCCCTGGTCAAGGTGCTGCGCTTCTGGGAGGCAAACAACACCGCCTATATGGTGATGCCGCTATACCACGGCATGACGCTCAAACAGGCGCGCAGCCAGATGCGCCGCCCGCCATCCGAGGCCTGGCTGCGCCAGGTTCTGTGGTCGGTGCTGGAGGCGCTGAAGTTGTTGCACGCGCAGCAGACCCTGCACCGCGACGTGTCGCCCGACAATATTTTTTTGCAGGATGTAGGCCCGCCGGTCTTGCTGGACCTGGGCGCGGCCCGGCGGGCCATCGGCGACCTGAGCCGCAAGCACACAGCGGTGCTGAAGGTGAATTACGCGCCCATTGAGCAATACGCCGATGCGCGCGATATGGTGCAGGGCGCCTGGAGCGATCTGTATTCGCTGGCGGCGGTCGTGCACGGCTATTTGGCCAACGATTTACCGCTGCCGGCTACCTTCCGCGTGTTGCGCGACCGCATGCCCAGCATGCGCGAGCTGGCGCAATCGGCACACAGCCTGTACGGCTGTAGTTACTCGCCGGCATTCGTTGATACGCTGGACCGCAGTCTGGCCATACGCCCCGAGGACCGTCCCCAGTCGGTGGAGGCCTTCTCCGAGTCGCTGGATTTGCAGGTGCCGCCCGATATGGCCCGCTTTGACTGGCGGGCCGCCATGGGCGAGGGCTGGAAGCTGTCCCGCGACGAGCAGGCGGCGCGCGCCAAACCCCAGCCTGCAGATCTTGCCGAGCAGCCCACCCAATTCGTCTACCGCCCTGCGGCGCCTGTGGTGCTGGATGTTGCCGCCGCCGCGCCAGTGCCGTTGGCTGTGGCGGGGCCGCAGACGCTGTGGCGCAAGAGCATGCGTTGGGGCGTGGCCGCCATGTTGGCGGTCGGGGCGGCAGCAGCGGGTATGTACTGGAGCGGGTATCTGCCTGCAACCAAGGCCCCCGCCGTTGCGGCCATGCCTGCGGTCGCACTCGGTGCCAAGCCGGCTGGGGTGGCGGAGCCCGTGGCTGCTATTGCGGAGCAGGCGGCTTCCAAGGATCAAGCTGCCCCCCAGGTTCCAGCGGCATCCAGTTCTCAACCTGCGGCGAGCGCTGCCAAGGCCACGCGGCCGGTGGTGCGCAAGCCGCGGGTAGCCGCTCCCCCGGCAAGCAGTGCCTCGGTGACGGCGGCTGCACCGCAGTCGCGGCCCCGGGAGGCGCGGGTTTCGACCACGGTCGTGGAGTTGTGCCCGGAAAGCAACTTCATCTCGCGGCCTATGTGCCTGTACCGCGAGTGCCAGAAGCCGGAATTTGCCGAGTTGCAGGTGTGTGTGGAGAACACGCAGCGCCTGAATCGCAACCAACGAAAGCATTCCTGAGTCTGCGATTTGACGGGCAGGCTTGCAACTTTGTATAATCCAAGGCTGCCCAGCGGTTTGCTAGCCCCGCGGTGCAGTTTAAAAACCACCTAAGAGATCTCCACCAGAGAGACGCCGACCGTGGAAAAGGGCTGCTAGGACGCCAACCCCTCAGGTTGACCAAACCATTCTTTTAAAGAGAAAACTCATGACCAAGACCTTCAGCGCGAAACCCGCTGACGTGGTGCACGAGTGGTTTGTGATTGACGCGACCGATAAGGTCCTCGGACGAGTAGCCAGCGAAGTTGCTCTCCGTTTGCGCGGCAAACACAAGGCCATTTACACGCCTCACGTCGATACCGGTGACTTCATCGTCATCATCAACGCAGCCCAGCTGCGCGTGACCGGTGCCAAATCGAACGACAAGATTTACTACAGCCACTCCGGCTACCCAGGTGGCATTTCTGCCATCTCGTTCCGCGACATGCAAGCCAAGCACCCAGGCCGCGCTTTGGAAAAAGCCGTCAAGGGCATGCTGCCTAAGGGCCCGCTCGGCTACGCCATGATCAAGAAGCTCAAGGTGTACGGTGGTGCTGAGCATCCACACACCGCCCAACAGCCTAAAGTGCTGGACATCTAAGGAGTATCCAGATGATTGGTGATTGGAACAATGGCACCGGCCGTCGCAAATCCAGCGTCGCCCGCGTGTTTCTGAAAAAAGGCACCGGCAAGATCACGGTCAACGGCAAGGATATCCAGGAATATTTCGGCTCGTGCTACCTCGAACATGATCTGCAAGCAGCCTCTGGTGCTGACCAACCACGCCGAAACTTTCGACGTGATGGTCAATGTGCACGGTGGTGGTGAGTCCGGCCAAGCCGGCGCAACCCGCCACGGCATTACCCGCGCCCTGATCGACTACGACGCAACGCTCAAGCCTGAGCTGAGCAAAGCCGGCTTCGTAACGCGTGATGCGCGTGAAGTCGAACGTAAGAAGGTCGGTCTGCACTCTGCACGCCGCCGCAAGCAGTTCTCGAAGCGTTAAGCTTTTCGCTCTGTGCGACGCAAAAACCGCCAAGCCTTCGGGCTTTGGCGGTTTTTGTTTTTGAAAAGACCGCACTGCTGGTACCGGCAAATTGTTTGCCCCGCAACTTAAGTCGGGAATTGCAGTAGCATCACCTAGATTCTTTACGGAGTACCCCATGAGCGCCCTAGCCGAAAACATCCAGACCGAAATGCCCACCCCCATCGTATTCACCGACAGCGCCGCCGCCAAAGTGGCCGACCTGATCGCCGAAGAGGGCAACCCGGATCTCAAGCTGCGGGTGTTTGTGCAAGGTGGTGGGTGCTCCGGTTTCCAATACGGCTTCACGTTTGACGAGATCACCAACGAAGACGACACCACCATGACCAAGAATGGTGTGTCTCTGCTGATCGACGCCATGAGCTACCAGTACCTGCTGGGCGCAGAGATCGACTACAAGGAAGACCTGCAAGGCGCCCAGTTCGTCATCAAGAACCCTAACGCCACCAGCACCTGCGGCTGCGGCTCCAGCTTCTCGGCCTGATTGGCCACCCCGTTTTGAAAAGGCCGCCTGTGGGCGGCTTTTTCTTTGCTACATCCGGTTCGGACAAGGAGCGGTTTCCGCATGCAAGATGAAGCGTCGCGTCAGCGTTTGCTCTGGCTGGTGGCCATTGGGTTTTTCATGCAGACGCTCGATGCCACCATCGTCAATACCGCCCTGCCGGCCATGGCGGCCAGCCTGGGCGAAAGCCCTTTGCGGATGCAGTCTGTGGTGGTGGCCTATTCGCTGACCATGGCCATGTTGATACCGGCTTCGGGCTGGATGGCCGACCGCTTTGGCACGCGCCGCCTGTTTGTTGCTGCGATTGCTCTTTTCACGCTGGGCTCCTTGTTTTGCGCGATGTCGCACAGCCTGACGCAATTGGTGGTCTCCCGTGTGCTGCAAGGGGTTGGCGGGGCTTTACTGCTGCCGGTGGGGCGGCTGGCAGTGCTGCGGGCGTTTCCGCGCGAGCAGTTTTTGAAGGCCATGAGCTTTGTCGCGCTGCCGGGGCTGATTGGCCCGCTGATCGGCCCGACCCTGGGCGGCTGGCTGGTCGAGTACACCACCTGGCACTGGATCTTTCTGATCAATCTGCCGGTGGGCGTGCTGGGCGGCATGGCCACCCTGGCCTGGATGCCCGAGGGCCTGCGCGCGGAATACAAGCGTTTCGACCTGAGCGGCTATGCGCTGCTGTCGTTTGGCATGGTGGCTTTGTCCTTGGCGCTGGATGGTTTGTCCGAACTGGGGTTGCGCCAGGCCACCGTGTTGGTGTTGCTGATGTTCGGCCTGGCCAGTCTTGTGGCCTATTGGCTGCACGCCGTGCGGGAGCCCGAACCCTTGTTTTCGCCCCGGCTGTTCGCCATTCCTTCGCTGGCCATCGGTCTGCTGGGCAATCTGTTTGCGCGCATAGGCAGCAGCTGCATGCCGTTCTTGATTCCATTGCTGCTGCAGGTCAGCATGGGCTACAGCCCAGCACAGGCCGGCATGATGATGCTACCGGTGGCGGCGGCCGGCATGGTGACCAAGACCCTGGCAACGCGCCTGATCACCTGGCTGGGCTACCGCAAGGTGCTGGTGCTGAATACCGCACTGGTGGGCTTGACCATGGCCAGCTTTGCCTTTGTGACGCCGGAGCAGCCGCTGTGGCTGCGTTTGGTGCAGCTGGCTCTCTTTGGTGCGGTCAATTCAATGCAATTTACGGCCATGAATACGGTGACCTTGAAAGACCTGGACGGTCCGCTGGCCAGCAGCGGCAACAGCCTGCTGTCCATGGTGCAGATGCTGGCCATGGGGATGGGGGTGGCAGCCGCAGGGGCGGTGCTGGCGGGATACACCGGCTACTTCGAGGCTGCGGGTGCGGCGCAGACCTTGGAGGCCTTCCATGCCACGTTTGCCACCATGGGGCTGATGACCCTTGCCTCGGCCTGGATCTTCTGGCAGCTGGCGCCCGACGAGAAGGTGGCTGCCCCGGTGGGTGCCGCCGACCTGGAATAGAGATCAGGCTGGGTAGATCGCGCCCAGCACCCGGTTGCCCCGTGCACCGGTGACGCTGGCCAGGCTGCCCGGTGCGCGCAACAGCGTCTGACGCGCCAGCCAGGCAAAGGCCGTGGCTTCCACCTGCAGGGGCGGCAGTCCGTGGTCGGCTGAGGATCGCACCAGCATGGCGGGCAGCGCGGCCTGTATGCGCCGCATCAGGTGGCCGTTCAAGGCGCCGCCACCGCATACGATCAACTGCTTGCTATTCTTTCCATAGCTGCTTGCGCAGGTAGCATTTGCGCTGGCGGTCAATTCGGTCAATGTGGCTTGCACGTCTACCGGGCGCAGTCCGGCGAACTGCTGGAGCTTGGTAGCCAGCCAGCCGGGGTTGAACAGGTCGCGGCCGGTGCTCTTGGGTGGTGCCTTGGCCAGAAAAGGCTCGTCCAGCAAGGCGGCCAGCAAGTCCGGCTGCACGCGGCCACTGGTGGCCCAGGCGCCATCGGCATCGAAGGGCTGGCCGGTATGCTGCTGGCACCAGTAGTCCATCAACGCATTGCCGGGACCGCAGTCGAAGCCCAGGATGTGCTCGCCGTCCAGCACGCTCAGGTTGGAAATGCCGCCGATGTTCAGCACCGCCACCGTCTCTTGCGGACGGCCGAACACCTGCTGGTGGAAGGCCGGCACCAGCGGCGCGCCCTGGCCCCCAGCGGCGACGTCGCGGCTGCGGAAGTCAGCTACCACGGTGACGCCAGTGCGCTCGGCCAACAGGGCCGGGTTGTTCAGTTGCAGGGTGTAGCCGGTGCCGTCGAATTCCTGCGGGCGGTGGCGTACGGTCTGGCCGTGGGCACCGATGGCCTGGATAGATGCTGCAGTGGTGTGGCTGCGGTCCAGTAATAGCTGGACTACCTTGGCATAGAGCTCAGCCAAGGCATTGGCGGCCAGGGCCGCGCGGTGCAGCTCGTTGTCCCCTGGTGAATTCAAGGTCAGCAGCCCGGCCCGGTGTGCATCGACGAAGGGCAGGCTGGCGTGCTGCAGCACCTGCATGCGGCCGCCGGCAAAGTCGGCCAGCACACCGTCCACGCCGTCTAGCGAGGTGCCGGACATGAGGCCGATGTACAGCTCGGACACTTTAGTCAGCGCTGGCCTGTTGCACCGCCGAGGCTGCATTCAGCTGCTGGCGCATGGTGGCGGCGAGCCGGTCAAACATGGGTTTGGCGGCAGCAGACAGCGGTTGGCTTTCGCTTTGGCGGGCCACGGTCATCGGGTCCTGGTGCGCGCCGTCGACGCGGAACTCGAAGTGCAGATGCGGGCCGGTGGCCCAGCCGGTGGCGCCAATCGCACCAATATGTTCGCCCTGGCTGACCTTTTGGCCCGCGCGCACATTGATCTGGCTCAGGTGGGCGTACAGGGTTTCGTTGTGGTTGTTGTGGCGGACGATGATGACGTTGCCGTAGCCATTTTGCACGCCAGCGAATTCCACCACGCCGTCCCCCACGGTGCGCACTGGCGTACCGATGGTGCCCGCGTAGTCCACACCCAAATGGGCTTTCCACAGCTTCAAAATGGGGTGGAAGCGCATGGAGAAGCCGCTGGTGATGCGGGAGAACTCCACCGGTGCGGACAAGAAGGCGCGGCGCAGGCTTTGGCCGTTCAGTGCGTAGTAGCTGCCCTTTTGGCCAGGCTCGGCAAACCACATGGCCTGGTAGGCTTTGCCATTGCTGAAAAATTCAGCACTTAAGACGCGACCGGTGCGCAGCAGCTGGCCGTCGGCTTCGACGGTTTCATAGACCACCGAGAAATGGTCCCCCTTGCGCAGGGCGCGGCGGAAGTCGATGTCGCCCGAGAAGATTTCGGCGAGCTGGGTCGCGACCGCATCGGGAATGCCGGCTTCGTCGGTGGCGGCAAACAGCGAGCTGTGGATCGTGCCGCCGGCCAGCCGGCTGGTGGTGTCCAGCTGCGCATCTTCCATGCGGGAGCGGAAGCCCTTGGCGGTCTTTTCGACCACCAGGCGCTGGATGGCGCCGTCGTTACCGGGGCTCCATAGCGCGCTGAGGGACAGCAGGGCTTGCTTGTCCGTCGCCTCGGCCTTCACGGTGCGACCGGCGCGGCCGAAGATGGCTTTGTTGGCCAGCGCATCGCTGCGCAGGAAGGCGACCGCGTCTGCGTCGGCGATGCCCAGACGCTGCAGCAGCGAAGCAGCCGTGTCGCTGGAGCGGGTGGTTTCCGTGCGGAACAGGTTGAAACTATGGAGATCGAGTGCTGCAGCCTGCTCTTGCAAGGGCAGGGGTTGCACCGATTCCGTGATTTGCCGTACCGGCAGGTCAGCGGCGTCTGGGCCCAGGGAGGCGACGGCGAATGCACCGCTACCACCGCCTAAAAGTACGGCCGCCACCAGCGCAGTGATGCGCTTGGGGTGGCGTTGTACCAAAGACAAAAGCCTATCGCTGACGGTGTTGAGACCGTTGTTCAAAAGAGTGAATTCCCAAAAAGAGGTTTGCTGCAGAGACGTGGGAGGCCCTGGAAGTTCAGTCAGGTCATGTGCAATGGCCGGTAGCAGGAAATCGGAGGAGGGCCTGCGAGCCGTGTATTGCGCCAGACCTGGGGTTTTGGGCGGCCTATCAGGCAACGCACCACTAAAATCAGGGGCTGCAGCTAATCCGCGAGTATAGCGTTGCCCACCCTGGGCGACAATGGATAAAGACCTGAAAAACCCTTATGAATCAAGCAGTAAACCCCGTATCGGGCAGTAATTTTCCTGTAACCGACCGTGTTCGGGAGGCCATGGCCGTGTCTTTACGCGGCTGTGACGAGCTGATTCCCCAAGAAGACTGGCTGAAGAAGCTGGCGCGCTCCGAGGCCACCGGCACGCCGCTGCGCATCAAGCTGGGCCTGGACCCGACCGCGCCCGACATCCATATCGGCCACACCGTGGTGCTGAACAAGATGCGCCAGCTGCAGGACCTGGGCCATACGGTGATCTTTCTGATTGGCGACTTCACTTCGCTGATCGGCGACCCCAGCGGGCGCAACAGCACCCGCCCGCCATTGACGCCTGAGCAGATCAAGATCAACGCCGAAACCTATTACAAGCAGGCCAGCCTGGTGCTGGACCCAGCCAAGACCGAGATCCGCTACAACAGCGAATGGAGCGAGCCGCTGGGCGCGCGCGGCATGATCCAGCTGGCATCGCGCTACACCGTGGCCCGCATGATGGAGCGCAACGACTTCCACGACCGCTTCCACGGCGGCCAGTCGATCGCGGTGCACGAGTTCCTGTACCCGCTGATGCAGGGCTACGACTCGGTGGCGCTGAAGTCCGATCTGGAACTCGGCGGCACCGACCAGAAGTTCAACCTGCTGATGGGCCGCCACCTGCAGGCCGAATACGGCC
>JAPLPK010000113.1 GCA_026400275.1 Burkholderiales bacterium
GGCAAGGTATCGCCACCCAGCAGCTGCACCGTGCCGGCGGCGCGCGGCGCCAGGCCGCAGATGGCGCGCAGCACCGTGGACTTGCCCGAGCCCGACTCGCCCACGATGCCAAAGCTCTCGCCCGGCTGGACAGCAAAGCTGGTGTCCGCCACGGCCACAAAGCCGTTAAACACCACGCGCAGCTGGTCCACCTGCAGGCCTATGGACGGGTTCATAGCGCCCACTCCGGCTGTCGGTCCAGCGTAGGCAATGGGTGGCGCTGCGCGCCCAGCTGCGGCAGGCAATTCAGCAGGCCCTGGGTGTAGGGGTGCTTGGCCTGGGCCAGATCACCTGCGCTGAGCTCCTCCACCACGCGCCCGGCATACATCACCAGAATGCGGTCGCAAAAGGTGGAGACCAAGCGCAGGTCGTGCGATATGAACACCAGGCCCATGCCACGCTGGCGCACCAGCCCGTCGAGTATGGCCAGCACCTGCAGCTGTACCGTCACGTCCAGGGCCGAGGTGGGTTCGTCGGCAATCAGCAGCTCGGGTTCGGCGATCAGCATCATCGCGATCATGGCGCGCTGGCCCATGCCGCCCGACACCTCGTGCGGGTACAGCCGGTACACGCGCTCGGGCTCGTCGATCTGTACTGCCTCCAGCGCGGCCAGGGCCTTGTTGCGTGCTTCACTGCGGCTGAGCGAGGTATGTGCGCGCAGGGTTTCGACAATCTGGTCGCCGATGCGCATCACCGGGTTGAGTGAAAACTTCGGGTCTTGCAGCACCATGGCAATGCGCCCGCCGCGCAATGCGCGCCGCTCTTTGGGCGAACAGGCCAGCAGGTCTGTGCCATGGAAGGCCAGGCGCTGGGCAGTGACACGCCCCTCGGGCGCGGTGAGGCCCAGGATCGCCCTGCCGGTCTGCGACTTGCCCGAGCCGGATTCGCCCACAATGCCCAGGCGCTCGCGCCCCAGCGTGAAAGAGACACCCCGCACCACCTCGGCCCAGCCGCCATCGCGGTTGGGGAAGGACACGCGCAGGTCGTCCACCACCAAGACGGGATCGCTCATTTGTTGCCCTTTGGATCCAATGCGTCGCGTAAGCCATCACCCACCAAATTAAAAGCAAGGCTGACCAGGAAGATGGCTGCACCTGGCGCCGCCGCCACCCACCATTGGTCCAGCACGTACTGACGACCATTGGCGATCATTGCGCCCCACTCGGGCGTGGGCGGCTGGGCACCCAGGCCCAGAAAGCCCAGACCGGCTGCGGTGAGGATGATGCCGGCCATGTCGAGCGTGACGCGCACGATCACCGACGACATGCACAGCGGCATGATGTGGTGCAGGACGATGCGCCAGGGCGAAGCGCCTATCAAGCGCACGGCGGCGATGTAGTCGGTATGGCGGATGGTCAGGGTTTCGGCCCGGGCCATGCGCGCATACGGCGGCCAGGCGGTGATGGCAATGGCGATGATGGCGTTCTCAATACCCGGGCCCAGGGCCGCTACAAAGGCCAGGGCCAGTATCAGCCGGGGAAAGGCCAAGAAGATATCGGTGATGCGCATCAGCACCGCGTCCACCATGCCTCCCGCGTAGCCGGCTACCGAGCCCACCAGCAAGCCTATAGGTGCGGCCAGCACGGCCACCAGCACCACCACCTTCAGGGTGACGCGCGCACCAAAAATAAGCCGAGACAAAATGTCGCGCCCCTGGTCGTCCGTGCCCAGCCAAAACTGTGCGGACGGCGGCAGCAGGCGCGTGGTGCGCAGGTCGCCCACCGTAGGCGCATAGGGCGCCAGCACCGGCGCCAGCACGGCCACCAACACCAGGGCCAGTATCGTCACCAGCCCCAGCACTGCAAGCCGGTTGCGCAAAAAAATGCGCCAGGCGTTGTAGGTTCGCCCCCAGGCCGCCTGGCGGCGCGAGGCGGGGTGCTCGCACATCAGCCAGCCGTGCCAGCGTTGCAATAACTCCATCATCTACTCCGGGTGCGCGGGTCCAGCGTCTTGTAGAGCAGGTCCGACAGCAGATTCAATGCGATAAAGACCGAGCCCACCACCAGCGTGCCGCCCAGCACCGCATTCATGTCGGCGTTCTGCAGCGAATTGGTGATGTACAGACCCAAGCCCGGCCAGGCAAAGACGGTCTCGGTCAGCACCGAGCCCTCCAGCAGCCCGGCGTATGAGAGTGTGATGACCGTCACCAGCGGCACGGCGGCATTGCGCAACGCGTGGCGCCAGATGATGCGCGCCTCGGACAGGCCCTTGGCCCGCGCCGCCACGATGTACTCCTGCGACAGCTCATGCAGCATGAAAGACCGCGTCATGCGGCTGATATAAGCCAGCGAGAAATAACCCAGCAGCGAGGCCGGCAGCACCAGGTGCGACAGCACATTGGCAAACGCATCCCACTGCCCGGCCATGGCCGCGTCCAGCAGCAGCAGGCCAGAGACGTTTTCCAACGTGTATTCAAAGGCCACATCCACCCGGCCCGGCCCGCCGACCCAGCCCAGCTTGGCGTAGAACAGCAGCAGGCCCATCAGCCCCAGCCAGAAAATGGGCACCGAATAGCCCACCAGCGCCATCACCCGCACCAGCTGGTCCACCAGGCCGCCACGCCGCACGGCGGCCCACACGCCCAGCGGCACACCTATGCCGGCGCCCAACAGAATGCCCAGGGTGGCCAGCTCCAGCGTGGCCGGGAATACATGGCGTATATCCTGCATCACCGGGTTGGAGGTCAGCACCGAGACCCCAAAGTCGCCATGCAGCACCTTATTCATGTAGATCAGGAACTGCTCCCACAGCGGCTTGTTCAAGCCCAGCTCTTCACGCACCCGAGCCACGGCGTCGCCCGATGCATGGTCACCCAGTATGACCAGGACCGGGTCTATGGGCATCACCCGGCCAATGAAGAAGGTGACAGCCAGCAGGCCCAAATAAGTCAGCACGATGGCCAACAAGAACCGGCCAGCAGCGTGCAGCCACCGCGATGTGCCCGCGCCGGCGGACACTTGTTTTGGCGCTCCCAAACCGACTAGCGCTTGCTAACGGTAAACATGTAGTTCGTGCCGAACGTGGGGCCCAGCTTGAAACCCTGCACATTGCTACGCACGTTCGCCACCTCGACCTGCTGGTACAACATGATGAAGGGGCTGGTCTTGCGGAACTCCGCCTGCATGTCTTCATACATTTTCTTGCGCTTGCCGGTATCGCGCTCCAGCACGGCGGCATCTGCCATCTTGTCGAGTGCGGGCACCTCCCAGGCATTGCGCCAGGCCAGGGTCTTGGACTTTGCATCGTCGCTGTTGTCGGGGTTCTGCACAAAGGTGGCGTTACTGTGCGGATCCCAGTAGTCAGCGCCCCATTGGCCTATGTACATATCGTGGGCACGGGCACGGTATTTGGTCAGCACCTGCTTGCCGTCGCCGGGAATGATCTCCACGTCAATGCCCGCGCGCTTGGCGGTTTGCTGAAAGGCTTCGGTAATGCCCTGCACCGGCTGGATGGTGCGCATATCAATGCTGACCTTGAAGCCGTTGGGCAGGCCCGCCTTGGCTAGCAAAGCCTTGGCTTTGTCCACGTCCAGCTTGTAGGGCATGTCCTTGGAGGCGCCCAGCAGGCCAACGGGCATGAAGTTCTGGTCGATGGCACCGATGTTCTTGATGAGGGTGTCGCCAATGGCGGCATAGTCCACCAGCCATTTCAGGGCTTCGCGCACTTCGGGCTTGGCCAGGTTGGGGTTCTTCTGGTTCAGGCTGATGTAGTACACCGTACCCTTGGGCGACGAAGTGCTCTTGATCTCCTTGTTGCTGGCCACAGCGGCGATGTCTTGCGGCGACAGGTTTCGCGCGATATCCACATCGCCCTTTTCCAGCAGCAGGCGCTGTGTGGACGACTCTTTGATGTGGCGGTACAGCACGCGGGCCATGGGTGTCTTGGGACCGTTGTAGTTGTCGTTGCGCTCCAGCGCTACGACTTCATTGGCACGCCATTCGCGCAGTTTCAGCGGGCCGGAGCCTGCGTAGTGGGTCTTGAGCCAGGCATAGCCCATGTCACCCGACACCTCATTGGCCAACACCAGCTTTTTATCGACCACGGAGGCCACATCAGCGGTAAGGCAATTCAATACGAACGACGGTGCATAGGCCTTATCGACCTCCATCGTCAGCGTGAGCGGACCGGTGACCTTGATCTTGTCCTTGACGTTGCCCTTGTTGAAGCCAAACTGCCCCAGGATGAAAGCCGGCCCCTTGTCCAAAATGACGGCACGCTGGAAGGAAAAGGCCACGTCTTCGGCCGTCAGCGGGTTACCCGAGGCGAACTTCAGCCCCGGTTTAATTTCGAAGCTGAAGGTTTTGCCGTCGGCGGAAATGCTCCATGACTTGGCAATATCAGACGCCAGCTGGGACGGGTCGTTCAGGTCCAGCCGCACCAGGCGGTCATAGATGTTGTTCGCAACTTCGCTGGCGGAAATCTCAAACAGCTCTGCCGGGTCCATGGTGATGATGTCGTCGAAAGCAAACGCTACCACCAGGGTGTCTTTGGGCGTGGCGGCGATGGCCGTTCCTGCGACAACGGCAGAGGCTGCCAGCGCAACCAGGGCGCGGCGGGACAGAAGAGGTATTGAAAGTCGCATCAGTCGTTTCTCCGGTTGTAAAACAAGCTGTCAAACAAGGTGCATCCATGGTGCAAACAATACATCAACCCGAGCAAGAAGCATGCTAACGGTTGCGCATCGGACTCATGTCGCCGAGTGCCGCACTGTCGATCAAGGCGTAATGGTCAGGTAGCGCATAGTGCCACCACTCGTGGTCTATGTGTTCAAAGCCGGCGTCTTGCATGATTTTGAGCAACAACATGCGATTCGCCTGCGCTGCGGGCGAAACCTGCTCGCTGAAATGGTGGGACTGCACGGTCATATCGTCAAAGCCCGTGCCCATGTCTAACTCATGGCCTTCGGCATCCACCAGTGTCAAGTCGATCGCCGTGCCGCGCGTGTGGTTGGAGCCAATTTGCGGGTCGGCCACGTAGGCCTGGTCGGGGGCAGATTCCCACAGCAACACCTGCGCTTCGTGCGGACGGAAAGCATCAAAAATCTTCAACCGATAGCCCGCCTGCGCGGCCAGTCCTACCGCCTTGCGCAGACAGCGCTCTGCGTCACGGTGCAGTAGGCAATGGGGAAAGTCGTAAATCGGCCGGCCCGCGATGTTGTTGTGGCTGGCATAGGCCAGCTCAATCACGACCCCGTGGGTTTCGGAGCGGACCGGGACGAGAGGATGTGGCATAGCGAACGCTGATTTGGCAAAGCCAGCAGTTTATAAAAATAAGTGCCGCACCGCTGATAACTGGGCGGCAAGCGCCCGATTCCCCAATGAGAAAAGCCGCTAAGGATTGCTCCTTAGCGGCTCTTATCGTTCGTAATGGTCGGTGTGAAAGGATTCGAACCTTCGACCCCTTGCACCCCATGCAAGTGCGCTACCAGGCTGCGCCACACACCGATCAAGCCTCGAATTATAGCCCGAATTCAGAGCACTTCTGAAAGCAGGTCACGAATTTCAAATAATTCTTGACGCACAGACAGGAGATGGTACGAAACGAGCTCGTCGCCCTCTAAAGCCACCGCATCTTCCAAGCGCTCAAACGACGATTCGGCTTCATCAAGGGCATCCAGGCTTTCCAGAGCCGGCACATACTCGCGCAATTTCTCGCGGTCGCCACTCGCCCACTCTTGCAGCTTATTGCGGGCGCCACTGATAGTGAAACCCTGGTCGTACAAGAGGTCGCGAATACGCCGAATCATCAGCACCTCATGGTGCTGGTAATAGCGCCGATTGCCGCGCC
>JAPLPK010000145.1 GCA_026400275.1 Burkholderiales bacterium
CTCTTCAATGTCAGCCGCCAAAAAGGTGTTGATTGAGCGCAAGAGGGCCGAGGAGGAAAACGCGCTAGTTTGGTCGATGTCCAAGGAAGAGCGCGACGCTTATTTTGAAGAAAAAGCGGCTCAGACGGAACGGATCAAAGCTGAAAAGCTGCGACTGATCCGCGAGGAAGATGCAAGGCGAGGGCGCAACGAATTGATGTTGGCAGGGGTGGTTGGAGTGGCGGCGACGGGGGTGGTCGTATGGGGTTTTCTCGCGTGGATCGCCGTGATGAAAGGCAGTGGTATGACCTGGTTGCCCGGCATACAGTGGATCAGGTGAAAATCACACCCGCGGATGCCAGCTTGATTGTCACCAGCCCGCAGGAAGTGCAAAAGAATCTTGAAGAATGGCGGCGCTTTGAGGCTAGGATTCATATAGTGGTATGATTGGCCAGTGATGTCTGGCCCGATGCGCGGGCAGTGGTTGGAAGGAAGCTGAAGGGCACGTCCCGAAATCTAAGGCAATCTCCGCCCCAATCGACAAGGCGCAAATTTCGTGCGCCCCACGGCCTCCCGGCAGGACGACCCTGCACATCACCCTTTAAGCACTTCGTCCAGCTTCTGCTGGTAATGGCGCAGTTTGCCGGGGTCATCCGTGCCCGCTTTAAGGCCGGTACGCATGGCGTACTTGATGATGTTGCCCTTGAGAAACCCGATGAACTCCTCGCGGGTCAGCAGCGACTCCATCACAATCCACGGCTGCACGCCCATTGTCTTGTAGTAACTGCCGCCCACCTGGCGCTTATCCGCGCTGTCGTACAACGTGACATCCTCGCTCATGGCGACACCACGCCGTCCAACAGCGCCGCACGCTCGCGCTCGGCCCGCAGGGTGCAATACCGCTGGTGCAGCCGGATCAGGATGGACGCACGGCGCTTGTTGGCGCTCTCATGCTCCATCGTCTCTTTGACTTCTTCTTCGGTCATCAACGACGCGGCGTCATTGAGTGTTCGCCAGTTGTATTCTTTCAAGTAAGGTCTCCAAGTAAACAATTTCTGTCAGGGTTTTTTGCAAGCTGCGCTGGGCGCTGTTAAACGCCTTACGCCGAACCCGCAAATCTTCTTTTGCAGCCCGCAGCCTACCGCGTAAACTTTTTTCTTTCAAGGTCATTTCAAAGCCTCCAGCCCTTGGGCCGAGTAATCGCGCTTGGATTGCAGCGCACCCCAGATCCTCTCGTCCACGGTTTTATCCGTTAACAGCAAGTAGCACCAGACATCGTGCCGTTGGCCGCTGCGGTGCAACCGGCCTATGGTCTGCTCGAACTTCTCCCACGACCACGGCAGCGTCAGAAACACCAAGTGACTGCCGCCGTGTTGCAAGTTCAGCCCGTGCGCCGCCGAGTCGGGGTGCAGCGCCAGCAGCGGCACGCCTCCGGCGTTCCAACGGTCGATGATGTCGGGGTCGTCAAGGGTGGCAAGCGTGGGGTAGCGGCGCTTGAGTTCAGCCAACTGCTCTTGGAACGCATAGACCAGAATTGTGTTGGCGTGTTGGTTCTCATCCAGCAGATCGTCCAGCACATCGAACTTGTGGGGAGATATCCGCACAGGGCGCTGTTCCACGTGGAACTTTCCGGGTGCATCGGCTCTGGCGGTCTTGATTGTTTCATAGATGAAACCCGCGGCAAGTTGGGTCAGTTTGCTCGACACCACGCCCGCGCTGACGGCGGTGACTGTGGCCCCTTGTAGTTGCAGCACGAAATCGCGCTTCATCTTGTCGTAGAGCGTCATGTCCATGTCGCAGGCCACAGGGACGATGTGCAGCGGCGGCAGGGTGTCTTTGTAGTCGCCTGGCTCTAGCAAGAATGTAGCGGGTTTGATACGCGCCATGACCGCTTCCAGCGAGCCGGTGCGCGGTTCCCACTGGCCGTA
>JAPLPK010000195.1 GCA_026400275.1 Burkholderiales bacterium
CGCGACCGCCTGCCCTATCTGCAGGACCTGGGTGTGACCTGCCTGTGGCTGCTGCCCATACTCGACTCGCCCATGCGCGACGCCGGCTTTGACATCAGCGACTACACCCGCATCCGCAGCGAGCTGGTGGGCGGCAGCGACGCCGCAGCCCAGGCTACGTTTGCCGAATTCCTGGCCGAGGCGCACCGCCGCAATATCCGCGTGATCTTCGACGTGGCGATGAACCACTGCTCGGACCAGCACCACTGGTTCCAGGAAGCCCGCAAGGGGCCGGACAACCCCTACCGCGACTACTTCATCTGGAGCGACACGACCGAGCGCTACAAAGAAGCGCGCATCATCTTCAAGGGCATGATGCCGAGCAACTGGCATCCGCTTCCGGAAGATCCTGGCACCTATTTCTTCCACCGCTTCTTCGACTCGCAGCCCGACCTGAACTACCGCAACCCCGAGGTGCTGCTGGCCATGTGCCGGGTGCTGCTGTTCTGGGTGGCGCAGGGGGTGGACGGCTTCCGCGCAGACGCCATTCCCTACCTGTGGAAGGAAGAAGGCACGATCTGCGAGAACCTGCCGGGCACGCACACCATCATCAAGTTCTTCCGCGCCGTGCTGGACGCGGTGCGCCCCGGCACCATTCTGCTGGCCGAGGCATGCCAGCCGCCGGCCGAGGTGGTGACCTATTTTGGCGACAGCGATGAATGCCAGGCGGCCTACCATTTCCCGGTAATGCCGCGCATCTACCTGGCGCTGGCCCAGGGCTCGGCAAAACCTATTTTTGACACCTTATCGACCACGTTCACGCCCGATATTCCGGCCGACTGCGGCTGGTTCTCCTTTCTGCGCTGCCACGACGAGCTGACGCTGGAGATGGTGACGCCCGAGGAGCGCAAGGCCATCCACGCCGCCTACTGCCTGCAACCCGAGTGGGACTTCCGTCCGCCACGATGCGGCCACCATCCTGCTGGCTTTCAGCATCAGCTTCACCCTGCTGGGCACGCCGGTGATCTTCTACGGCGACGAATTCGCCAAGCCAAATGACGACCAGTTCCAGCGCGACCAGGAGGCTCTCACCGGCTACCAGGACGCGCGTTACCGCGTGCGCGGCGCGGTGGACTGGCCGGCGGTAGACCAGGCCCTGGCCACGCCAGGCAGCCTGCCGGCGCACATCCATGGTGCTGTGCGGGCCATGCTGGCGGTGCGCCGCAGCCAGCCCGCACTGAGCGGCGGCAGCTTCCAGCCCGTGCCAGGCTTGGCCGACAGCGTGCTGGGCTATGTGCGCTCTAGTGGCGACAGCCAGGTGCTGGTGCTGCAAAACCTGGGCGACACTGCGGTGGACATCGCATTACCAGCGGACTTGGCTAGCATGCACTGGCACACTGTGTATGGTGAACACAAGCTGGCACGCGGCGCGCTTACGCTATCTTCCAAGGGCTTTGGCTGGTTTGCCGCCTGAAATATCCAAACTCATTACCAGGACCCGCGCACCATGGCATCCGACCTTTTGAACCAACGCACTTCGGGCGTACTGCTGCACCCCACGTCCCTGCCCGGCCCGCATGGCTGCGGCGACTTTGGGCCAAACGCCTACTATTTTGTGGACTGGCTGGAAGTGGCCGGCCAAACGCTCTGGCAGACACTGCCGCTCGGCCCCATCGGCCCGGGTGATTCGCCCTACATGGGCAGCTCAGCCTTCGCAGGCAACCCCTTGTTTGTGGCCTTCGAGCCGCTGTTGGAGCGCGGTTGGATCAACGCGTCATCGCTGCAAGCCGACTTCAACGCCCAAAAGATTGACTACAGCCTGGTCGTGCCCTGGCGCCTGGCCCGGTTGCGCGAGGCCTTTGCGGGCTTCCAGCAAGCCGCCCTGCCGGAAGACCAGCAGGCCTTCCTGGCATGGCTGCAGGCAGAAGCCAGCTGGGTGGACGACTACACCCTGTTCATGGCTTTGGACCAGGCGCACAGCCCCGCGCTGTGGCCCGACTGGCCGGCTCCGCTGGCCCAGCGCGAACCGGCCGCACTCGCCCAGGCACGCAGCCAGCATGCGCAGGAAATCGCCTTCTGGGGCTTTGTGCAATGGCAGTTTGATGTGCAGTGGAAGCGACTCAAGGGCTATGCCAACCAGAAGAACATCCACCTGGTGGGCGACTTGCCCATCTTCATTGCCCACCACTCCAGCGATTGCTGGTCGCGCCCCGATCTTTACGAACTGGACCCGCAGGGCCACCCCAACGTCATTGCCGGCGTGCCGCCCGACTTCTTCTCGGAAACCGGCCAGCGCTGGGGCAACCCGCTGTACAACTGGAAGGCCATGCAGGCCGATGGCTACGCCTGGTGGATAGAACGCGTGAAGCGCCAGCTGAGCCTGGCAGACGTGGTGCGCATCGACCACTTCCGTGGCTTTGTGGGCTACTGGGAAATCCCCGCCAGCGAACCCACTGCGGTCAAAGGCCGCTGGATGCCAGGGCCGGACTATGACCTTTTCGCCGCCATCGAAGTCGCTCTGGGCAAGCTGCCCATCATCGCGGAAGACCTGGGAGTCATCACGCCCGAGGTCGTGGCCCTGCGCCAGCGCGCGGGCTTCCCCGGCATGCGCATACTGCAGTTCGCGTTTTCGGACGATGCCGGCAACAACTTTCTGCCACACAACTACGCGCGCGACACGGTCGTCTACAGCGGCACGCACGACAACGACACGGTCAAGGGCTGGTGGACCGATTGCACCGAGCGCGAACGCGCCTATGCCGGTGAATATTTGCACACCGACGGGAGTGATGTGCACTGGGCCATGGTGCGTGCCTGCGCGCAGTCGGTGGCCAACCACGCGCTGTGCCAGTTCCAGGACGTACTGGGCCTGGACGGAAGCCACCGCATGAATACCCCCGGCACCGTGGGCTGCTGGACTTGGCGTTTTCTATGGGACTGGGTGGGGAACGAGCCCGCAGAACGCCTGGGGCGCATCACCGCCGCCAGCGGACGCACGCGCTTTGATAGACTGCCTCTACCAGCCTATCCCGAAGGCAAAAACAAGCCGTAGAAGGCCCCTAGCCGCCGTGCCGTGGCGCGTGGGGAGCACTACATTTTTAATAGCTACCCCCGCAAGCCCCATGTGCGCCAGACGCATATTTGGCTTGAAACTTGCAGGCCCCGCACGCTATGAGCAACTCCGCCCTTCTCTCCCTGGCTGCAGCCCTGGTGTGTGCCGTCATCGGCCTGTTCACCGCATTCGCCGGCCTGATTGCCCACAAGGCGGCCAAAGCCGCCAGCGCAGCCAGCATGGCCTGCGAACGCATGCTGCGCCTGATGGAGGTGCGCGAGGCCGTTGCCGCTGCCAGCGCGGTCCAGATGGAAGCCGAACGGGCGCAACACCAAGCCGCCGAGCTCAGCCGCGCTTATGGGCTGATGGGCTTGTTCACCACATCGGGGGAGCTGGACGCACACCAGTCCCAGCTGGCAGCCGATGCCAAGGCCGATCTGGCCGGAGAAATCGCCGCCCATGCGCAGCGCTTCATCCACGCCCGTAACGAACTCGAAGAAAAGCCGGTGCACGACATCGACCGTTCACTGACCGAATTCCAGCATGCGCTGACAGAAATCCGCCGGCTGCGCAAAGAGGTAGAAGAAGAACAGGCGACCGTGGCGCGCAAGCACACCACCTACACTTGAGACGCCGAGGAGCAGCGACCTAGACGCGGCGCTGCCACCAGCCCAGCAGTTCGTTGCCCACCAGCGCGGCCACGACCAGGATGCCGCCCAGCAAAACACGTGGATCAGGCGCCTCGTTGGCGCCCAGCCAGGCCAGGGCAATACCAAACAGCACTTCCAGCAACTGCAGTAGCGAAACCTCGGGCGCCTTCAACACCCGGGCGCACCATACGGACAGCACGCAAGGAATCGCCAGCTGCACCGAGCCCAGCATGGCCAGCAAGCCCATATCGTGCGCAGTCGCCTGAAATGGCAAGGCCAACGGCAGGGTCAGAGCCGAAGAAATCAAGGCCCCCACCAGCACCGAAGGCACCAGGTCCACATCATGGCCCTGGGCACGGCTGCGCTGCAAAACGGTCCAGTTCACCGCGCCAGCAATTGGCACGCACAAGGCGACCAGCGAGCCCAGCAACTGGTCCAGCCCACCGTCCAACGAGAGCTGCGCGCCATACATGGTGGCGATACCCACACCGGCGACGGCAATCGCCGTCCAGGTACGCATGGGCAAGCGGTGGCCGATCACGAAGCGGGCCAGCAAAGCCGTAAACAAGGGCCCCAGCGCCATGGTGACCAGTACATTGGCTACAGGGCTCATGCTCAGGGCCAACATGAAGGCGGTAAACATTACCGCCCAGCACACGCCCGACAACCACAGCGAAACGCCACCCCGGGCGATTTTGGTGAAAACGGCACGGCCCTGCAGGATTGGCAAGATCACCAGCAGTGACAACACCGTAAAGGCGCTGCGCCAAAAGGTGATTTCAAAGCTGTGGGCAGACTCCAGGTGGCGGGTGGTCACCCCGGCGATAGACCACATCAGGGTCACCAAAACCATCATGAACAAGGCGCGGGCGTGGGATAAGTGCATGCCCTATTGTCGCCTGCCGAGACACCGCAACCTAAGCTGCAGCTTGCGCCAAACCAGTCAGCCCCATGCGCCGGCACAAGGCATGCGCCGTCTGGTACAGGCTGCGCAATTGCCGTGCCGCGTCTGCACAAGCGTCGGCACTGAACTCCGGTCCGGCGCGTTCGATCTGCCCAGCCAGGGCCGCCAAAGCATGGAAGCCCAGGCTGGCGCAACCACCCTTGAAGGCATGGGCTACCTCCTGCAAGTAAGCCGTATCGGCCGCGTCGAGGTACGCCACCAGGGTCTTGAAACTGCGCGACTCGTCGTTGAAAAAGCTATCCAGCAAGGAGCGGTAACCATCCAGAGAGATCGCCACACAGACCTCGCCCAACATGGGCATGTCCAGGTGCCGGGCCACATCGTCCGAGCGAAAGCGCCGAGGCTCGGCCGGCGTAGGCGGAGCCACTGGCACCGCCTCTTGCGCTGGGATGCAGCCTTCCCTCTGGCCAAACCGCTGCTGCAGCAAGGATTCAATCTGGTCCATACGCACTGGCTTGGACAGAAAGTCGTCCATACCCGCCGCCAGCGCACACTCGCGAGATTCGGCAAAGGCATCGGCTGTCAGGGCCACGATGTAGACGCGGGACGCCGCACCGCCGCCCGCGCGCAGCACCTGGGTGGCTTGCAGGCCGTCTAGCACAGGCATGTGCACATCCATAAACAGTACATCGGGCACGGCGCGCTGCGCCTCGGCTACGGCCTGCTCACCGTCCTCAACAAAACGGATGCGGTGGCCCAGCCGCTGCAGCAAGCCCTCCATGTACTTGCGGTTCACCGGGTGGTCCTCGGCGACCAGGATATCCAGGCCGCTGCTGGCACCAGCCTGTGTTACCTGCGCAGGGACTACCGCAGGCACCTGCTCTGCACCCTGCGGCGCCGGCACGCAAGGCAAGGGCAGCGCGAGGCTGAACTGACTGCCCCTGCCGGGCTGGCTTTGCACCGTGATGTCGCCTCCCATCAGCCGGGCCAGGCTGCGCGATATCTCCAGGCCCAGACCGGTGCCCCCGAAACGACGGGAAATACTGGCGTCACCCTGTGAAAAACGCTGGAACAGACTGTCCAGCGTAGGCGCGTCCATACCTATGCCCTGGTCGCTGACGCACAACTGCAGCGCAACCGAATCGGCAGGCGTAGCGTCTCCCAGAGGCTCGCAGTCCACACTCAACACGATGCGGCCCTGGGCGCTGAATTTGATCGCGTTGGACACCAGGTTCAGCAGAATCTGCTTGATGCGCGTACCGTCGGCCTGCACCCAATCGGGAAGCGGCTTATGCAATACCAGCGCGAACTCCAGGTGCTTTTCTTTGGCCAGCGGGCCCATCAGGGCATCTACATCGTGCAACAGCCGGGTGAGCTGCAACGGCGAAGGATTGATGGCCATCTTGCCAACATCCATGGCTGACACGTCCAAAATGTCATTCAACAAAGCCAACAAATGGTTGGCCGAGCCACGCACAGTCGCAACGTAATCAGCCTGCCGCGCATTCAGGCGCGTATCCTCCAGTAAACCCAGCATGCCCAAAATGCCATTGAAAGGCGTGCGCAGCTCATGGCTCATATTCGCCAGGAACTGGCTCTTGCCGCGGTTGGCGCTCTCGGCCATGCGGTTGGCCTCGACCAGGTCATCCGTCAATTGTTGCAACGCCTGCCGCTCTTGTTCCTGTTTGCGCTGGCGTAGCACTAAGGCAGCGGAGGCGACCAACAGCACCACAAGTTGCGCCAGCGTCAGCCAGACGATCAGATTGTTCTGCGCAAGCATGGTGGTGCCCTGGCCCTCCAGCTGCAGCGATACCTGGCTGTTGGCGGCCATGCTCAGTGCCTGTACTTCGGGGCCGATGGCATTGAAGTCCTGAAGCAACTGATCCAGGGCAGCGGGATCGGGTTCGGCAGAAGCGAATACTGTGTCGGTTCGCTCCACCAGCTTTTCCATCTGCGGAATGACAGCCGCATATTCTGGGCGCCCTTGCAAGATGGCAATGCTCGGGTTGTCGCGTAACAGACCCAGGCGGCTCACAAAAATATTCAGGCGCAAAGACAACTCGTCGAGATCTGGCGGGGTCCGGCTCTTGACCCGACTATCCAGTACCTGGCGAAAGCGCAAGAACTCCCGCTCGAACTGGAAAGCCATCGCGGTAATGGAGTCATTTCCCAGGTGGCTACTCTGGCGAATGGCTTGGCGCTGGGTCAATTGAAGGACCAGCATGATCGCCATGGCCAATGCCATCACGACAGTGACCAAAGCCACCCATAACAAATAACTGTGGTACTTCTTGCGCCCGTGCATCAAGCTGGCCTTATTCGACTTTTATCTGCTTGAGCTGCCAAGCAGAGCGCTCATAGTAGCGTGTGGTTTGCAGTTCGGATTTCGAATCAAAGGGATAAATGATGAACAGTGGGCCCTTTGTCTTCACCGGGATGGCTTGGCCGTTGAGCTTGTAGGCCACGATCACGTCAAATTTCTGCGCATCCTCCATCGGAATGGTCGTTTGGTAATCATTCAAGGCCAGGGCCTTGATGCTGTTGCCTTGGGCTTTGGCTGCAGCCAGCACATCGCGCAGCAATGGCCCGGTAAATTGCACAGGCTGCTTGTCCCAAGGTGTATGCGTTGTGAAGGTCTGCTCAGGCAGTTGCTCCAACATGGCCAAGTCGAACTGCGCTGCTGCGTCGGTGTTCTTGTCTCCTACGTGGCCAGTGATGGTCAAAATTACTTTGCCCTTGGCGGCTGGCAGAGCGTGGGCAGGCATGGCGATCGCGCAGGCAGCAAGCAGGCAGGCGGGAGCAACCCAGCGCAGAAAATTACGTGACATCGAAATTCCTTCTTATATAGAAAGATGATTCTATTATTTAAATCATATTTTTTGATAAAAAAGAAATTTCAAATGATTTATTCGGCAATATTTCACATCAATCAGCTACAAAAAACCCCGGCACGCCATAACGGCGTCCGGGGTTTGCAGGTAGCGCCACCTCGCGGTGGCCGCACCGAATCAGGGCTTAACGGCCTGCGCGCTTGCGGTCACTTTCCTTCAGATGGCGCTTGCGCAAACGCACCGACTTGGGCGTGATTTCCACCAGTTCGTCGTCTTCGATGAACTCAACACCGTACTCCAGCGTCAGCTCGATGGGAGGCGTGATCTTGACCGCGTCTTCCTTGCCGGACACGCGGAAGTTGGTCAGCTGCTTGGTACGCGTAGCGTTCACCACGAGATCGTTGTCACGGCTGTGGATACCGACGATCATGCCTTCGTACACCGGGTCATTGGCGCGCACGAACATGCGGCCACGGTCGTCCAGCTTGCCCAGGGCATAGGTGAAGATTTCACCGTCGTCCATAGAGATCAGCACACCGTTCTTGCGGCCGCCGATATCGCCCTTGTGCGGCTCATAGCTGTCGAAGATGTTGGAGATCAGGCCGGAACCACGGGTCAAGTTCAGGAACTCATTGGAGAAGCCGATCAGGCCACGGGCCGGGATGCGGTATTCCAGGCGCACACGGCCACGGCCGTCCGGCTCCATGTTGACCAGTTCACCCTTGCGCTCGCCCAGAGCCTGCATCACGCCGCCCTGGTGCTGTTCTTCGATGTCTGCGGTCACCAATTCGATGGGCTCATGCTTCTCGCCATTGACGTCCTTGAACATCACGCGTGGCTTGGATACAGCCATTTCATAGCCTTCACGGCGCATGTTTTCCAACAGGATGGTCAGGTGCAATTCACCACGACCCATCACTTCAAAGATACCTTCTTCGTCGGTTTCGTTGACGCGCAAAGCCACGTTGTGTTGCAGTTCCTTTTGCAGGCGGTCCCAGATCTGGCGGCTGGTCACGAACTTGCCTTCACGGCCAGCCAGCGGGCTGGTGTTGACGCAGAAGTTCATGGTCAGCGTGGGCTCGTCCACCTTCAGCATGGGCAGCGGTGCAGGCTTCAGCGGATCGGTCACGGTCACGCCGATGCCGATGTCTGCAATACCGTTGATCAGCACGATTTCGCCGGGGCCGGCTTCCGTGGCTTGCACGCGTTCCAGACCTTGGAAGGTCAGCACCTGGTTGATACGGCCCTTGACAACCTTGCCGTCCGGACCTTCCATGACCACCACGTCCATATTGGGCTTGATCGTGCCTTGGCTGATACGGCCAACGCCGATACGACCCACGAAGGTGGAGAAGTCGAGTGCGGAGATTTGCAGCTGCAGAGGAGCTTCTGGGTCACCGCTTTGCGATGGCACATGCTTCAGCACGGTATTAAACAGGGCCGACATGTCGGGGCCCCACTGCTCACCAGGAGCGCCCTCTTCCAGCGAGGTCCAGCCGTTGATGCCGGAGGCGTAAACCACCGGGAAGTCGAGTTGCTCGTCAGTGGCGCCCAGCTTGTCGAACAGGTCGAAAGCGGCATTCACCACGTGCTGGGGACGCGCACCGGGCTTGTCCACCTTGTTCACCACCAGAATCGGCTTCAGGCCCAGGGCCAGCGCCTTCTTGGTCACGAAACGGGTTTGCGGCATCGGGCCTTCTTGTGCATCGATCAACAGCACAACGCCGTCGACCATGGACAAGGCGCGTTCCACTTCACCGCCGAAGTCCGCGTGACCGGGGGTGTCAACGATGTTGATGTGCGTGCCTTCCCAGCTCACGGCGCAGTTCTTCGCCAGAATCGTGATGCCACGTTCTTTTTCGATGGCGTTGTTGTCCATGACAGTGTCAACCACTTTTTCGTGCTCGGCAAAGGTGCCGGACTGGCGCAGCAGTTGGTCAACCATGGTGGTTTTGCCATGGTCAACGTGGGCGATGATCGCTATGTTACGGATTTGTTTAGTGCTCATATTTCTCTACTCCTAAATCGAAAGGCTCTCTGCTTTTTGCGCCTGGGCCAGAATTTGGCCTATGTCCAGCGGGCTTAGCAGTCGCCCTGGTATCAATTCACCGTCCTTCACCTGTGCCGTTCCCAGCAAGGTGGCAGGGCTGTCGCCGTACACCGCCACATGGGCAGCATCAGGCCATTCACCCCGGCGGCGCACGCCGCTCAGAAACCGCCCCGCATTCTGCGTGTCCAACATGACATGCATGTGCTGGGCCAACAATGCATCCACCGGTAGCAGGCAGTCCAGGCGCTGGTCTTCCGTCATGGCCTCCAGCGCCGCCAAAGTGACGCACTGCGCAATCCCGAAATCACCGGTTGCGATGCGGCGCAATGCCGTCAAATGCGCGCCGCAACCCAGTGCCTCACCAATGTCTTCACCCAGCGTGCGGATGTAGGTGCCCTTGCTGCACTTTGCTACTATTTCTATAGCCTCTGGCGCAGACTCCGCCTGCGCCAAAGCCACTTTTAATTCAAAAATCTCGACGTTCCGCGCGGGCCGCTCAATCTCCACGCCGGCACGCGCATATTCGTACAAGGGCTTGCCGTCCTTCTTCAAGGCGCTGTACATGGGCGGCACCTGCTGGATCGGGCCGGTGAACCGCTTCTCCACAGCCGCCACTTGCTCTGCACTGACCTGTACTGGCCGCGTCTCGATCACATCGCCTTCGGCGTCACCGGTAGAGGTTTTCACCCCCAACCGGGCCACCGCCAGATAGGTTTTGTCGGCATCCAGATGCAGCTGGCTGAACTTGGTCGCCGAACCGAAACACAGAGGCAAGACACCGGTAGCCAAGGGGTCCAGGGTACCGGTGTGTCCGGCCTTCTCGGCGCGCAGCAGCCATTTCACTTTCTGCAGCGCATCGTTGCTGGACAGGCCCAAGGGCTTATCCAGCAGCAGCACCCCGTGTACGGGGCGCCTGGCAACCCGTACACGTGGCGTTGCGGTCATGGGGCTCAGTCTTCCTTGGCCCGGGATGCCACCGCGCGCGCAATCAGCGCGTTCATATCGGCGGCTTTCTCGGTCGTCCGGTCAAAGTGAAAGTGCAATGTCGGCACGGTATGAATGTGCAAGCGCTTGAACAACCCAGCGCGCAGGAAGCCTGCGGCCTGGTTCAAACCCTCGGTACATTCGTCCGGGTTGCCCGTCAACACACTGAAGAAAACCTTGGCGTGTGCATAGTCGGGGGTGACCTCCACCCCCTGGATGGTCACCATGCCCACCCGTGGGTCTTTCAACTCGCGGGCGATTAGCTCCGTCAGATCCCGCTGGATCTGGTCGGAGACTTTGAGGCTGCGGTTGGGCGCAGCGGCTTTGCGTTTGACCATTACAGGGTACGGGCGATTTCTTTGATCTCAAAGAATTCCAACTGGTCGCCCACGGCGATGTCGTTGTAGTTCTTGAGCTTGATACCGCACTCGAAGCCTTCGCGCACTTCACGGACATCGTCCTTGACGCGCTTGAGCGAATCAATTTCACCGGTGTAGATGACGATGTTTTCGCGCAGCAGGCGGAAGCGTGCACTGCGGTTGACCGAGCCGTTGGTAACCATACAGCCTGCAACCGTACCAATCTTGGAAGCCACGAACACGGTGCGGATCTCGGCCATACCGATGACCTCTTCGCGTTGCTCAGGTGCCAGCATGCCGGCCATGGCTGCCTTCAACTCATCCACGGCGTCGTAAATGATGTTGTAGTACTTCACGTCCACCGCATTGCCTTCGGCCAACTTACGGGCACCGGCATCGGCGCGCACATTGAAGCCGATCACGATGGCCTTGGACGCAATCGCCAGGTTGATATCGGACTCGCTGATACCGCCCACAGCGGCGTACACCATCTGGATCTTGACTTCGTCGGTCGACAGCTTGAGCAGCGATGCAGCCAAAGCCTCTTGCGAACCCTGCACATCGGCCTTGACGATGATAGGCAGTACCTTGACTTCGCCCGCAGTCATGTCCGTGAACATGGTCTCGAGCTTGGCGGCTTGTAGCTTAGCCAGTTTGGTATTGCGGAACTTGCCAGCACGGTAGGTGGCGATTTCACGGGCCCGGCGCTCGTCCGGCAGAACCATGAATTCGTCCCCTGCCTGTGGCACTTCGGTCAAGCCCTGGATTTCCACCGGAATCGATGGGCCAGCCGACTTGGAAGGACGGCCATTTTCATCCAGCATGGCGCGAACGCGGCCATAGGTAGAACCTGCCAGCACGATGTCGCCGGTTTTCAGCGTACCCGACTGCACCAGCACGGTGGCCACAGGGCCCTTGCCCTTGTCCAAACGCGCTTCGATCACCAGGCCCTTGGCCATGGCATCCACCGGTGCTTTCAGTTCCAGCACTTCGGCCTGCAGCAGCACCTGCTCCAGCAGTTCGTCAATGCCCTGACCGGTCTTGGCCGACACCGCCACAAATGGCGAGTTACCACCGAAGTCTTCGGGGATCACGTCTTCCACCACCAGCTCGTTCTTCACGCGCTCGGGGTTGGAATCTGGCTTGTCGATTTTGTTGATGGCAACCACGATGGGCACACCAGCCGCTTTCGCGTGCTTGATAGCTTCCTTGGTTTGCGGCATCACACCGTCGTCGGCAGCCACCACCAGAATCACGATGTCAGTTGCCTGGGCACCACGGGCACGCATCGCGGTAAACGCTTCGTGGCCCGGCGTATCCAGGAAGGACACCATACCGCGTGGGGTTTCCACGTGGTAAGCACCAATGTGCTGGGTAATGCCACCGGCTTCACCCGATGCCACTTTGGCACGACGGATGTAATCCAGCAACGAGGTCTTACCATGGTCCACGTGGCCCATAACGGTCACCACAGGCGCACGCGGCAAGGCTTCGGAATGCTGTTGCGACACTTCGTCGTCGGTGAAGGCTTCAGGATCGTCCAACTCGGCAACGATAGCCTTGTGGCCCATTTCCTCGACCACGATCATGGCCGTATCCTGGTCCAGCGGCTGGTTGATGGAAACCATCTGACCCAGCTTCATCAGGTGCTTGATCACCTCGGAGGCCTTGACCGCCATCTTGTGGGCCAGTTCGGCCACGGTGATGGTTTCAGGCACGTGCACTTCAATGATGCGCGCTTCCTGCGGAGCTTGTTGTGCGTGGTCGTCATGCTGGTCGCGGTCATTGCTGCCACGGCGACCACGCGGTCCACCGCGCCAGTTGCCACGGCCACCCACGCCACCACTGGAATCGCCACGGGTGGGCAGCGGCTTCTTCTTGGCGGGGTCTGCCCAGCTGCTCGACAGCTTAGCCGACTTAACTTCCTTACCGGCACCCGCACCTGTGGTGGCAGGCGCTGGCGCCGGCTTGGCCGGAGCTGCACCGGCAGCAGGCTTGTGCAAGGTGCCCTTCATGCCGGCCTTGGCCGCATCCGCAGTTGCGGGTTTGGCGACAGGCTTGGGTTCTTCCGGCTTCTTGGCGACCAACACCTTCTTGGGCGTGGACATCATCAAACGGATAGCTGCAGCTTCTGCTTCTGCCTTGCGGCGGCGATCTCCAAGATCAACCACACGGGCAGCTTCCTCATCCGCACGGGCCTTGGCTTCCGCGGCTACTTTGGCGCGGGCATCTGCTTCGGCCTGGGCCTTGGCTTGTGCCGCAGCAGCTTCGGCTTGCGCCTTGGCCTGCGCAGCAGCTTCGGCAGGTGCATTGATGTTTTGACCAACGGCGGACAAAGGTGGAGTGGGCGCAGCCGCTTTTTGTTGCTCTGCCTGGGCGCGTGCTGCAGCCTTGGCCGCCGCTTCAGCTTCTGCCTTTTCAGCAGCAGCCCGCTCACGCGCTTCCTGCTCTTCGCGTTGGCGGCGCTTTTCGATCAATTCTTCTTCCTGGCGGCGCATCAGTTCTGCCTGGCGGCTAGCCTCTTCTTCACGGCGAGCCAATTCAGCTTCTTCAGCAGCATTGCTGGAAGGTACTTCCAACTCAGCTTCGAGCACAGCACCTTCTGGGCTCGCGTCCATGCCTTCATCACGCTTGATGAAGGTGCGCTTCTTGCGCACTTCGACCTGGATGGTGCGGGCACGGCCAGTGGAATCGGCCTGCTTGATTTCGCTGGTGGATTTCTTCACCAGGGTGATTTTCTTGCGCTCCAGCGTGGCAGTGCCATGGCTTGCCTGCAAATAGCCCAACAAGCGTTGCTTGTCGGACTCGCTCAGAACGTCAGACACAGCGGCTTTGACAACACCGGCACCCCGGAGTTGTTCCAGCAGGGTGTCAGGGGATTTTTTGAGTTCAGCAGCAAACTCGGCGACGGTAGTAGTGGACATGTATTGTGTGACCTTTCATGACCATTACTCTTGAGAAGCGGCGTCATTGGTAAACCAATGTGCGCGCGCTTTCATGATCAAGGTCGTGGCCTCGTCCTCAGACTGGCCGGTAATTTCGGAGAGCTCATCACCAGCCAAATCGGCCAGATCGTCGCGTGTTTGGATGCCGCCCGCATGGAGCTTGGCAATCAATTCGGGGGTCAGACCTTCCAGGTCGCGCAGGTCCTGGGATACCGCTTCGGCATCTTCTTCCAGGGCGATTTCCATCGTCAGCAGCACGTCCTTGGCACGCGAGCGAAGCTCGTGTACGGTGTCTTCGTCAAAGCTTTCGATTTCCAGCATTTCTTGCAGGGGCACGTAAGCAATTTCTTCCAGGCTGGTAAAACCTTCATGGATCAGGATGTCGGCCATTTCCTCATCGACATCGAGCTTTTCCATGAACAGCTCGCGCCTGGAGTCAGTCTCAACGGCCTGCTCCTGGGCAGACTCGGCCGC
>JAPLPK010000236.1 GCA_026400275.1 Burkholderiales bacterium
GCCAATGGTCAGCCAGCGGTGCAGCACACACCAGTGCACCAGGCGGCGGAAGCGGTTATAGAACGGCGAATTAAATGTCTCATGGCCATGGGCTTGCGCATCTGGCTCCGAAGTCTTCGCATGGGGTGGCGCCTTGAGCAGCAGCACGCCCAGGTACGGCACAAAATACACCGACACCACCCAGCTGATCAGCAGTGCCAGCACGGTCACCGCAAAAATGGCAAAGGTGTACTCGCCCGTCGTGGACTTGGCGATGCCAATCGGCAAGAAGCCCACGGCAGTGATCAGCGTGCCGGTCAGCATGGGCATGGCGGTGATCTCGTAGGCGAAGGTGGCGGCGCGCACTTTGTCGTAGCCCTCCTCCATTTTGCGCACCATCATCTCCACTGCAATGATGGCGTCGTCCACCAGCAGGCCCAGCGCAATGATCAGCGAGCCCAGCGAAATCTTGTGCAGGCCGATGCCCCAGTACCACATGCCCAGAAAGGTCACACCCAACACCAGCGGTATGGTGATGGCCACCACCAGGCCTGGTCGCACGTCCAGGGTGTAGCTGCGCCAAAAGGCATTTTGACCCGGGCGTTTATGCAAACCCAGGCTGATGAAGCTGACCAGCAGCACGATCACCACGGCCTCGACCAGCACATGGATGAACTCGTTGACCGAGGTGCTCACCGTCTTGGGCTGGTCTTGCACCTGGGCCAGTGCCACGCCGGCGGGCAGGTCCTGGCCAATCTTCTTCACCGCCACGTCCAGCGCCTTGCCCAACGCAATGATGTCGCCGCCTTTGGCCATAGAGACGCCCACGGTAACCACATCCTTACCCTGGTGGCGCACCTTGACGCTGGGCGGATCTATGTAGCCACGGCTGACCGAGGCGAGATCGCCCAGGCGGAACTGGCGGCCCGCAGACGCCGCACTGCGGATGGGCATGGCGCGCAGCTGCTCCAGCGAGTCGAACTGCCCTGCAACGCGCACCTGCACCACATCCAGCGGGGTCTGCACCGTGCCGGCGCTCTCCACCGCGTTCTGCTGGCCCAGCTGCGCCAACACCTGGTTCAGGTCCAAGCCCAGTTGGGCCAGGCGCTTGTGCGACACCTCGATGTAGACCTTCTCGTCCTGCACGCCAAACAGGTCCACCTTGGCCACATCCTTCACGCGCAGCAGCTGCTGGCGCACATCGTCGGCAAACACCTTGACCTCGGCATTGCTGAAACCATCGGACTCCAGCGCGTAAATCACACCATACACATCGCCGAAATCGTCGTTGAAAAACGGCCCCTGCACACCGGATGGCAGGGTGTAGCGCATATCGCCAATCTTCTTGCGCACCTCGTACCAGCTGTTGGACACGTCGCTGCCGCGAATCGAGTCCTTCACATAAAAGATGATCTGCGACTCACCGGGCTTGGAATAGCTTTGAATCTTGTCGGCATAGGCCACCTCTTGCAGGGTGCGCTCCAGCTTGTCGGTCAACTGCTCGGCCACCTGCTGGGTGGTTGCCCCGGGCCAGTAGGCGCGTATCGCCATGGCACGGAAGGTGAACGGCGGATCTTCGTCCTGGCCCAGCTGGAAGTAGGAGATACCGCCCATGAGCATCAACACGACGATCAGGTAACGGGTCAGGGCCGGGTGCTCCAGCGCCCATTTGGAAAGATTGAAGCCCGGCTTGGCCTGGGCGGAGTTGTTCGGCTGCGTCATCTAGAAACTCACTGGGCGGTCGAGGCTGGCGCTGCAGAATGCATAGCAGCTGCCGCAGGTGCTATCTGCGCTGCAGGCTGTTTTTGCATATAAACCGAAACCTTCTGCCCCGGGGCCAGCACATGCACACCGGCCGTCACCACCTGCATGCCCGGCGCCAGGCCGCTGGCCAGCACCACCTCGTTACCGTCGGCCGTGGCCACCACCACCGGCTGCGACTTCACCGTCATGCTGGCGGTATCCAGCACCCAGACCGCCGTGCTGCCATTGGCTTCCTGCTTGAGGGCGCTGGTGGGCAGCTTGATGACCGGCACACCACCACGGGTCAGCGATGCCAGCACCACCGATACCGTGGTACCCAGGGGAGGCGCCGTCTGCGCATCGATAGCCACCTTGACCAGGAAGGTCCGGGTGGCCGGATCGGCACTGGCCGCAACCTCACGCACCGTACCGGTCAACTTGGCGTCTGACGACCAGACCCGCACCTCCACGGCCGAGCCCAGCTTGACGCTGGCCACCCGGTCTTCCGGCACCGAAAACACCACGTCGCGCGCGCCATCCCGGGCCACCTTCAGCACCGGCGCACCGCCGGCCACCACCTGGCCGGGCTCGGCAGACACGGCCGTCACCACACCGGCCACATCCGACACCAGGCGGGTGTAGGCCGCCTGGTTGCCCTGGGAAGACAGCTGCGCCTGGGCCTGATCCACCTGCGCCTGGGCGGCTTTGAGCGTGCTGTCGCGTCGCTCCAGCTCGGCGCTGCTGATGAAGTTCTGGTCCTTCAGCTCCTTGTAGCGCTTGTAGTCGGCATTGGCCAGGTCGCGGTTGGTCACCGCCGCAGCCACCTGGGCGCGGGCGGCATCGGTCGCCAGCTTGTAGTCCTGCGGGTCCAGTTGGGCCAGCACCTGGCCCACCTTCACGCGCTGGCCCAGTTCGGCCTGGCGCTGCAGAATCTTGCCAGCCACCCGAAAGCCCAGTGCCGACTCCACCTGCGGCCGCACCTCGCCCGCAAATTCAAACTGGGCGCCCATGTCGCCCAGCGCCACCGTCATCACCTTGACGGCGCGCACCGGCTCGGGCGCCGACTCGTGCTTGGAGCAAGCGGCCGCCAGCAGGGCCACAGCGACCCAGATGGCGCCCATACGGAGCGACGGACGCAAACCACGCGGCGAAGAAGAATGCTGGGGCATGACAAACCTACTGAAAACTGCGGGAGATTAAATTACTGACTGGTTGGTTAGTAATTTATGAGAATGGGCCAGGCATGTCAAGCGACAATCCGGGCCGTGAAAGCCCTAGACCCATCCCAAAATGCTACCCCACAAACCACCAGCCACTACGAAAACTTCCCCGTAGCGTCCATCCTGTGCCCGGCCCGGCTGCGCCCGCCCATCGCGGCGATCTACTGGTTCGCCCGCACTGCCGACGACATTGCCGATGAAGGCACGGCCCCGCCACCGCAGCGCCTGGACGAGCTGGCCGCCTACCGCGCCGATCTGGCCGCCGTGGCCGCCGGCCGCGCGCCCTCGCCCCGCTGGCAGCGGGTGTTTGTGCCGCTGCAGGCCGCCATGGCGCAATTTGCCCTGCCCGAGCAGCTGCTGGCCGACCTGCTCAGCGCCTTCACCCAGGACGTCATCAAAACCCGTGACCAGGCCGGCTACGCCGACCGCGCCGAGCTGCTGGACTACTGCCAGCGCTCCGCCGCGCCGGTAGGCCGCCTGCTGCTGCATCTTTATGGCGTGAACGATGCCACCTCCTTGCAGCACAGCGATGCCATCTGCAACGCCCTGCAGCTGATCAACTTCTGGCAGGACCTGAGCCTGGACCTGCCACGCGGCCGTTACTACCTGCCACAAGACCGCAGCCTGCACCACGGCGTGGACGCGCAAGCCCTGCAGCAAAACCCGCAAAGCCCGGCGCTCACCGCCCTGACCGCCGAGAACGTGGCGTGGGCCCGCGCGCTGATGGCCAGCGGCGCACCGCTGGTGCACCGCGTGCCCGGGCGTGCCGGCTGGGAGCTGCGCCTGGTGGTGCAGGGCGGCCTGCGCATCCTGGACAAAATCGAGGCCCTGGGTTTCGCCACCCGCCATACCCGGCCCAAAGTCAGCGGCTGGGATGTCCCGCTGATGCTCTGGCGTGCGGTTTGGATGTGACAATCAGCCCCAATCTATGACCCCCGAGCAATACGTACAAAATAAGGCTGCGTCGTCCGGCAGCAGCTTCTATTACGCCTTCCTGTTTCTGCCCAAGCAGCGGCGGGCCGCCATCACCGCTTTCTATGCCTTCTGCCGCGAGGTCGATGATGTGGTCGACGAAACCACCGACCCCGGCGTCGCCGCCACCAAGCTGGCCTGGTGGCAGACCGAAGTGAGCAGCGCCTTTGCCGGCAAACCCACCCATCCGGTGATGCAAGCCCTGATGCCACTGGCGGCCGATTTCAAGATCGAGCCGCGCCATCTGCACGCCATCATCGACGGCTGCCAGATGGACCTGGAGCAGACCCGCTACCTGGACTTCCCCGGCCTGCAGCGCTACTGCCACCTGGTGGCCGGTGTGGTGGGCGAGGTGTCGGCACAAATTTTTGGCCAGACCGACCCCGCCACCACCCAGTACGCCCACACCCTGGGCTTGGCCTTCCAGATGACCAACATCATCCGCGACGTCGGTGAAGACGCCCTCATGGGCCGCATCTACCTGCCGGTGAACGAGCTGCAGCAGTTCGACGTGAAGGCACACGAAATCCTCAAACGCACCTACTCCGACCGCTTCGTCGCCCTGATGCGCTTCCAGGCCGAACGCGCCCACGGTCTATACGAACAGGCCTTCGCCATGCTGCCCCCCGCCGACCGCCGCGCCCAGAAGCCCGGCCTGATGATGGCCAGCATCTACCGCACCCTGCTGCGCGAGATCGAGGCGGACAACTTCCAGGTGCTGCACCAGCGCGTCAGCCTCACGCCCCTGCGCAAGCTCTGGCTGGCATGGAAAGTCCAAGCCCTTAACAAGTTATGAAAGTCGCGGTGATCGGTGCTGGCTGGGCCGGCCTGGCCGCCGCCGTCACCGCCACACAAGCGGGCCACCTCGCTACAGTTTTTGAAGCATCTCGCGCACTAGGTGGGCGCGCCAGAGCCCTTTTTGACACCGAAAACCCGGATGGCCTGGACAACGGCCAGCACATCCTCATCGGCGCCTATACCGAGACCCTGCGGCTGATGCAGACCGTGGGCGTGGATCCTGACAAAGCACTGCTGCGCCTGCCGCTGACCCTGCTGTTCCCCGACGGCAAGGGCCTGCGCCTGCCCAGCCTGCCCGCACCCTTCGACGCCATGGCGGGCATTCTGCGTGCGCGCGGCTGGGGCTGGGCCGACAAGGCGGCGCTGCTGCGTACTGCAGTGGGCTGGCAGCTGGCCGGCTTCCGCTGTAGGGCAGAACAGTCGGTGGCCGACCTGTGCGCCCCACTCACACCGCGCGTCACGGCCGAGCTGATCGAGCCGCTGTGCGTGGCCGCGCTCAACACCCCGGCTGCGCAATCCAGCGGCCAGGTGTTTCTGCGCGTGATCCAGGATTCGCTGTTTGGTGCGCCGGGTGGATCGAACCTGCTGCTGCCCCGGGTGGACCTGGGCGCCCTGTTCCCTCTGCCCGCCGTGGACTGGCTGCAGCGGCATGGCGCCAGCGTTAAAACCGGGCAGCGCGTGCACCACATTAATCCCCACGGCCACCAATGGCTAGTCGATGGAGAAGCCTTCGACCACCTGCTACTCGCCTGCCCGCCCTGGGAGGCGGCACGCTTGGTCGCGGCCAGCGGTGTCGCGGGTACAGCGGCAGAGGCCTGGCTGCAACACACCCAGGCCCTGCAATTCGAGGCGATTGCCACCGTCTACGCCCATAGCGGCACGCGGCTAGCCCACCCGATGCTGTCGCTGCGCGGCGATGCGTCAAACCCGGCCCAGTTTGTGTTTGACCGTGGCCAGCTTGGCGGCCCTGCCGGCCTGCTGGCCTTTGTGGCCAGCGCCAGCCAGGGTGACCGGCAAGCGCTGGAGGATGCGGTCATTGCCCAGGGCAGGGCGCAGCTGGGGGTGAGCGATCTGCGGCCCCTGCGCACCGTGGTGGAAAAGCGCGCCACCTTTGCCTGTACGCCGGGCCTGCAACGCCCGGCGCAACACATTGCACCGGGCCTGGACGTCTGCGGCGACTATGTGGACGGGCCCTACCCCGCAACGCTAGAAGGCGCGGTGCGCAGCGGCGTGGCGGCTGCGCAGTCCCTCAGGTACTAAGCGCGTTCCTTGCACTGGTCGCGCAGGGCCTTGATCTGGTCGTGGTTGGCCTGGGTGCCCTGCAGCTGGCGCTCCACCAGTACGCGCACGTCGTTCGGCAGCACATGCTTGGCCGCCTTGCGGTAGTGCGCCAGGGCCATGTCCTCGCCGCGCTCGCATTCGTCCAGGATCGCGTAGTCGCTGTTGCCGCTGAGCAGGCCACGCACGGCAGCCCAGCCGCGCTGCACGGCACCACCGGTGGTACCGCCTTCTTCAGGCTTGCCACCGAGGTCCAGCACATGCGCATACAGCTCCAGCGCCGCAGATGTGCATTCCTTAGAACGCTGCTCAAAAATAGCCTTCAGCTCGGGGTTGGACGTGCGGCTGGCACAGGCGTTAAAGCCATACTCGCCGTCGCGGCAAGTCTCCAGCAGCTCGTTAAGCGTGGCGACCACGGCTTGATCGATATCGGATGTGGTTTGCATATGGGACTCCTTGGGGAAATGGAACACATAGGACCGGCTTGGCCCATGGAGTCCATCTTGGACCTGCTGGCAGCCGATGTACGTCAGCCATACCGGTGCATGCCCGTAGGAGGATGCCCCGCATCCCAGGGGGTGCGACTACCCTCCTCATGCAACGAAAGCACTCCAGCGCAGACCTCCCCCTTTTTAGGGACATCCGGTTACAGCTGCTTTCGTAAATTGCCTGGACGCACCAGATGGCGCCCCATTTCGCGGCAAACTGCGGCCCTCCCCAAGGTCCCTTGCCACCGCACACCCACCCCATGTCCATCGATTTGACTGCCCTGCTCCAAGCATTCACCAGCACGAGCCGCTTGTACGAGTTGACGCTGGGTGCGCCAGAAGCCGCCTCTAGTAAGGCCCCCAACCTGCTGGTAGAAGCCTTCGCGGCCAGCGAGTCGCTGCACAGCGTAGGCAGCCGCGACATCATCGCCCTGAGCACCCAGGCCAGCATCGCCACCGACCAACTGCTGGGCCAGCGCGCCAGCCTGCAGATCAGCCTGTCCGACGGCGGCCGCACCCCCTTCACCGGCCTGGTAGTGCAAGCCGCCCAGCTGGGCAGCTACGGCGGCCTGGCCCGCTACCACCTGCGCGTGGCGCCCTGGATCTGGCTCTTGGGCCAGTCGCGCACCAGCCGGGTCTGGCAAGACATGTCCACCATCCAGATCGTGGACGCCGTATTCCAAAGCTACCAGGCCGTGGCCGCCTGGCGCTGGAGCGACGAGGTGGGCCCCTTTCTGCGCAACTCACCGCCCCGCAGCTACTGCGTGCAGTACCGCGAGAGCGACCTGGCCTTTGTATCCCGCCTGCTGGCCGAAGAAGGCCTGGGTTGGCGTATCGAAGAATGCGAAGAAAGCGACTCCGCCCCCAGGGGCCACCAGCTGGTGCTGTTCGCCGACTCCAGCCAAACCAGCGCCTGCCCCGAAGACGCCACCAGCGCCCACGCCCTGGGCGGTGCTGGCATCCGCTTCCACGGCGCCAGCGCGCTGGAGGAGCAAGACGCCATCCAGGCCCTGGTGCAGCGCAGCAACCTGCCCCCCGCCCGCCTCAGCCTGCAAAGCTTTGACTACAAAGCCAAGGCCTCCAGCAGCGTTAGCATCCCCATCTTCCCCAGCAACCTTCCTTTCAGCGGCGGCCCCAACGCCCCCCAGCTGGAGAGCTATGACAGCCCCGGCATCTACGCCTTTGCCGACGGGACCCAGGCCCGTGCCGCCGCCGACCGCATCGCCCAGGCCCACCACAGCCAGCGCAGCCGCTGGCAAGGTCGCAGCACCGTGCGCACCCTGCGCCCGGGCACCCGCTTCACACTGGTGGGCAGCCCGCGCCAGATCTCCAGCACGGGCAACAACGCAAGCAACGACAGCAGCAACCCAGAGCCCGAGCTGCTGGTGCTCTGCGTCACCAGCATCGGCATCAACAACCTGCCCCGCCCCGCCCAGGAAGCCCTGGCCGAGCTGTTTGGGCCGGTGCCCCAGCTGCTGGGCGACTTGCTGCAGCAACTGTCGATTCAAGACGAATCAGCCTCCAGCGCATATTCCACCTGCGCAAGCAGCTATGAACTCCATAGCACCCACACCCGCCGTCCTCTCCACGCCGAGCTCATCCCCACCTCCGCCCTCATCGCCCAGGCCCAGAAGCTGGGCTACGCCAACCGCTTCGAGGCCATCCCCGCCCAGCAGCCCTGGCGCCCCGTGCTGGCCGATGGCACCGGCCTGCGGCTGAACCCACGCCCTACCGCCTGGGGCAGCCAGACCGCCATCGTCATCGGCGCCCAGGGCGAGACGGTGCCCAGTGGCGCCGATGAAACCTTTACCGACCGCCTGGGGCGTATCCGCATCCGCTTCCACTGGCAGGGCCAGGGGAGTGATGACGCGAGTGACGACGCCAGCACCTGCTGGGTCCGCGTACTGCAGCGCAGTGCGGGCGGAGGAAGTGGTGCCGGCATGGGCGTGCAGTTCATCCCCCGCATCGGCCAAGAGGTGCAGGTGCAGTTTCTGGAGGGCGACATCGACCGCCCCATCGCAGTTGCAGCCCTCTACAACGGCCAAGGTGAAGGCGGTGTACTGCCCTCCCCCGGTGGTGCCCAGGATGCCGATGCAGACACCCGCGTGTTCGACTCTGCCATCGACACCCGCTACAGCGGCCAGGGCAACCTGGTGGGCTCGGGCTCGGGTGGACACAGCCCCGTCTGGCATGGTGCAGCCGCCAACAGCCAACGCAATGCCACAGCCCAATGGGGTATCCGCAGCAAGGAATACGGCGCCAGCGGCTACAACCAGCTGGTGTTTGACGACACAGACAGCCAAAACCGCATCCAGCTCAAAACCACCCAGTCCGCCACCGAGCTCAACCTGGGCCATTTGCTGCACACCGCAGACAACTTCCGGGGCAGCCTGCGTGGCACCGGCACCGAGCTGCGCACCGATGCTTACGGCGCCATCCGCGCCGGTGCCGGCCTGCTCATCAGCAGCTACAGCCTGCAGCACAGCGCCAGCAGCCGCGACCCGGCCGGCGACAACAGCGCAGGTATGGCTCTCCTCAAACAGGCCAGCACCCTGGCCGCCTCGTTCAGCCAGGCCGCCAGCACGCACCAGACCGTGGCCCTGGCCAGCCACATCGGCAGCACCAAAGCCCAAGCCAGCGCGCTCAACGACCAAGCCGCCCCCCTGCAAGCCCTGTACACCGCCACCAGCGGCATGCTGGACCAAAGCACCCTGGCTCAGGCGCAAAGCGACGCCGCCGCCAAAACTACCCAGGCCAGCGACGGCAAACTCCCCCACAGCACCGACGCCCTGCTGTCCATCGCCGCCAAGGGCGGCCTAGGCGTGGTCGCAGGCCAAAACATCCAGCTCAACAACGGCGAAACCACCAGCCTGATGAGCGGCCAAGACAGCCAGTTCGCCAGTGGCGGCCAGCTGCGCGTGCATACCGGCCAGGCCATCGGCGTGCTGGCCGGGGCGGTGAAGGCAGGAATAGCCAACACCGGCCTGCAGCTCATCGCCGCCAAGGACGACATCGACCTGCAGGCCCAAGCGGGTGAACTCAAAGTCCAGGCCAAGGGCCAGGTGGATGTGATGAGCGCCAATGCCCACATCGACTGGGCAGCGGCCAAGCGCATCCGCATCGCTACCGCTGCGGGGGCCAGCATCACCATTGAGGGTGGGAACATCACCACCACTGCGCCTGGGCAGATTACCGTGCATGCTTCGCAGAAGGTGTTTGAGGGGCCGGGGCGGGTGAGTTACCCATTACCGCAGTTGCCCAACTCCATCTGCGTGGAATGTCTGAAAAAATCTTTAGAAGCCGCCCCTGCTTTCACCACAGTTGCTTAAACCGATATGTTGATTGATGCATTTGCCGCCACCTGGCTGGAAACTCTGGATAAATGGGCGGAAAGCCTACCTATCAAAGAAAACTTATACCTTCTGCTCGATACGGCATTCGTTGTAGGCATGCACAGGCCTCTGGCAATGTCAGTTGCACAAACGGAAGTGCCTCGACTTCTTTTTGAGTCACTGCCTGGATGTAGCGAAGCAGTGCGGGACGTCTCTCCTTTGCTGCTGCGCTACTCGGGCCAATCTAGCAAGAACCTACAGTTGCAAAAAGTATTGCTACGTTGCAATGGGTGGCCCATGGTGCATGCCATTCGCACCCCAGAAAACCTCCAGACGCTGGGTCAGCGGCTAGAACAATGGTGTGTAGTAGATGCCGATGGACAACGCTTTAATTTCAGGTACCCGGATACACGGCGCCTACCGGGCATCTTTGCGAACCTGTCGATAGAGCAGCGCGGGCACTTTGTTGGCCCGGCTAGCGCATGGCACATCGTTGGACGCAACGGGCGATGGCAACAACTACCGGGCGTACCCCATGTACCCCCAAAGAAAGCGCTAGACACCCGGCTAACAGCTGCACAGTTTGGCGCCATGGTGGCCGACGGCGAGGCCGACGGCATTTTGACGATCTTGGCGGACCGAGGCGGGCTGTGGCAACAACTCCACTCTGCAAGCTATGACACAGTGGCACAAGCGCTTCACGCTGCCGACAGACATCCCCATCAGCCCAATACCCAGGCCCCGATGGACGAAGGCATACGGGTGGACTGGTGCGAAGCCTGTTTGAATGACCCGCGCTTGCTGCAGTCGGGCGACTCCCTGGAAAATCTACAGCACTGGCTCACGACACAACCCCTATGAAAAAGCTCCTACTGGCTGCAACCTTGTGCCTGCAGTTGCTGACGGCCTGCGCCAAGATCAGCACCGCATCGGTCAACATCCACGGCGTGAACTACACCGCCCAAGAGTTCAACTACCGGGTGGAAGACCCCAGCAACCCCGACAACCATGGTGGCGGCGAAATGGTGGACTCGTTTTCTGCGGGCGGTACCCTGTGCTGCTATGAGCTGCCGCGCATCTGGAAGCCCGGCATGCAGCTGGACATACACACCATTCGCTATATCAACCCGCCACCGGACGCGCCGCACGACCCACGCAAAGCCATCGAAGAAATCCGGGAAACCCACCGGGTGACGGTGCCTGAATATCCCAAAGGCCGCCCTGGCGAGCTATGGGTGCTGCGCAATGCCGATGGCACGTTTGGAGTCGTCATCAGCGACTACCAGCCCGACCATGCGAAGTGGCCGGGTACGGTCAAGGGCTGGCCTGTGCCGTCGGTGGAGTACCAGCGGGAGTATTGGGATATGTATATCAAGGATGCGGAGGGGTCGGTGGAGGTATATCAAAAAATGCTGTCTGACTTATCCACCGAGCCAGTAACGAGGGCGACTAAGAATTGGGAGTACACAGAAAAAATCATTAATGAAGACAAACATTTCATGAAGTTCGAAACTGACTCAAGAGGACAGCGAGTAAGGGAATTAATGGCTTTACACGCAAGATTTACTGGCCCCACCGACCCAAAATTCATTGCTTGGCTTCAAGCGGACTATGAGCAGTCGCTGCGTGATGCACAAGCCAAGGTACAAAAATACAAGGACTCTCGCCCATGACCGCCAAGCTCTGCTCACAAATTCCTGTGCGTTTTTCTGATGCAAAAAGCAAAAAAATACTTTTTGATGACGATGAGGTTGAATTACTTGAAAAAACCCACGAAGCCCGCGAGCAACCCAAAATCGGAGTCCCCGGCAAGTCCTGCGAAACCGAACTCTTCTTTGGCTTTTTCTTCGACGGCACGCGCAACAACTACGAGCAGGCCGACAAGGGTGGCACTAAAAACCACAGCAATATCGCCCGGCTGTACGACTGCTTTCCCGGCCTGAGCGTGCCCGGGGTGCTGCCCGCAGAGACCGACTGGGACTACAAGCTGGACCGCTACAGCCACTTCTTTCGCACCTACATCCCCGGCGTAGGCTCGCCCTTCAAGCAAATCCGCGACGGTGGTACCAACCCTGGCGGTCCGGGCGGTGGAATGGGCGGCGCGGCACGCATTGTCTGGGCGCTGGTGCAGGCCATCAACAATGTGCACCGCTACTTCCACAAAACGCCGCTGATCAGCAACGACGAGGTCTATAAGTTGGCGAGTAAGGTGGAGCTGGACCGCGAACGCTTGCGACAAATCAAGCCCGGCTCGGCATGGAATGAGTTCTTCAAGAAGAAGGACGACGCTACCCAGCTAGCATTTGAGGACCTGCTTAAGCGCTTGCATGCCACCGTGACACAGCATTGGTTTGACAAACTGCTGGGCCGCCCGCCGCGCATTGACCCCGGCATTGTGCGCAAGATCAATATTTCTATCTTTGGCTTTTCTCGCGGCGCCACCCAGGCACGTGCATTTGCGAACTGGTTGATGGCCCTGTGCGAACGCGATGCCACTCTGCACGGGCGCCCCGGCAGCAAGATGACGCTGGGCGGTTTTAAAGTGGAATTTAGCTTTATGGGGCTACTGGATACCGTAGCTTCGGTGGGCTTGGCCAATACCATGGGTAACCAGTTTGGACTGGGTGCCATGGATGGCCACGGATCATGGGCCGATGCCGATAGCAGTCTGCGCATCCCGGACGACATCCGCACTCTGCATTTGGTGGCCGCACATGAAACACGACGCAGCTTTCCATTGGATTCCGCATCCATAGGAGGCAGTCTGCCAACGGGGTGCGAGGAATGGGTGTTCCCTGGCATGCACTCCGATGTGGGAGGTGCCTACAGCCCCAAAGAGCAAGGTAAGGGCCTGAGCCCAAGCGGTAGCGACATGCTGGCCCGCATCCCGCTCATCTACATGTACCGCGCCGCCCGGCTGGCTGGGGTGCCCTTGAAGCTGGAATTTGCCAAGCCGATTGTCAAAGAACGCTTTGCACTGGAGGCCAGCACCATCAATGTCTTTAACGCCTACGTGGCACAGTGCAAAACCACCAGCGGCACGCTCACCGCCATCATGCGCGAGCAGCGCCGCATCTATATCCAATGGAAGCTGCTGCGCCGTGCCCGCGGCAATGCGCCGCTGGAGAGCAGCGCCAGCTACTTGCGGGCCAGCTCTTTTGATCAGAACGACCTGCACAGTGCCAACCTGGAATTTGAATCTGAGCTGGCCGAATTCGAGCGATGGTTGGGAGAGAAGGGGAAAGACTTTCAAGCCCGCGTACAGCCAGCGGGTTTTGACAACGAGCATCTTGCCGAATGGGAGGAGATTGCCACTTGGTGGCGCACCGCGCCCGCTTTGGCACCGGAGTTGGTCACTCTTTTTGACGACTACGTACATGACTCGCGGGCCTGGTTCAAGCTGTTGCCGACCTGGGCGGGTGGCACCCCGGACAATGAAGCTGAATTGCGCGGCGTACTGAAAGAATGGGTTGGCAAGCGACGAGCAGCCGAACTCGCCAGAAAATCCAATCCTCGGGTCAGGGATGGATTGACGGCAGAGCAGCGCGAAGCAGCCGATGCTTTTGCTAGTTCTGGCAAAGATGAAACCATCCCACGCATGGTGAATACGGGTCGAGAACCTTATGCAGGAGCGAAGGCTGGATATTTACGCTACCGAAAGGTGTATGCCGGCAGTGACAATATGCTGCTGTCGCGTACTCAGCCATCGGACTCCGAAAACGTCGCTGCAGCTCCTCCTGCAACCACTGCGGAAGTGGCCAACGTCTAACCACAACAACCTGCCCCGCCCGGCCCAGGAAGCCCTGGCCGAGCTGTTTGGGCCGGTGCCTCAGCTGCTGGGCGACTTGCTGCAGCAACTATCGATTCAAGACGAATCGGCCTCCAGCGCATATTCCACCTGCGCAAGCAGCTATGAACTCCATAGCACACGCTCGGCCACCCATGCCGAGTTGATCCCCACCTCCGCCCTCATCGCCCAGGCCCAGAAGCTAGGCTACGCCAACCGCTTCGAGGCCCTCCCCGCCCAGCAGCCCTGGCGCCCGGTGCTGGCCGATGGCACCGGCCTGCGGCTGAACCCACGCCCTACCGCCTGGGGTAGCCAGACGGCCATCGTCATCGGCGCCCAGGGCGAGACGGTGCCCAGCGGAGCCGACGAAACATTCACCGACCGCTTGGGGCGCATCCGCATCCGCATCCGCTTCCACTGGCAGGGCCAAGGCAGTGAGGATGCAGGCGACAGCACCCGCACCTGCTGGGTCCGCGTGCTGCAGCGCAGCGCGGGCGGAGGAATTGGTGCCGGCATGGTCGTGCATTTCATCCCCCGCATCGGCCAGGGCGAAGGCTGTGTGCCGCCCTGGCCCGGCGATGCCCACAGTTCCCACGATGGCGATGCAGACAGCAGCGTGTTCGGCGCCGCTAGCGACAACCTGCTCCAAGATAATGCGCTGGCCCGGCAGGAAAGTCAGGCTGAAACGGCAATGGCATAGCGCATAGGCGCGCCAAGTGCTGCTAGCAGCCTGTCGGACTTGAAGCAAAATCAGCTACTGACGCAGGATTTGCCTGCGCAAGCAGCTATAAGCTCTATAGCAAATCCGACGCCGCCCGCAAACGCAGTTGCGGCACATCCATCCCCAATTCCCGCGCCAGCGCCAGCACCGGCCCCAGGCGCCGCTGCTTTTTCTGCGCATGGTTCTGTGCGATGTCGGCGATGCGGTGGTTGAGGAACGGGTTCTCGAAGCGCTCGCGCACCGTGGCCAAATAAGCTTCGGCGTCGGCGGTTTGGCCCAGGGCTGCGAAAACGGGCAGAATCTCTTCGGCCCACAGGGCTTCCAGCTCGGCGCGCTGTTCTTGGTCGGCCATGGCTTCGCGCACGGTTTGCTCGGCGGGGCGCTGCAGTGCCATCCAGCATTCGGCCAGGTAGGTATGGCCGGCATTCAGCAGCAGCAGTTTCAGGCGTTCGTGGTGGGCCAGGTCATCGGTCAGCACGATGTCGGGGTGGCTGCAGGGTAATACCAGGCCTGGCTGGCGCTCTACGGCCCACAGGGCATAGGGCTCGGCCACGGCGCCGGCGGGTTGCAGTGCTTCGGACACGATGCGGTCTACCAGGGAGTTGGCCCATATGCATTGCTGTTGCAGCCAGTCGGTATAGGCGGCCGGCAAGCCCCAGCTCTGCGCCAGCGCCAGCACCACGTCGCGCAGCACGTCGCCGTTGCGCTCCACCAGCTCGCAGGGCAGCAGGGTCAGCGGCGCTGCAGGGTTTTGCTGCCAGCGGCCGTGCAGTAGTACCAGCAACTTGGCTGGAAAGCTTTTGGGCGCCGTCGCCGTGGGGGCGAGCAGTGCAGCGCTATCCGACGCGTCCAGCTGGTAGCCCTGGTCGGCGGTGTTGGAGACGATGACTTGCACCTGCTGGGCCACGGCCTCGCGCAGCTGCGGCCAGTGGGCGTCGGCCTGCAAGGCCTCGCGCACGGCGGTGCATTGCACGGTGCGGTCGACCCGCTGGCCTGCCACCAGGCCGCGCAGGCGCACGGGGTAGCCGGCGCCGCCCGCCAACGCGGCCACGCGGGCTGTGCTGGCCGGGCTGGTGGTGGACTGCACCATGGTGATGCCGCCCAGCGCCGCACTGGCACCGCCCTCGCCTGCCAATGCCTGCGACACAAACAGGTCCACATGGGCCTGCAGGAAGCGGCTGGTGCCAAACTGCAGAATCGGCTGCGCCATGGCCTAGACCTCCACGATGGCTTTGACCACGCGCTGGGCCGGGTCCAGCAGTTGGGCAAAGTCGGTGGGTACGTCGGCCAGCTTGAGCTTGTGGGTGTTCAGGGCGGCGGTGGGCACCTTGCCGTCGCGCATGGCCTGGATGACGATTTCAAAGTCTTCCGCCGTGGCGTTGCGGCTGCCCAGCAGCGTGGTCTCGCGCTTGTGGAACTCGGGGACTGAACAGGTGATGGTGTCGCGCACCACCGAAATCAACACGTATTTGCCACCATGGGCAACGAACTGGAAGCCGCGCTCTATAGCCTTGGGATTGCCTGTGGCGTCAAATACGAGGTCAAAAAACTCGCCTTGGGTTGCGGCGCTGAGCTGCGCTTCGTCACCCTCCGCCAGAGCCACCGTGCCCGCCACGCCCAGCTCGCGCTGGCAAAAGTCCAGCCTGTCCTGGCGTGAGTCCATGGCGGTGACGGTGGCGCCGCGCATGCGCGCAAACACCATGGCCGCCATGCCGATGGGGCCTGCACCGACCACCAGCACCCGCTGGCCGGCCTGCACATCGCCACGGCGCACGGCATGCGCGCCAATGGCCAGGAACTCGATCATGGCCGCCTGGTCCAGCGTCACGCCGTTGGCCTTGTGCACAAAGGCTTCGGGCAGCGACAGGTATTCGGTAAAAGCGCCGTCGCGGTGCACGCCCAGCACCTGGATGTTGACGCAACAGTTGGTCTTGCCATTGCGGCAGGCAATGCATTTGCCGCAGGACAAATACGGCATCACATACACCACATCGCCCACGGCCAACCGCCCGCCCGGGGTAGCTTCTTCAATTTCGCCAGACAGCTCATGCCCCATCACACGCGGGTACTGCAAAAAGGGCTGGTTGCCGGTGTAGATATGCAGGTCGGTGCCGCACACGCCCACGCGGCGCACGCGCACCAGCACCTCGCCCTCGGCGCGTACGGGGCGCTCGCGCTGCTCGGCACGCAGGGTGCCCGGGGTATCGCAAATAACAGTCAACATGGTGGTCTTTCCTGGTGTTGGCTGCGCTATCAGCCGCCGTGGTATTTCTTCTGGATGGCGCCGAGCTTGCCGTTCTGGGTGTTCTTGGTGATCCAGTCGTTGATCCAGGCCTTCAGCTCGGGCTCGCCTTTGCGCAGGCCTATGCCCAGCGGCACGGTCTGCATCACGAACTTCACGACCAGGTCTTTTTGCGGCGCCTTTTGCAGCACCGAATGGATGATGGACGGCGAGGTGGCCAGGATGTCGGCCTGGCCGCTGACGGCAGCGGTCAGCAGCGTGGCGTCGTCGTCAAAGCGCACCATTTGCGCGCCCTTGGCACCCTGGGTGGCCAGGCGGTCGTTGTTGGAGCCACGGGTGGTGGCCACGCGCTTGCCGTCCAGGTCTTCAAAGCCCTTGATGGCCGTGGCCTTGGGGCCGGCCACCACGGCCTGGATTTGCGCGTAGGGCACAGAGAAATCAATCACCTTCTCGCGCTCGGGCGTGACCGACAAAGAAGCCACCACGATGTCGGCCTTGCTGGTCTGCAGGAAGGGAATGCGGTTGGGGCTGGTGGTCTGCACCATCTCCATTTCAACCCCCAGGTCTTGCGCCAGCAGCTGCGCGGTTTCCACATCTGAGCCCACGGGCTTGAGCGCGTCGTTCACAAAACCGTAGGGTGGCGAGCCGGTGTCCAGCGCGATGCGGATCTTCTTCGCGTCGCGAATGTCCTTGAGCAGATCGGCATGGGCGGCGCCCGATGCGCTGGCCAGTAAGGCCGCAGCCGCGACCAGACCGTAGATGAGGGAAGTAGGTTTTTTCATGGTGTGTCTCCGGTGGAAGGAATCGTGGTTGGATAAAAGTCAGCGTTACAAGCCGCCGCGAACAAAGGCCTGCAGCTCGGGTGTGGCCGGCGCATCCAGCATGCTGGCCGGCCCCTGCTCCCAGACGCGGCCCTGGTGCATATAGATCACCTGGTCGGCCACCTTGCGGGCGAACGCCATTTCATGGGTGACCAGGATCATGGTCATGCCACCGGCGGCCAGGCTCTCCATCACGCGCAGCACCTCGCCGGTGAGTTGCGGGTCCAGCGCGGAAGTGACTTCGTCAAAGAGCATCAGCTGCGGCGCCATGGCCAGCGAGCGGGCAATTGCCACGCGCTGCTGCTGGCCGCCGGAGAGCTGCGACGGGTAGCTGTCGGCCTTCTCGGCCAGGCCCACCTGGGCCAGCACCTTGTGGGCTTTCTCGCGGGCCTCGGCACGGCTGGTTTTTTGCACCAGACGCGGGGCCAGCATGATGTTCTGCTCCACCGTCAGGTGCGGAAACAGGTTGTAGCTCTGGAACACGATGCCCACATCGCGGCGCAGCTGGTGCAGGTCCAGGCTGGGCGAAGACACCTCGTGGTTACAGACGCGAATACGGCCACTGTCCACCGTCTCCAGCCGGTCTATGCAGCGCAGCGCCGTGCTCTTGCCCGAGCCACTGCGCCCGATGATGGCCACCACCGCGCCCTTCTGCACAGAGAAAGACACGCCGTCCAGCACACGGACTGCGCCAAAGCTTTTGCAGATGTTCTCGACTTCAACGATGGGCAACATGGAAACTCCTCTCAAGACGGCGACTTAACACAGACAGCGGATAGCACAGCGCAAAGTACAAGGCCGCCACCACCACAAAAATCACAAAGGGTTCGAAGGTCGAGTTGTTGATGATCTGCCCCGCGCGGGCCAGCTCCACAAAGCCGATAGCCGACGCCAATGAGGTGTTCTTCACAATCTGTACCATGAAGCCCACCGTAGGCGGGGTGGCGATGCGCACGGCCTGCGGCAGGATCACATGTAGCAACTGCTGGTGCCAGCGCAGGGCCAGGCACTCCGCCGCCTCGCGCTGGGTACGCGGCACCGACTCAATGCAACCGCGCCAGATGTCTCCCAGGTAGGCCGACACATAAATCGACAAGGCCAGCGCCGCCGCCGTCAGCGGCTTCACATCCAGCCCGAGCGAGGGCAGGCCGAAGTAAGCCAGCGGCAGCAGCACCAGCAGCGGCAGCCCCTGTATCAGCTTGATATACAGCCCTACCGCCGAGCGCAAGGGCCGGGGCCCGTACAAGCGCCCCAGCGCCACCACAAAGCCCAGCAGCCCGCCGCCAACAAAGGCGAGTACCGACAACACCACGGTCCACCAGACGCCATCGAGCAAAAACTTCAGGTGCGCAAGATTCAAAAATGCCATGGTTCAGCTCCTTACAAAGGCGTACCCAGGCGCCGGCGCCGGGGAAACGCAACCAGGGCCAGCAGGCCAAAAATTCCGCGCATCACCAAGGACATCAGCAAATACGCGCCCGCCAGCACCAGGTAGGTTTCCACCGACCGAAAAGTGTCGGACTGGATGCGATTCGCCACGGCGGTCAGTTCCTCGGCCGATATCTGCGAGCAGATCGACGAGGCCAGCATCAGCAGCACGTACTGGCCTGTCAGTGCCGGGTACACGCGCTCAATCGCGGGCGGCAGCACCACGTGCAGCAGGGTCTGCCAGCGCGTCAATGCCATGCATTCGGCCGCCTCCAGCTGGCCGGGGGGTATGGACTCGATGCCCGCGCGCACGATCTCGCTGGTGTAAGCCCCTACGTTCACTACCAGCGCAATCGTGGCGGCGGTAAACGCGGCGATATGCAGGCCAAGGGACGACAGGCCGAAATACACAATGAAGATCTGCACCAGCAGCGGCGTGTTGCGGATCAGCTCCACATAGCCGCCCACCACACGCGACAAGCCGGCTGAGCGCCCGGTCTTGGCCAGTGCGCAAGCCACACCCAGCAAAAAGCCAAACACCGTGGCGGACAGAGACAAGGCCAGCGTGGTCCAGGCGCCGGCCAGAAAATCAGGCCAATAGTCCAGCAGCGGGCTGAAGTCAAAGGTGTAGTGCAAAGCTGTCTCCGGTGGCGGGTATGCGGTCAAGCCCAGGCAAGGCGCCGCTGTTTTGGTAAGGCCGATTTTGCGACATTGCACAAATTGGCCTTACCACGTTTACCCTAGTCTGGAATTTTGAGGAAATTAGCCAAAATTTCAGACGATAGCGCGCAAAATTGCGGCCAACACCGCCAAATCCATCCTGAACCCTCCTATTTGGTCAGGCCAAACAGGTAAGACCAAAACATGCAAACACCTGACACCGCAGATACCGCCAAGCCCTCCGACAAGCAGCCCGAGGGGCGCCGCCTGTACCAGCAGATTGCCGACCGGGTGCGCGCCCTGATCCAGCGCGGCGACTACCCCGCCGGCCAGCGCTTGCCGCCCGAGCGCGACCTGGCACAGCAGCTGGGTGTGTCGCGCCCCTCGCTGCGCGAAGCGCTGATTGCGCTGGAGATTGAAGGCAGCGTGGAAATCCGCATGGGCTCCGGCGTGTACGCCTGTACCCGCCCCACCCAGAGCCAGCAGCCGCAGATGGCCATGGGCGAAAGCCCGGTGGAGCTGATGCAGGCCCGCAGCGCGGTCGAGGGTGCTGTCGCCGTGCTGGCCTGCGCCAACGTCACCACAGAAGGCCTAGAGAGGCTGCAAGAAACCATTGATGCCATGCGCGCGGAAAGCGCGCAGGGGCGCGACGCGCTGGAGCACGACCGCCGCTTCCACGTCTACCTGGCAGAAATGAGCGGCAACTCGGTGCTGACCGGCCTGGTCGGCAGCCTGTTCGACAAGCGCCGCAGCCCGCTGGCCGCCCATATGCGCAGCCGGCTGGAAGGCCAGCCTACCTGGAGCTCCGCCATCAGCGAACACGAGTTGATACTGCGCTGCCTGGCCCTGCGTGACCCGCTAGCCGCCGAAGCCGCCATGCGCAGCCACATCCGCGCCGCTACCGACCGCTGGGTTATTGCGTAGCCCACAGCGCGCTCAGCGCGCCCAGGTCCGCCACGGTCAGGTGCGGCTCGGTGGCGTGCGCCCAGGCGTGGCCATGGCGGTTCAGCCAGACGGCTTGCATGCCGGCATCTACGGCAGCCACCACATCCAGCAGGGCATCGTCGCCGACGTGCAGTACCTCGTGCGGGGCCACGCCAACGGCCTGCGCGGCGGCGTGGAAGATGCGCGGGTCTGGCTTGGCCACGCCAAAAAGGTGGGCGCTGAACGAGGCCGAGAAATGCCCGCCAATGCCCACGCGGTGCACATCGGCGTTGCCGTTGCTCAGCGCCACCAGCGGAAAGCGCGCCGCCAGTTGTTCCAGCGCAGGCAAGGCGTCTTCAAACAGGTCCACCCGCTGGCGCGCGGCGAAGAAAACTTCAAACGCCGGTTCGGCCAAAGCGCCGTCGTCGCCCGATTGGCGCAGCGCCAGACGGATGGACTCGCGGAGCATGGCGCCCAGGTCGTGCCGCAGGTCGGGGCGTTCACGCTCCAGTTGCTCGCGCACGGCGCGCAGGGCCTCAGTGCTGTTATAGCGGCGGGCGGTGGCGGGTGCGTGGTCGTGCAGCCACTGCAGCAGTTCGGCTTCGGCCCGGTGTATGGCCGGCCAGACCGGCCACAGCGTGTCATCCAGGTCCAGGGATATGGCTTTGATTTTGGTGAGGTCCAACATAGGTACGCGAGAATACCGGAATGCCCCTCTTCGCCTCCCCCTTCAAGCCAGAACCCCCACACAACCACGCCCAAGCCCCGCGCACCGGCGTGCTGTACTGCAACCTGGGCACGCCAGACGCCGCCACGCCAGCGGCCGTGCGCCGCTATCTGGCCCAGTTCCTCAGCGACCACCGTGTCATCGAGATCCCCAGAGTCATCTGGAACCTGATCCTGCACGGCATCATCCTGCGCACCCGGCCCAAGCAGTCGGCCGCCAAATATGCCAGCATCTGGACGCCGCAGGGCTCGCCGCTGCGCATAGGCACCGAGCAGCAGGCGGTGATGCTGCGCGGCTGGCTGGGCGAGCGCGGCCACCAGGTGCAGGTGGACTACGCCATGCGCTACGGCAGCCCGTCCATCGCCGAGCAGCTGGACAAATTCAAGGCCCAGGGCGTGACCCGGGTGCTGATCGTGCCGGCCTACCCGCAGTATTCGGCCACCAGCACGGCCAGCGTGTTCGACGCGGTGTACGACTGGGCGCGCCAGACCCGCAACATCCCCGAGCTGCGCTTCGTCAACCGCTACCACGACGACCCCGGCTACATCGCGGCCCTAGCCCAGCGCGTACGCAGCCACTGGCAGCACAACGGCCAGCCGGACCAGCTGGTAATGAGCTTCCACGGTGTGCCCGAACGCACCCTGCACCTGGGCGACCCCTACCACTGCGAATGCCACAAGACCGCGCGCTTGCTGGCCACCGCGCTGGGCTTGACCAAGGAGCAGTACAAAGTCACCTTCCAGTCGCGCCTGGGCCGCGCCAAATGGCTGGAGCCCTACACCGAGCCCAGCCTGATCGCCATGGGCAAGGCGGGGGTAAAACGCGTGGACGTGGTCTGCCCCGGCTTCACCAGCGACTGCCTGGAGACGCTGGAAGAAATCGCCATGGAAGGCAAAGCCGCCTTCCTGAACGCGGGCGGCAAAGAATTCCACTACATCCCCTGCCTGAACAGCGAGCCCGGCTGGATCACCGCCTTGAGCACCATCGTGCAAAACCATCTGCAAGGCTGGCCCACGCAGAACTCGCCCGATGCGCAGAGCCTGGCCGACACTGCGGCGCGTGCCAAGGCCATGGGAGCCAAGCAATGATTTTTATAGCTGCCACCGCAGGTAGTACCTGCGCCAGAGGTCGATTTGATGCAGAAGTTTGATGTCGTAGTCATCGGCGCCGGCGCGGCCGGTTTGTTCTGTGCCGGTATCGCCGGGCAGCGCGGTTTGAAGGTGCTGGTGATAGACCACAGCGAAAAGGTGGCCGAGAAGATCCGCATCTCTGGCGGCGGCCGGGCCAACTTCACCAACCGGGACGTGACCCCGGCCAACTTCCTCAGCGACAACCCGCACTTCTGCCGCAGCGCGCTCAGCCGCTATACGCCCAAGGACTTCACCGCGCTGATGACCCGCCACGGCATCAGCTTCCACGAGAAGCACAAGGGCCAGCTGTTTTGCGACCGCTCTGCCGAAGACCTGGTCAACATGCTGCTGGCCGAATGCGCCACCGGCAACGTTACACGCTGGCAGCCCTGCAGCGTGAAAAATATAAGGTTTTCGGCCGCCAGCGCAGACAATACCTGCGCAGGTAGCTATGAAATAGATAGTAGCGAAGGCACCATACACACGCCGCAAATCGTCGTCGCCACCGGCGGCCTGTCCATCCCCAAGATCGGCGCCACCGACTTTGGTTATAGGCTCGCCCAGCAGTTCGGCCTGCGCATGGTCACGCCGCGCCCGGCGCTGGTGCCGCTGACCTTTGACAGCGAGGCCTGGGCACCGTACGCGCACTTGTCTGGCCTGGCGCTGCCGGTGCTGATCGAAACCGGCGTGAAGAAGGCCAAGACCAGCTTCCATGAAGACCTGCTGTTCACCCACCGGGGCTTGAGCGGCCCGGCCGTGCTGCAAATATCCAGCTACTGGCTGGATGGCACGCCGATACGCCTGAACCTGGCGCCGGAAAAAGACCTGCCCCCGGCCCTGCTACGCGCCAAGGCCACATCGCGCAAGCTCATCGCCAACGAGCTGGCGCAGCTGGTGCCCTCGCGCCTGGCCGACGCCTGGGCCGGCCAAGACCCGGCCTGGCAAAAACCCATCTGCGACGCCACCGACAAGGCATTGGCGCAGCTGGCCGAAAAGCTGGCCCGCTGGGAGCTGACGCCCAACGGATCGGAAGGCTACAAGAAGGCCGAAGTCACCGCCGGCGGTGTGGACACCCGGGATTTGTCGTCGCAGACCATGGAATCAAAACAGCCCGGCCTGTACTTCATCGGCGAGGTAATGGACGTGACCGGCTGGCTGGGCGGCTACAACTTCCAGTGGGCCTGGGCCAGCGGGTTTGCGTGTGGGCAGGCGCTGCGGGCGGCAGCGTGAACCGGCTTGCAATACACATTCTGCTGGCCATCACGCTAGCCACCTCCGTCGCGTCAGCGGAAGAATCCGCCTACAACCAGGGCGTCGCCGCCTGGCGGGCGAAGGACTACGCCGAGGCACGTAAACAATGGGAGCAGTCGCTGGCAGATGGCGGGCCCGACGAGGCGCTGAACAACCTGGCCTTTCTGCTGTACGCCGGCCTGGGCGGCCCGGCCCAGCCCGCCAAAGCGGTGGAGCTGTGGCGCAAGGGTGCGGCGCTGGCCATCTCCGAGGCGCAGCTGCACCTGGGCCAAGCTTATGAAGGCGGCAGAGGCGTGGCCGCCAATGCCGCCCAGGCCTACGCCTGGTACCAATGCGCCATCGCCACCGCCGCCCGGAACAGCGCCACCGATCCGGTTGAAGACGACATTCTGAAAGACGCCAACAAGGCCCTGGCCGAGTTGGCGCCCCGGCTGTCCGCCAGCGACCGCAGCGCGGGCGACGCGATGGCCAAGGAGTTGATAAGCAAATACGCGACGCGGCTGAAGGTCGAGCAGCCTTAACCGCCCCCCCTAACCGCCGCCCCGGCGCACCAGCATGACCACACCAGACAGCCACGCCATCACCAACCTTGCCGCCCTGGAGGCACTGTTTGGCGAGGCGGCTGAGGTGTCGATACGCAAAGAGGTGCCCTACCTGCACCCGGTCTACCGCCAGTGGGTAGAGGCGTCGCCCTTTGCGGTGCTGGCCACCTCTGGGCCGGACGGACTGGACACGTCCCCCCGGGGTGATCCGGCGCCGCTAGTGACCGTGCTGGACGAACACACCCTCTTGCTGCCCGAGCGGCGGGGTAACAACCGCATCGACAGCCTGCGCAACATCCTGGCCGACCCGCATGTGGCGCTGCTGTTCTTTGTGCCCGGCACCAACGAGACGCTACGGGTCAACGGGCTCGCCCGGATTTCGGTAGCGCCCGAGCTGCTGGCGCGCTTGGCTATCAACGGAGTGCAACCCAAGTGCGTGATCGAGATCCAGGTGCAAACGGTGTACTTCCAGTGCGCCCGGGCGCTGCTACGGTCCAAGCTGTGGGATCCGTGCGACCCGGGGCTGGCCACCACCGTGCCCAGTGCGGGCGCGATGCTGGCGGCGGTGACCCAGAACGCCATCGACGGTGCGGCGTACGACGCTGAACGCACTGCCCGCCAGCGCGCCACGATGTACTGAACTGGACAAGGAATCCCATCGGTATGGCATGCGCACTAACCACATGTGCCCCCGATACACTGCTTACGTCAAGCCGACTCTTGGCTATGTAACTAGCCCTAACCTTGCAACCAGAGACCACTGATATGCAGACTCTTTCCGAAGGCTTGCGCACCTGCGAACATTTTGAACAGTTCGCGCAAACTCTCGAATCCAAAGGGGCACGTGAGGCCCTGGCGTACATCCTGTCGCTGTCTGCCTACCGGTTCATCGGTGTCTTTCGTTTCCAGGATGGCAAGGCCACTGCGGCCCTCCACTACGACCGCGAAAACCCGTCCGTCACCAGCTCTGCCGAGGTACCAGACACGGCCACTTACTGCTGCTATGTGCGCGAAAGCAAGGGCTTGTTCACCGTCGCCAATGCGCTGGACGATGCCCGGCTGGAAAGCCACCCCGCACGCAACGCCGTACTCGCCTATTGCGGCATACCGGTGATGGACCCTGATGGCCAACTGCTGGGCACCCTATGCCATTACGACGTGGTGCCTCGCGACCCGGACACACTGGACATAGAGCTGCTGCTGCAAGTCGCCAGCCGGCTGCAGCAAGGGCAGCACATTCCGCCCTACCCTGTCGCAAGTGCTTAAAGGCGTATTGGCAGGCAGCTGCCACGCCAACATTTTCGGCTTCTAACGCATATAAATAGTGCGCCAGCAGCTACTGTTTAAATAGCACTCCAGCCTGGGTATGCTCGCGCCCTCCCCAACAGCCCCCCCACCCCATGATCGCCTCCCTCCCCATGTACGTGTCCCACCCAGCTGGCAGCGCCGCGCTTTGGCAGTACCTGGCCGGCTACCTGCGCCAGGCGGGCGTGCCGGAGGTACCCACGGAGCTTGACACCCCCACCAACGACGACCTCACCAGCCATTGGCTGCGGCCCGACCTGCTATTGAGCCAGTGCTGCGGCTACCAGATGGTGGATGCGCTGGAGCAGCGGGTGCAGCTGGTCGGCGCCTTCCATTACACGGCGCCAGGCTGCGAGGGCATCCAATACAGCAGCCACCTGGTGTGCCGGGCGGACGATGCCGGCCAAGACCTCGCCGCATTCCGCAACCGGGTGGTGGCCTACAACTCGGCCGATTCGCAGTCGGGCTACCACAGCCTGCGCAGCATGGCGGCGCCGCTGGCGGTGGACGGGCGCTTCTTTGCGCGGGCAATAGCCTCGGGCGCGCACATCGCTTCGCTGGCGCTGGTGCGCAGCGGCGCGGCGGACATCGCGGCCATCGACTGCATCAGCTACGCCCAGTTCCAGCGCTACCAGCCCGAGGTAGTGCAGGGCACACGCATCGTCGGCCGCACCGCCAGCGTGCCGGGCACAGCGCTGGTCACCGCCCTGGGCACGCCGCCTGCGCTGCTGGCCCTGCTGCGCCAAGGCCTGCAACAGGCGATGGCCGACCCGGCATTGGCCGGCACCCGCGCCGGGCTGCAGCTGGGCGGCTTCGAGGCCGTGCCGACCTCGGCCTACCAGGTGCTGCGGGACCTGGATAGACAGGCTACGGCGCTGGGCCTGGCGCAGCTGTAGGCTCATTTAGAGAAAATCGGCTTTCGGCGCATATTCCACCTGCGCCAACAGCTATTTTTAATATAGCAAATGGCCGCTGAACCATGGCTGGCGGAGGTGCGACTGCAGGACTCCACCCCATTGGCACCGAATATGCTTAGGCGTATTTATTCTTTGCTTGTATATACCGGGTGAACGTAACATCCATGACAGGCATTTTTCCGCTTGTTACATCCCCACCATGCACAGCCCCAGCACTCTTGCACGCAACCGTTTTGAATGGCCGACCTGGCTTTTGACAGCAGGCATCTACCTGGCCTGGGTGGCGGTGGTGGTGTACTGGCAGCAGCTGGGCAATGTGTTGGGCAGCACGGCCTTGCTGCTGGTGGTCTGCTGGTACATGAGCCTGCAGCACGAGCTGGTGCACGGCCACCCCACGGCGTCGCCGCGCATAAACCGGCTGCTGGGCCTGGCGCCGCTGGCCGTCTGGTACCCGTTCGACATGTACCGCCACAGCCATTTGATCCACCACCAGGACGAGCACCTGACCCGGCCCGGCATCGACCCCGAAAGCAACTACCTGACAGCCGCCCAATATGCGGGCCTGCCCGCCTGGCAGCGCGTCTGCTGGCGCTGGCAGCGCACGGTGTTGGGGCGGCTGCTGGTCGGCCCGGCGCTGGCCATCGTGCCGACCTGGGCCGATATCCTGCGCCAGCCGCTGCGCGGCGACTGGTCGCACAGCCGCAGCTGGGCCGAGCACCTGGGCCTACTGGCGCTGCTGCTGTGGGCGCTGCAGCACTATGCGGGCATCCATCCGCTGCACTATCTGCTGGTGTCCTACCCGGCGCTGGGCCTGGCCATGCTGCGATCCCTGTACGAACACCGGCCGGCGCTGCGCCCCGCGCACCGCATCGCCATCAACGAGGCCAGCCCGTTCTGGCGACTGCTGTACCTGAACAACAACTACCACGTGGTGCACCACGAAACCCCGTCCATGCCCTGGTACCGGCTGCGCACCACCTACCTGGCCGACCGCAGCGGCTACCTGCAGCGCAACGGCGGCTTTCTGGTGCCGGGCTACGGCCATCTGCTGCGTCGGTTTGCGCTGACACCAATTGATTCACCTGTGTTACCTGAAGAACTGATTCCTGTGGCACGCTCTAGCCTGCACTGAAATCTTGTCCATCTCCGTTTAAAGGAATTCCCATGGCTTATTCGTTTTCTCGCCGCCTGCTAGTTACCGCTGTTGCCGCTGTGGGCCTGACGGGCGCACTGCACGCCCAGACCGCCGTGCGCGTCGCCTCCAAAATCGACACCGAAGGCGCACTGCTGGGCAATGTGGTGCTGCAGGTGCTGGAAGCCAATGGCATCAAGACCGAGAACAAGTTGCAGCTCGGCAACACCAAGATCGTGCGCGGCGCGCTGACGGCGGGCGAAATCGACATCTATCCCGAATACACCGGCAACGGCGCGTTCTTCTTCTCCGACGAAAAGAACCCGGCCTGGAAAGACGCCAAAGCCGGCTATGAAAAGGTCAAGGCGCTGGACGCCGAGAAGAACAAGCTGGTCTGGCTGGAGCCGGCCCCGGCCAACAACACCTGGGCCATCGCCATCCGCAAAGATGTGGCCAGCAAAAACAATCTGAAGTCGCTGGACGACCTGGGCAAATGGCTGGGCACCGGCGGCAAGTTCAAGCTGGCGGCATCGGCCGAGTTCATTGAACGGCCCGACGCCCTGCCCGCCTTCCAGACCACCTACGGCTTCAAGCTGAACCAGGACCAGCTGCTGACCCTGGCCGGCGGCGACACCACGGTGACCATCAAGGCCGCGGCCGAGCAGACCTCGGGCGTGAACGCCGCCATGGCCTACGGCACCGACGGCCCGGTATCCGCGCTGGGCCTAGTGATCCTGAACGACAGCAAGGGCGCGCAGCCCATCTACGCGCCGGCACCGGTGGTGCGCGCCGATGTGCTGGCCAAGAACCCCAAGATCAAGGATGCGCTGGCACCGGTGTTCAAAAGCCTGGACGGCCCGACCCTGCAAAGCCTGAACGCCAAGATCGCCCTGGAAGGCCAGGACGCTAAGGCCGTAGCGGCTGCCTACCTGAAGTCCAAAGGCTTCGTCAAATAAACCGATGGCGCAGGCCTCGCCCTCCCTGATAGCTGTAGCCGAGGCCTCCGATACACCGGGCTGGGTGCGCAACCGGGTGCTGTTCAGCCTGGTGCTGCTCGGCCTGTTCGTGGCTTTCCGCCTGGCGTTTGTGACCGAGGCGCCAAACCGCCTGGTCTCGGGCGTGGGCATTCCACTGGCCGACATCCTGGCCGGCTGGCGCTGGCTGGTGCTGCTACCCGCTGCGCTACTGGCTGGCGCAGTGTTTCTGGCCCCGCAACCTCGCGTCCATTGGCTGGTGCTGCTGACGGCGGCGGCCAGCCTGTTCGGCTGGGTCTGGCTGGCGGGCGAGCAGGCACGGCAGGCCGCAGCTACGGCCGAGTCGCCGCTGCTGCGCACCTCGTTTGGCGGCGGATTCTGGATTCTGGTCGTGCTGTGCGCGCTGGCTGCGGCCGATGCGCTGCAGCGCCTGAAGCTGAATGCGCTGACCCGCAGCCTGGCAGGCGTGGCCGTGGCGCTGCCGCTGGTGGCCCTGCTGTTGCAAGGCCATCTGGATGCGCTCTCGCTGCTGAAGGAATATGCAAACCGGCAGGACGTATTCCAGTCCGCCTGGCGCCACCATGTGCAAATCGTGCTGACCACCCTGGTGCCGACCCTGCTGATCGGCGTGCCGCTGGGCGTGGCGGCGTTTAGGCGGCCGCGTCTGGCGGCGCCGCTGTTTGCGCTGCTGAATCTGGTGCAAACCGTGCCGTCGATTGCCCTGTTCGGCCTGCTGATGGCGCCGCTGGCCATGCTGGCGGCCTGGTGGCCCAACGCCGGTATCAGCGGCATCGGACTGACACCGGCGGTGCTGGCGCTGACCCTGTATTCGCTGCTGCCCATCGTGCACAGCACCGTCACCGGCCTGCGCCAGGTGCCGGAGGCGGTGGTGGAGTCGGCAACCGGAATGGGGCTGACACCGCGGCAGATCTTCTGGCGCGTCGAAGTGCCGCTGGCCCTGCCGTTGCTGGTGGCCGGCATCCGCACCACCACCGTGCAGGCCGTAGGCCTGGCGGTGGTGGCAGCGCTGATCGGCGCGGGCGGCTTTGGCTCCATCATGTTCCAGGGCCTGCTGAGCAGTGCGCTGGACCTGGTACTACTGGGCGTGCTGCCGGTAGTGGCTCTGGCAGTGCTGGTCGATGCGCTGTTTCAATCTTTGTCTGTATTCCTCACACCCACGCCATGATCGAATTCCAGCACGTGCACAAATCCTTTGGCAGAGCGGCAGCGGTCAAAGACCTGTCGCTGAATATCCCCAAGGGCGAATTCACCGTGCTCATCGGCGGCTCGGGATCTGGCAAGTCCACCACCTTGAAGATGATCAACCGGCTGGTCGAACACGACTCGGGCCGCATCCTGTTCCAGGGCGAAGAAATCCGAAGCTTCAAGCCCCAGGACATTCGCCGCCGCATGGGCTATGCAATCCAGTCCATCGGCCTGTTCCCGCACTGGACGGTGGAGAAAAACATCGCCACCGTGCCCGAGCTACTGGGCTGGCCGGCGGCCCGCATCCGCGACCGCGTGACCGAGCTGCTGGAGCTGCTGGACCTGGCGCCCGCCACCTACCGCGGCCGCTATCCGCACCAGCTGTCGGGTGGCCAGCAGCAGCGCATAGGCGTAGCCCGGGCGCTGGCGGTAGACCCCGAGGTGCTGCTGATGGACGAGCCGTTTGGCGCGCTCGACCCGGTGACGCGCAGCACGCTGCAAAAAGAGATGCTGCGCATCCATAAGACATCGGGCAAAACCATTGTGCTGGTGACCCACGATATCGACGAGGCGCTGAGCCTGGCGACCCGCATCGTGCTGCTGCAGGACGGCCAGATCGTGCAGGCCGGCAGCCCCACCGAGCTGTTGACCCACCCGGCCAACGACTTCGTGACCGACTTTGTGGGCCGTAGCGACATCGGCATCAAGCTGCTGGGCCTGGCCACGGTCGCATCGCACACCCGGCGCGGCGAAACCGCAGCTGGCGACGCCCTGCCCGCCCACACCAGCCTGCGCGAAGCCCTGTCGACCTTCGTGGCCCGCGCCTGCGACCGCCTGCCGGTGGTGGACGAGCACGGCCAGGCGCTGGGCGTGCTGCACTTTGCAGACCTCTGGCAACGAGCTGCGTGATGCATAAAGTCCTGCACAAAATCTTGCATGACCGCTTATTCTGGGTGGTTCTCTTGCTAGCATTATTGACATGGGGTATGCCACAGCTGCGGCCGCTGTTTGCCGCGCTGTTCCCGGCGCTGGACCGGCCGGTCTACACCCAGGACAGTTTTGTGGCCCTGGTGCTCGCACATCTGAACATCGTGTTCTGGTCCAGCCTGGCGTCGGTCGTGGTCGGAGTAGGTGCCGGCGTGGCCGTGACCCGGCACGCCGGGCAAGAATTCAAGCCGCTGGTGGAAACCGTGGTCGCCATGGGGCAAACTTTCCCGCCAGTGGCCGTGCTGGCGATTGCCGCGCCCTTGATCGGTTTCGGAACCGAGCCCGCACTGATCGCGCTGGCCTTGTACGGCCTGCTGCCGGTGGTACGGGCCACTATCGCCGGTATCGAATCGGTGCCCGCTTCGGTACGCGAAATCGCGCTAGGGCTGGGTATGGGCGGCCTGGGTACGCTCTTAAAAGTAGAGCTACCACTGGCCATGCCGGTGATATTGACCGGCGTGCGTACCTCGGTCATCGTGAACCTGGGCACGGCCGCGATTGCCTCCACCGTCGGCGCCAAAACTCTGGGCTCGCCCATCATCGTCGGCCTGAGCGGCTTCAACACCGCCTATGTGCTGCAAGGCGCGATCCTGGTCGGTGGGCTGGCCGTGGTGACCGACATGGCTTTTGGCCGGTTGGCCGAATATCTGGACCGCTGGCGCACCCAATCCCGCTGAAACCCATGCTGTCTTCCCTCCCCATGTATGCCGCCGGATCGGCCGCCAATGCCACACTGTGGCAGGCCCTAGCCGAATCATTGCGCCACGTCGGCCTTGGCCAAGCACCTGACACCCTGACCCAACCCGATGATTTGATGGCGCACTGGACCGACCCCGGCCTGCTGCTGAGCCAGACCTGCGGCTATCCGCTGACGCATGGGCTGGCCGGCCGGGTCCAGTTGGTTGGCGCATGGGCCTATGCCGCGCCCGGCTGCGAGAGCGTGTACTACCGCAGCCAGCTGGTTTGCCGGGACGCGGATGCCGGACAGCCGCTACAGGCGTTTCGCGGCCGGGTAGTAGCCTACAACTCGGAAGATTCGCAGTCGGGCTACAACAGCCTGCGGGCACTGCTGGCGCCGTGGGCACGGGATGGCCGGTTTTTTGCCAGCGCCGTCGCGTCCGGCTCGCACCGGCGTTCGGTCGAACTGGTCCGCAGCGGCCAGGCCGATCTGGCGGCGGTGGACTGCGTGACCTGGGCCTTGCTGACCCGCGACCAGCCCGAGGCCGTGCGCGGACTGCAGGCCTTCGGCCAGACTGCGCCAGCGCCGGGCTTGCCGCTGGTCACCTCCATCCACACCCCTGCCGCGATGCTGCAGGCCTTGCGCCAGGCCCTGCACCAGGTCGTCGCCGACCCACGCTGGGAGGAAACACGGGCGGCCTTGCTCATTCAGGATTTCACCGAATTGCCGCTCAGCGTCTATGGTGTGATCCCGCAAATGGCGCAAAATGCCATCGATGCGGGTTACCTGCGGCTATAGATCGTACTTCCGCGCTATAATCCAAGGCTTTGCTGGCAAACCCTCGCTGCCTGATCAATGTAATAGCGAGGGAACACCGCGGTCCCTTCGTCAAACGGCCTGATCTTCCTTTGACAAGACCCGCACACTATCGGAATCTTTTTTTGTCATGACAACTATCCGTGTAAAAGAAAACGAACCCTTTGACGTGGCCCTGCGCCGCTTCAAGCGCACCATCGAAAAGCTCGGTCTGCTGACCGACCTGCGTGCGCGCGAGTTCTATGAAAAGCCCACCACCGAGCGCAAGCGCAAGAAGTCGGCCGCTGTGAAGCGCCACTACAAGCGTGTACGTTCGATGCAGCTGCCTAAAAAGCTGTATTAAGCTTTCAAACTGTTCGCAGTTTGACAAGCC
>JAPLPK010000239.1 GCA_026400275.1 Burkholderiales bacterium
CGGCGCTTTGATCTGGCCGTGCGCTTTGCCACCGACGCTCCGTTTGCCGCGATCTACGGTCCCTCGGGCGCGGGCAAGTCCCTGACCCTGCAGGCCATTGCCGGCCTGCTCAAGCCCCAACGGGGCCACATCCGACTGGACGGCCGCAGCTTGTTTGACGCAGGGCAGGGCGTGCATGTGCCGCCGCCCCAGCGCCGCGTGGGCTATGTGCCGCAAAACTACGCGCTGTTCCCACATCTGTCGGTGCATGAGAACATTGCCTTCGGCCTGAAGTCCTGGCGCAAAAAACGCCTTTTGCCGGACGAGCAAGCCCATGTGCAGGCCTTGATGGACAGCTTCGGCCTGGCCGCCCTGGCGGACAGCCGGCCCATCACCTTGTCAGGCGGGCAGCAGCAACGTGTGGCCCTGGCCCGCGCGCTGGCCTGCCAGCCCCAGGTGCTGCTGCTGGACGAGCCCTTTGCAGCCTTGCACCCCAGCCTGCGCCACAGTCTGCGCGAAGAGCTGGCCCAGGTGCGCCGCCAATGGGGCATACCGGCGCTGATGATTACCCACGACGTAGAAGACGTGCTGGCCCTGGCCGATGTGGCCTTTGTCTTCGAGCAGGGCCAGGTGGTGCAGCAGATTGATCTGCAGGACGCCAGCAGCCGCAGCCTGGCGCGGCAGGAGCTGGGCGGAGCAGGCCCTGCAGAGCCCACGGCTTTGCAACATAAGGTACGCAGTTTGCTATTGAATAAATAGCTGCTTGTGCAGGTTCTATCTGCGTCAGAGTCACTTTTTATATACAAAATATAGGGCAGGGCGGCTGTGGCAAACTCACGCCCCTTGCCTTATTAGTTCCCGCCCATGCAGAAAATCATCCGCCAGCTGGCCACCGAGATCCAAGTCCGAGAAGAACAAATCCGCTCCGCCGTAGAGCTGCTGGACGGCGGTGCCACCGTACCTTTCATCGCGCGCTACCGCAAGGAAGTGACCGGCGGGCTGGACGACATCCAGCTGCGCGAGCTCGAAACCCGCCTCGGCTACCTGCGCGAGCTCGAAGACCGGCGCGAGGCTATCGTGGCCAGCATCGAAGAACAGGGCAAGATGACCGACGCGCTGCGCGTAGCGATCTTTTCCGCCGCCACCAAGCAAGAGCTGGAAGACCTGTACCTGCCCTTCAAGACCAAGCGCCGCACCAAGGGCCAGATCGCCCGTGAAAACGGCATCGAGCCGCTGGCCGACAAGCTGTTTGCCAATCCCACACTGGTGCCGGCCGATGAAGCCCAGGCCTTCGTCAAAGCTGAAAAGGGTGAAAACGGTGACGACTTCACTACCGTGCAAGCCGTGCTGGACGGCGTGCGCGACATCCTCAGCGAGCGCTGGGCCGAAGACGCTGCGCTGATCCAGAACCTTCGCAGCTGGCTGTGGAATGAAGGCCTGCTGCGCAGCAAGCTGGCCGCAGGCAAGGACGAAAACAACCCCGACATCGCCAAGTTCCGCGACTACTTTGACTACGACGAGCCGATTGGCCGCGTGCCCTCACACCGCGCACTGGCCGTGTTCCGTGGCCGTGGGCTGGAATATCTGGACGCGAAATTGGTGCTGCCGGTCGAGCCGGAACCGGGCAAGCCGTCCCTGGCCGAAGGCCGCATTGCCATCCACCTGGGCTGGAGCCACCAGGCCCGCCCGGCCGATGATTTGATCCGCAAATGCGTGGCCTGGACCTGGCGCGTCAAGCTCAGCCTGTCCACCGAGCGCGACCTGTTCGCCAAGCTGCGTGAAGACGCCGAAAAGGTGGCCATCAAGGTGTTCGCCGACAACCTGCGCGACCTGCTGCTGGCCGCTCCGGCCGGCCCGCGCGTGGTACTGGGGCTGGACCCGGGCATCCGCACCGGCGTGAAGGTCGCCGTGGTGGATACGACGGGCAAGCTGGTGGAAACCGCCACCGTCTTCCCGCACGAGCCGCGCAAGGACTGGGAAGGCTCGCTGCACACCCTGGGCAAGCTGTGCGCCAAACACGGCGTGAACCTGATCGCCATCGGCAACGGCACGGCCAGCCGCGAGACCGACAAGCTGGCCGCCGACCTGATCAAGCTGCTGGCCAAAATGAGCGAGCAAGCCGGTCTGCCGCCGGTGGAGGTGCAGAAAGTGGTGGTCAGCGAAGCTGGCGCGTCAGTCTATTCGGCCAGCGAATTCGCTTCTCAAGAAATGCCCGATGTAGACGTAAGCCTGCGCGGCGCAGCCAGCATTGCGCGCCGCCTGCAAGACCCGCTGGCCGAGCTGGTGAAGATCGACCCCAAATCCATCGGGGTAGGCCAGTACCAGCACGACGTGAGCCAGAACGACCTGGCGCGCAGCCTGGAAGCGGTGGTCGAAGACTGCGTGAACTCGGTGGGTGTGGACCTGAACACCGCCAGCGTGCCGCTGCTGAGCCGCGTCTCCGGCCTGTCCGCCAATGTGGCCAAGGCCGTGGTGCGCTGGCGCGAAGCCAACGGCGCTTTCAAAAACCGCAAGCAGCTGATGGACGTGAGCGGCCTGGGCGCCAAGACCTTCGAGCAAAGCGCGGGCTTCTTGCGTATCCGCGGCGGCGACAACCCGCTGGACATGACCGGCGTGCACCCCGAAACCTATCCGCTGGTGGAACAGATCATTGAAGTCACCAAGAAGCCAGTCAGCGAGCTGATGGGCCGCGCCGAGATGCTGAAGACGCTGC
>JAPLPK010000159.1 GCA_026400275.1 Burkholderiales bacterium
GCAATGATGCTGTCGACCCAATCGTTCAGAGGATCGATGAGAACCCAACAGCAGGGTGTGTCAACCTGGGCCGGATAGGCCATCTGGCTAATGGATGAGCGCGTCACCAGATGGGGGCTGCAACTGCGCACGAATGCAAGTGCAACTACCTCTCCCGCTTGGGCGCGTGAGCCAGGGCAAATGACATTAATCATGGATGAACGACGTGCCTGAATTTAGCGTGACGGCCAACTCGAACGAATGCGTCGTGGTCTACAAACTGTAGTTCAAAACCTTGCCCCCAAAAACTGGTGACCTTTCGGCGTATTTCTTCTTTATCAGCAAACACCTCTGGCACGATTTTCAGTACAGGCGGTGTTGATCGAAGGTCTATCTGAAACTCCTGGATACCTCCCACACGATGATCCAGCATGTCCTGGATATGGTGTGTTGGATGATCGACGCCATTGATAGACACCAGATCGTGTATGCGGCCAACCACGTTGGTCAAGAAAAACCCCTGGGGCCCATCTTCCACCTTGGCGAGATCACCAGTACGATAGCGAATGAGTGGCATGAGTTTGTTGCGAAACCCAGTAAACACCAGTTCATGTTCACCGTTTTCCGCACGATCTACTTCAAATGACTCTGGCCAGGCTTCAGACTCAAGCACCTGCTGCCCATTGCCTGCGCCAGACAGTTCGTAACCAACAACCCCCAACTCCGCCAGGCCATAACGGTCTACAACACGACAATGCAGCGCACGGCTAATGGCTTCTCGCTGATATGGCTCCAACAATTCACCGCTAGACTCAAAAACCTCAAAGGCTTTACCACTACCGTATTTACGTTCAACATAGCATGCCAAAGCATAGATGGTGGATGGGTGTGCGTGCGCCAAGTAGGGTCGACGGCGAAGAAGTGTCTGCCATATTTCTTCTAGCCCATTATCATCGACGCTACTGAAAAAAATATTGCTGCGGTTCATCGCAAAGCATTTGAAGTCTTCGCGCGTAGGCCATTGGGACACAGCGGCATCTGGAAAGCGACAGGCGAAATGCAGTTCTGTTTTGTACTTGCGTTTGCCGATGCGCTCCCGCGCATACAAGGTAACAGCAGCCGAATAATCAGCACCTTCCTGATCGTAATAAATTACACATGACAGCCCCGTTGAACCACCCGTCTTACAGATGTGGTGGCGAGTTTGGTCCAGCTCGCGCGACAGCATGCGGTCGCCCTGCTCGCGAATAATGTCTTTGGTTAAGTAGGGAAGATCATTCAGGTACCGGACATCCGCGCGAACATTCTCGGGATTGAATGCGTGCTGGGCAAAAAGGTCTCGGTAATATGGCACCGAAGTTCCGGCAAAACCAAGGGCATCGGCCAAGCGATTGGTAGCGATGCTGCGGCGCTGGGCTTTGTCCAGGCTATAAAAGCGCCTCAACTCTTCAAGTTTGGGGCGAACTTCACGCTGTTCTCGCTTTTCAGCGTAAGGATATGCAATGTTTGCGCTAAACAGCCCCTTAAGTAACTTGAGCGGCTGGTAGGAGAATGCAATTGCTCCTGCACGAAGAACCGGATGGTCTGCCCTAATCATGCGACAACTACAGTCGTTACTGGCTCATCCGAAATAATCCGCCCACGCTCCATAGTGATCTTGCGGTTGCAGATTCGCTGGATAAGGCTTGGGTCATGCGATGCAACCACAAGAATCGAAGCCTTACCCACAATACTTTCAAGTCGGATAGCGGCCTTGGCACTGAATGCTGCGTCACCTACGCTAAGCCACTCATCCATGATGATGATGTCTGCCTCGATACTGGTCGAAATTGCAAACGCAAGCCTCAGCATCATGCCGCTGGAATACGTACGCACGGGTAGATTGAGGTAATCGCCAAGTTCGCTGAAATCTGCAATCTCGTCAATTTTGGAACGTATCTTGGCAGGTTTCAATCCGTCCAGAATACCCCGGAGGTAGATGTTTTCAAAACCAGTGGCATCCGGATCTAGCCCCATGGACACATCCAACAACGATGCAATCGATCCCGACACCTTCAGCTGACCACGCACAGGCGCATAAACCCCGGATAGGACTCGCAACAAAGTTGTCTTGCCCGAACCGTTATGCCCCAACAGTCCCACTCGAGCACCCTCCTCAAACCGGAAGTTCAAACTATCTAGTGCGGTAACGATCGAGTGCTTACCCGTGTCCTGGCCAATTTTTCCACCAGTAGAAAGATTTAGAACGGCTTTTTTGAGAGAGCGGTGTGAGTTTTCATAAATTGGAAACTCTACACACAACTCTCTAGCAACAATTGAAGTACTCACGATATTACAACCAATATGGCACGCGATTGCGATACCGTTTCATCAAAAATTGCGCAAAAATAAATCCTACGACTAGAAGCCCAATAGCCCATACCCAAGACCCCAAGGGAACTGGACGACCGACAATCGGGCCACGTGCAATTTCGATCAAGTGATAGAGCGGATTAAATTCTGCCACCCAGGCACGGTCGGCTAGTATTTCTGGCGACCACATCACAGGCGTAAAGAAAAAAGTTACCTGCACAAGATTAGCAACGATGGGCGCTATGTCCCTAAAACGAGTGCAAAGTATACCAAGTACAACGCCTATCCAAATTCCCTGCAACCAGAGAATAAGCAATGCAAATGGCAGCAATAATATCTCCGCAGTAGGCCAACGTCCAAAAACCAAAAGAGTAAGTATCACTACCGGTAAACTATGCAGGAGAATGACAAAATTACGCCATGCAATACGACACACATGGACAGTGAGGGGCAAACGTATCTGTTTAATCAAATAAGCAGATCCAATGAATGACGCGCAGCCCTCAGTTACCGCCGAAGCCAGATACTGCCAAACAACAAGGCCGACAGCCAAATAAGGCAAATAGTTACTAATTTCCTGATGTAACAACTGCGAATACAACAACCCCAGAACGACCACCATAATCAACGTACTCAACGTGAACCAGAACGGACCGAGTACAGAACGGCGATACCGCTGGCGAATATCATGCCAACCCAAGGTTCCCCAAACCGTATATGCCGCCATACCCGAACAAAGGTCACTGGAGGACGTGTGGTCCGCAAGGCCATGCTCAGCCCCACCTTTTCTATGCGTCAAAACTTCTGCAATCATATTTAGCCATGTCCATCTTGAAAACGGACCGTATTAACTTAACTGAAATTTTTATAAAATTATTTGCAACATCCAAGGCGCAAATACAAAGATAGACGGACCTTGATCATCGTCATTTTTTCGAAAAGCATGAAATTCCCGTACGACATTATGTCAGACGCAGACCAGCACGAACTTCGGGTTGTGTAACTATTGCACAGACAACCTGCTCCACACTGCAGTAAAGAGAACTCCCGCGAGTCTTATTGCGGCGAACTAGGCACACATGGACACATTGCTAGCCACACATGCGCACCTTCAATCCAGAAATGAATATTTGGACAACAGCCAAAAACCATGAAGAATTCCATCGCAAAACATTCAAGAGATCCGTATTTCTCCAGGACAAAAAGCCGCGTACCTTGACTTAGTAGCAATTTACACAGGACCATCCGTTGATTCAATCGGACAAAAGTCTTTACCCCAAGCATTGAAACACCCGGTCAGCGCCAGCCGCCATTAAGCTTCGCGCCTCAAGTATTTACCCACCCCACTGCCAACACGCAAAATCACATAGCAATACCCTTTGCTTGCCAGTGCATGACCCCTAAATGCACCAGAGTTCCGATTGAAATAGAAGTCAAGCTCAATACTTGCCGTAACTAGCCGCTGGTGCGAGTGCTTCGCAAGAAGTCTTCATAGGCTCGGGCTATACCGTCTTTCAGCGGAGTACTTGCTTTCCAGCCAAGTTCATTCAGGCAAGACACATCCAAAAGTTTGCGGGGGGTGCCGTCTGGTTTAGATGTATCGAATTCGATGGCTCCCTGGTAGCCCACCGCAACCTTCACCAATTCGGCTAACTCAGCGATCGAAAGGTCTTGACCGCTACCCACATTGATATGCCCTTGCATCGGCTGTACGTGCAAATCAAGTGTGGCCCTTGGCAGCTGCATGACATGGATGCAAGCAGCTGCCATGTCATCCACATACAAAAACTCTCGTTTGGGGGTTCCCGTGCCCCAAATGGTAGCACTGGGGAGATTCGCAACGCGGGCTTCATGAAAGCGTCGAATCATCGCAGGCAGCACATGGCTATTTTCAGGATGGTAGCTATCGCCAGGTCCATACAGATTCGTGGGCATCACACTTCGGTAGTCGATGCCATGGCTGCTGCCGTATTGGCGGTTGTAGCTTTCGCATAGTTTGATGCCTGCAATTTTGGCCACTGCGTAAGGCTCATTAGTGGGCTCCAGCTTGCCCGTGAGCAACACGTCTTCGGCCATGGGCTGTAAGGCAAGGCGAGGGTATATGCAGCTTGAGCCCAAAAACAGCAATTGCTTGACGCCCGCCTTAAATGCCTCATGCACCACTACTGCCTCAAGCATGAGGTTGCTGTAGATGAAATCTGCCGGATATGTATTGTTAGCGTGGATCCCCCCAACCCGCGCTGCAGCAAGATAGACTTGGTCAATGCGCTCAGAGGCAAAGAAGGCGCGCACCTGAGATTGCTCGGTTAAATCAAGCTCGGCATGCGTCCGGGTGATGATGTGGTCAGCAGGAATTCCGCGGGCCCGCAGAGTTCGCATGATCGCTCCGCCCACCATACCGCGGTGCCCCGCCACAAATATCTTCTTGATCATTTTTAAATCCTTACGTCAACTTGCAACCGTTTGGAGTACCGCCAAGACTCATCACTCAAAGTACCTCGATCAAAATGCCGCTTGCGAATAGCGCCCCAATCATCATAGGTAGACACCGCTTAGCGGGAAGTGAAACCAACTTAACGGCTATGTGACACCGCTCAGCTTGATCCGAACAATTAATCTCGCGCGTGAACACCATTCGTGCATAGTTCCTCCTGAAATTTTAGCTACTTAGCTCTTAAAGACAGATTCGACAATTTGGTGATGCCCCAATTCTTTAGCGCTTAAAGAAGATGCGACGTCAGATAAAAATTTAGAACAGTCAACGACCGACTGCCGGCAAACGTAACGGGTGCAGACAAACCCCACCAAACAGACCTGAATGACCAGAAGAAGCAACATGAGTCGGATGCGGAATGTGTCAATTGCGCCCTCTAAACAAGGACCACCACCGCTTGCGACACACAAAACCTACTATCACTGCAATATAAAATATCTATCAAATGAAGATTGTTAATAGCCTATGATAACATCCGGTAGTAAATGCATCCCGCACCCGGCTACCAATGTTTAACAGGAATACCACATGTCTCTGATCAATACCCAAGTCCAGCCTTTCAAGACCGAAGCCTTCCACAATGGCAAGTTCGTTACCGTGAGCGATGAGACGCTGAAGGGAAAATGGTCTGTTCTGATCTTCATGCCGGCTGCATTCACCTTCAACTGCCCTACCGAAATCGAAGACGCAGCTGAAAACTATGCCGAGTTCCAAAAGGCGGGTGCTGAGGTTTACATCGTCACCACCGACACGCATTTCTCGCACAAGGTGTGGCACGAAACCTCGCCCGCAGTTGGCAAGGCCAAGTTCCCTCTGGTGGGCGACCCTACGCACACCCTGACCAACGCATTCGGCGTGCACATTCCTGAAGAAGGCCTGGCGCTGCGCGGCACCTTCATCATCAACCCCGAGTTGGTGATCAAGACCGCCGAAATCCACTCCAACGAGATCGCCCGTGACGTCAAGGAAACCGTGCGCAAGCTGAAAGCAGCCCAGTACACCGCCGCCCACCCAGGCCAGGTGTGCCCCGCCAAGTGGAACGAAGGCGCTGCTACGCTGACCCCATCGCTGGACCTGGTCGGCAAGATCTAAATCTGCATGAAGTCGACGGCCCGCAAAGGCCGTTACAACCCGCTATCTGCCCACAAAGTGGGTGGCGGGAATGGATAACTACGCCTGAAAAATGGGCAGCAAAGTCGAGATAGGAAGAACACCATGTTGGACGACAGCCTCAAAGCACAACTGAAGAGCTACCTGGAGCGGGTTACCAGTGCTGTTGAAATGCGCGGCCTGCTGGAGGACATCATTGGTCTGTCCGACAAAATCACCTTGAAGACCGATGGTACGGATGCACGCAAGCCGTCCTTCAGCCTGAACCGCATCGGCAGCGAAATGAGCCTGCGCTTTGCCGCCATCCCCATGGGCCATGAATTTACATCTCTCGTGCTGGCGCTGCTGTGGACCGGTGGCCACCCACCGAAGGTCGAACCCGGCGTGATCGAGAGCATCCAGGCATTGGATGGCGACTTCAATTTCGAGGTCTACATGTCCCTCAGTTGCCACAACTGCCCGGACGTGGTGCAGGCGCTGACGCTGATGTCGGTGTACAACCCCAAAATCAAAACAGTCATCATCGATGGCGCGCTGTACCAGGACGAAGTCAACGCACGCGAAGTGATGGCCGTGCCCAGCATTTACCTGAACGGCAGCCATTTCGGCTCAGGCCGCATGACGGTAGAAGAAATAGTTACCAAGCTCGACACTGGCGCTGCCGACAAAGATGCGGCCCGTCTCTCGGCCAAAGCAGCCTATGACGTGTTGGTTGTCGGCGGTGGCCCGGCGGGCGCCGCAGCCGCCGTGTACGCGGCCCGCAAAGGCATACGCACCGGCATTGCCGCCGAGCGCTTTGGCGGACAAGTGAATGACACGCTGGCGATCGAGAACTTCATCTCCGTGCTGGAGACCGACGGCCCGAAGTTCGCCATGGGCCTGGACGCGCACGTGAAGGCCTACGGCGTGGACGTGATGAACCTGCAACGCGGCGACAAGCTGATCCCCGCAGCCACGCCCGGCGGCTTGGTCGAAGTGCAACTGGCCAATGGTGGCTCGCTGAAATCCAAGACCGTGATCGTGACGACCGGCGCACGCTGGAGAAACGTCAATGTGCCCGGCGAACAGGAATACAAAAACAAGGGCGTAGCCTACTGCCCGCACTGCGACGGTCCGCTATTCAAGGGCAAGCGCGTGGCTGTCATTGGTGGTGGCAACTCGGGGGTTGAGGCGGCAATCGACTTGGCGGGCCTGGTGGAGCACGTGACTTTGATCGAATTCGGCGAGGCACTGCGTGCCGATGCCGTGCTGGTCAAAAAGCTGCACAGCCTGGCCAATGTCACGGTGCATGTGTCGGCGCAAACCACCGAATTGACCGGCGACGGCAACAAGCTGAACGGCCTAAGCTACACCGACCGCACCAGTGGCGAAAGCCACCACATTGCGCTAGAAGGCTGCTTTGTGCAGATCGGACTGGTGCCGAACACCGAATGGCTCAAAGGCACGCTGGAGCTTAGCAAGCATGGCGAGATCATTGTGGACAGCCGCGGCCAGACCTCGGTGCCAGGAGTGTTCGCCGCCGGTGACGCGACCACCGTTCCCTTCAAGCAGATCATCATTGCCGCAGGCGATGGTGCAAAGGCTGCGCTGGGTGCGTTTGACCACCTGATGCGCAGCTCGGCTCCCGCTGCCTGATTGAGCGTGCGCAGCAGCGCAGCCCGTGCTTCACACGAGACTGCGCTGCGCGATGAACCACTGCAAGGTACGCTGCAACAACCGGGCATCGTTGCTAGCGCGGTGGCGCTGCTCTCCCAGCTCTTGCGACATCTTTTGTTTGACGGTATGCCACTGTTCGGCCTCCTCCTCCGTCAACAGCGAGCGCATGTTCTCCAGCTTGAAGTAAGGGCTGAGATCGGCCACATCGAACAACGCACTGATCCAGGTGAAATCATTCGCCCAGCCGTCCGAATACACGGTTTGCCCGCGCAGTTGGGCATTCAGCATCTGCGCCACCTCTAACGCCGAGCGCCCCTTGTCGCATACCAATTCGCGAGAAATATGGTGCAGCTCTTCCGCCTGCGGGTCCCAGTGGGTCCATTCAGGTTCGGGGCGAATCAATGAGCAAAAGCTCTTGCCATCAGGCAACACGCAGCCTACCTCGATAGGGTAGCTGCGACGCCCGAAACCCGAAGCTTCGATATCCAGGACGGCGGGGGCAGAATGTAAAGGCATGGGCGCAATTGTGCCGAGGGAACCCATAGCGTCAATTGATTCATACCTGATATGCATCAAATATCCGCAACCACTGCGGGTATAGAGTGGTCGGTTCAACCCGGACCCCACATGCCCATCGAGCTCTACCGCGACCCTCAACATGCCTGCCTGATGTTCGCCGACCTGATTGAAGAAGGCGGCCATGCTGTGCAGGCCAACCAGTTCCTTGTCGTAGACAACGGTACGGGCGCCATCATCGACCCGGGCGGGAACCTGGCCTTCAATGAGCTGTTTCTGGGCATGTCACGCTACTTCAGCCCGCAGCGGCTGTCCTACGTGATGGCCTCGCATGCCGACCCAGACATCATTGCGTCGCTGGACCGCTGGTTGACCTCCACCAAGGCGGATCTGGTCATCTCCAAAGTATGGGAACGCTTCGTTCCGCATTTCACCAAGGTCGGCAAAACCGAAGACCGCATCATTGGCGTCGCGGATGCAGGCGGCCGCCTGCCGCTGGGCAAAAGCGAGCTCTGGTTGCTGCCCGCGCACTTTCTGCACTCTGAGGGCAACTTCCATTTTTACGACCCGATCAGCCGCATCTTGTTCACGGGGGACCTGGGTGCTTCCGTGCTCACAGGCGAAGAGTCCAAGCAGGCCATTACCGATGTACGCAAGCACGTCCCGCGCATGGAGGGCTTTCATCGCCGCTACATGGTGGCCAACAAAGTGCTGCGCCTGTGGGTGCGCATGGCACGCCAGCTCGACATTTCCATGCTGGTGCCGCAGCATGGCGCACCGATTGTCGGAGCCCCCGCGATCGCGGCGTTCTTCGACTGGGCCGAGTCGCTCGCGTGCGGCATCGACCTGTTTGACGAGCAGGCCTACCAAATACCCACGCAAAACATAGCCCACTGAACCGTGGCGCCCGGTGTAGCAGGGAGGCAAAGCAGGCATATTTGTTTTGATAGTCGCGCAGACTGCAGCGACAATGGCCCCATCTTTTCACCCCCTGAAGCTAGAGGAAGAACACCATGAAGGGCGACCCACAAGTCATCGCGCACCTGCAAGCGCAACTCAAGAACGAGCTCACCGCCATCAACCAGTACTTCCTGCACTACCGCATGTACAAGCACTGGGGCTTGGACAAGCTGGCCAAGAAGGAATACGAAGAATCCATCGGCGAGATGAAGCACGCGGACCAGTTGATGGACCGCATCTTCATGCTGGACGGCCTGCCCAATCTGCAAGACCTGGCCAAGATACTGGTGGGTGAAGACGTGCCTGAATGCCTGGCCTGCGACCTGAAGGCCGAGCAAGGCGCGCAAGCCACCATCAAGGACGGCATCGCCCACTGCGAAAGCGTACGCGACTACGTGTCCCGTGACCTGCTGCAAGGCATTCTGGACGACACCGAAGAGCACATCGACTTCCTGGAAACCCAGATCGACCTGGTCGGCAAGGTCGGCATCCAGAACTATCTGCAAAGCCAGATGGGCGAGCTGGGCTAAACCCCGCCACTCCCAAGCCAATAGCGGACCGGTGCAAACCGGCCCGCTATTTTTTTAGTAGCTGCTCGCGCAGATTCTACCTACGCTACAGCCATTTTTTCTATAAATGGTGGACGGCCACGGCAGCGGCAGGCAAGGCCGCTTGCGCTACCTGCACCAAATGCTGGTGGTGGGTAAACAGCAGCACCTGGCCTCCTTGGGCGAAGCGGGCCAGGGCCTGGAAGACCTGGGCGGCGCGGGCGTCGTCCGATGTCATCAACACATCGTCCAGCACCAGAGGCATGGTTTTGCCAGCCTCGCGCTGCAGCTCCAGCGCGGCCAGTCGCAACGCTAGGTAGAGCTGGTCGGCCGTGCCCTCGCTCATGGCCTCGATGCCAATCACCCGGCCATCGGCGCCCTCGGCCTGCAGCACCGGCTTGTCGGCAGATGCATCGACCACCAGCTTGGGGTAGCGGCCACCGGTGATGAGCCCAAAGTACTCCGACGCCAACCGCACCATGGGTGCCTGGGCCCGCTCACGGAAGCGCTTCAAAGCCTCTTGCAGCAAGGTCTCGGCCAGGCGCAGCTGGGCCCAGGGGCGCACGGCACCGCGCAGGCGCGCCACGGCAGACTCCATCTGTTCGCGGGCATCAGCGGCGGCGGCTGAGGTGTCTATGGCCTGCAGCGCGCGGCGGGCATTTTGGGCAGCTTCCGCAGCGTGGGCAATGTCCTGGTCCAGCTGCACCACAGCCGCCTCGCAGGCGCTGCGCTCGGCATCCAAGTCCACCACATCCAGCCCTGCTACAGCCGCCCGCAGGTCGGCTACAGGGCGGGTTGCGGCCTGCTGCAGCTGGCCCTCCAGCGTACGGAGTTGCTCTTGCAGCAAGCGCTTGGCGCTAGAGCGGTCTTCGGCTTCGGGCAGCGCAGCCACGGTGTCCACCGCAGCCGCCAGGCACAAGGCCTGCAGCGCCTGTTCGTTGGCCTGCTTTTGCTGGGTTGCCACGGCCTGCTGACGCAAAGCAAGCTCCAGCCGCCGCTGGAGCTCGGTCGCCTGCGCGGCATGTGACTGGGCCCGGGCCAGGCGGCTACCCAGACCGTCCGCGAAATCATCCACATGCTGCACGGGCGGCTCTTGCAGCAACTCGGCCAAGGCCTGGGCCTGGCTGTGTAGCGCATCCTCGCGCGCTTGCAGCTGGGCCAGAGAATGGGCGCGGCGGGTCTGCTCCGACTGCGACTGCTCCAGCGCAGCCAACTCTGTCAGGCGCGCCTTCATGGTGGCGGGGCTGCTGGCCAGAGGGAGGAACAGGCGCTTCGCCCAAGCGCCCCGGGCAGCCTCCAGCGTGTCCAGCGCCTGCTGTTGTTCGGCAACACGGGTTTGCAGCGCGCTGCGCTCTGCCTGCAGCAGACCGCGCTGCCGGGTGCGCTCGCGGATACGGGTCTGGGCTTCCAATGTGCTGCGCAGCCAGGCTGACGCCAGAGGCAACAAGGCGCCCAGATCTAACGCAGCGCCCTGCCCCACAGCTTGCAGTGCGGTGGCCAAGGTCTGTGTAGCGCTCTGCGCGCTGCGGTGCATGTCGGCGGCGTCGCGCTGCAGCGCATCGAACTGCTCACACAGCGCAAGCGCATTCTGGTGCTGGGCCTGCCACTCACGCAGCGCTGCGGGGGTGTAGGCAGGCAAACCCGATTGGGCGAGGTGCGCCTTCCATTCGCTTTGCTGCTGCGCGCTGTGTGCAACGCACACCTCTAGTTGTTCGGCAATGGCAGCGCGCCTGCGCTGCGCTTCACCAGTCTGCAGTGCCCACTCGGCTGCCTGGGCGGCCCGCTCGGCACCCGCGCGCAGCAGGTCGGCCTGGCGATCGCCCTCTGCCTGCGCCTGCTCAAAAGGCAGCAGCAGCGTTGGGTCGGCAGCAGGGTCGGCGTAGGTATTTTTCAGCTGCAGCCAAAGACCATCGCGCTGCAGGCGCGCAGTCTGCAAGCTCTGCGCAGTGACCAGCTCGCCAACCGCCGCCAGCTGCTGCTGGCGCAACTGCAAAGCCTGCAGGGTGCGCTGCAGGCTAGCGTCCTCCTGCTGCAGTGCATCGGTCTGTGCGGCCAGCGTGGCGTGTGCCTTCTCAGCATCGGCGATCTCGGCTTGCAGCAAGGGGCGCACGGCATACAGGGCAGCGGCATCGGCCAAATGCAACGCAGCCAAGGCCTGCTGCAGCCGAGGGGCCATTGCGTCCAAGCCGCGCTGCGCCTCGGTCAGCCGCTTGGGCAGGTCACCCAATGCCTGCGCTTGCTGCACGGCGACGTCCACAGCGGCTTGCAGCGGCGCAGCCACGGGATGCACGTCAGCATCAGCAGCTTCGGCCAGCTGGGTGTCGATTTGTAGCAGCCGGGCTTGCTGCTGCGCCGAGGCCTGGGCCTGGTGCGCCAGTTGGTCGAACACGCCATCCAGCGCCACCCGGTCTGCCGGGCCGGGTGCAGCCGCCAGCACAGCGGCCAGGTCTTGCTGCGGGGCGATACGGTGCGCCAATGCGGCCAACTGGACGTTGCCCTGCTCTAGCTGTATTTGGATTTGCAGACGTTCTGGCCGCTGCTGGCGCACCAGAGCGCAATCGCGCAACAGCCGCTCGGTAGCGGGCGCATGGGCGAGCAAGGCCGGCTCCAGCTGCAAGCCAGACTGGGCCTGCGTGCAGTGGTCGATTTCGGCTTGGGCTGCCTCCCATTGGCTGTGGGCGGTATGCAAATTGTGCTGCGCAGCCAGGCGCTGCTCGCGCGCGTCCATCGCCAGTAGATTGATAGCACTTTGTGCCTCTAGCGCATACTGTACCTGCGCAAGCTGCTGCAATAAAGGTAGCACAGCGCGCAGCTCGGTCAAGGTATGGATACGCTTGGTCTGGTGGGCCAGCTGCTGTTTCAGGCCGTCTAGATTCTGGCTGGTGGACTCCAGTGCGCGCTGCCGGTCCTTCCATTCTGCCGGGCGGGTCAACGCAGCCTTGAAAGCAGCCTTGTGCTCTTCAATCTGACGCAGTGCCTCGGGGATGGTGGCCTGGGTGGCGCGCGGGCTGTAATAGCTTTTGGCGTCTTCCTGCAAGCTGGCCAGTAGAGCCTTCACGCCCTGCAAGCCTGCGCTGGCTTCGAACAAGGCGGCGCCGAGTTCGCCCTCGCCTTTGAGCAGATCTTCGCCGCCCTGGCGCAGCCGCGTATGGTCCAGGCCGAAGCTGCGCTCGAAGCCGGCGCGGTCCAGCCCACCGGTGAGTGCCTGGGCGATGGCGGCCGACACAGGTGCGGCCAGCGGCAAACCGGTGTCGGGGTCGGCGGCAGTCAGCGCGTCTTTGTTCTTCTTGCGCCGGGCCACGGCCACGCGCTGGCCATCGGCGTCGGTGAACACGCCGGCCAGCAGCAGCTTGGCGCTGTCATGCACAAAGTTGTCGCCACTGCGCAGCGGAATGCCGAAGCGCAGGTCGGCCATGGCGCGCAGGGCCGAGGACTTGCCGGCCTCGTTGGGGCCATAGAGCAGGTGCACATTGGCCGAGGTGGCGCTGAAGTCCAGCTCTTTGCCGGTGAAGGGGCCGAAGGCGCTCAAGAATAGTTTTTGCAGCTTCATACGGCGCTCCCCAGCCGCGCAAGCAAAGTGGCTTCGGCGTCCAGCAGCAGGGCTTGCATGGCGGAAGAGGTGCTCCAGTCGGCATCGGTTTTAGCCTCGGCCGGCAGCTTGTGCAGCACGTCGCCACAGGCCTTGGCCGTCCAGGCGGCGAGTGCCGCCGGGTCCGCAGCCAGTTCATCGACCAGGCGCAGCAGCTCGGCCACGGCGTCATCACCCTGGGCCAGCTGGGCCCGGTCTATAGGGCTGGCCAGGCGCAGCTGGACCCGCTCTATCCACAGCTCGGCGCCGGCCACGTCCTGGGCGGCAGCGTGGACTGCGGCCTCCAGCGTGCCGGGTTGCTGGGCCTCGGTGGCGTGCAAGGCGCTGCGGCCGGTCAGCACCACACGCAGCGCATGCAAACGGTCGCCCGCGCCCTGGGTGGCCTCGGCCAGCGCAGCGGCGATCAGCTGGGTGGCTTGGGCCAGGTTATCAACGTCATCCAGAGGCAGCTGCAGTTGGTGCCAGCGCACGACATCCAGCGCCACGAAGCGCGCGTCCATCTGGCCGCCCTGTACGGTCACCAGCTCGCAGCCCTTTGGCCCGGTCTCATTCGCATGCCGGCCCTGCAGGTTGCCAGGGAAGACCACGCGCGGCGACTCGCATTCCACCGAGCGGGTGTGCACATGGCCCAGCGCCCAGTAGTCGTAGCCCTTGGTCTTCAAGGTCGCAATGTCGGTTGGCGCGTAGGTATCGTGGCCCGCCGCACCGGTCAGGCTGGTGTGCAGCATGCCGATGTTGAACTGGCCCGGCAGCGCATCCGGGTACTGCGGCACAAAATCCTCGGGCACCTCACGCTGGGGAAAGCTGCGACCGTGGAGGGCCACACCCAGCGCGGCCAGATACACGGTTTCAGCGCTGCGGCTGGAGAACACTTTCACATGCTCGGGCAGCGGCAATTCGCGGGTGATGGTGCCCTGGGCATCGTGGTTGCCCTGGACGATATAGACGGCAATGCCGGCCCGGCCCAGGCGCACCATTTGCTCACGGAAAAACAGGCCGGTATGGAAGTCGGGCCAGTCGCGGTCGTACAGGTCGCCGGCCAGCAGCACAAACTGCACGCGCTCGGCCAGCGCCAGATCGACCAGGTTTTCCAGCGCCCGGCGGGTGGCGTTACGCAGCCGCTCCACCGGCGCACCCGCATAGCGGCTCAGGCCGCGCAAGGGACTGTCGATGTGCAGATCGGCGGCGTGGATGAAACGGAAGCTGCCCGGGGTTTCCACTACAGTATTCATAGCACCTAGTGTAGGTGGAATATGCGGCGAAGGGCTTTTACATAACGAGCTGTTCGCAGCGCTTGCGGCCGTTCACCCAAAGCTTTTGATTCGGGCATAAAAAAAGCACCTGGCGCAGGTGGAATCTGCGCCAGGTGCTATTTTTTTGCAGAGCGGGCTTACCCCGCTCTGGTGCTTACTCGCCGAGGTATGCGGCGCGAACCTTGGGATCGCTCAGCATTTCCTTGGCGTCGCCGCTCATGGTGACGATGCCGGACTCCATCACGTAGCCACGGTCGGCAATGCCGAGGGCGCGGCTGGCGTTTTGCTCGACCAGCAGCACAGTCACGCCCTGGGCGTACACGTCTTTCACCACTTCAAAGATCTTGTCGACCATGATGGGCGACAGGCCCATGGACGGTTCGTCCAGCAGCAGCACCTTGGGGCGGCTCATCAGAGCGCGGCCCATGGCCAGCATTTGCTGTTCACCTCCGGACATGGTGCCGGCCAGTTGGTCCTTGCGTTCACGCAGGCGCGGGAAGATGGTGAACATCTTTTCGATGTCTTCCAAAATCGCGGCCTTGTCGTTGCGGATGTAAGCGCCCATCAGCAGGTTTTCGGTGATGGTCATGCGGGTGAACACGCCACGGCCTTCCGGCACCATGGCCAGGCCCTTCTTGACCAGGTCCCAAGCGCCCTGCCCCTTGATGCTTTCGCCCAGGTACTGGATGTCGCCGGCCACATAAGGCAAGGTGCCGGTGATGGCCTTCATGGTGGTGGTTTTGCCAGCGCCGTTGGAGCCGATCAGCGAGACCAGCTCGCCTTCGCGCACTTCAAAGTCCACGCCCTTGACGGCCTGGATGCCGCCGTAGGAGACCTTCAAACCACTGACCTTCAGCAGCACAGCGCCCGCTTTTTTGTTGGGTGTTGCAGCCATTATCAATGTCCTCCGGTTCCGAGATAAGCTTCGATCACTTTTTCATTTTTCTGCACTTCGGCAGGCGTGCCCTCGGCAATTTGCTTGCCGTAGTCGAGCACCGTCAGGCGGTCGCACAGGCCCATCACCAGCTTCACATCGTGCTCGATCAGCAGGATGGTGCGGTTGTCCTTACGGATCTTGCTGATGAGTTCGCGCAGCATGACCTTTTCGGTCGCGTTCATGCCGGCAGCGGGCTCGTCCAGCGCAATCAGCTGGGGGTCGGTAGCCAGGGCACGGGCGATTTCCAGGCGGCGCTGGTCACCGTAGCTCAGGGTGCGGGCCTTGTAGTCGGCCAGCTTGCCGATGCCGACATAGTCCAGCAGCTCCTGGGCGCGTTGGGCGATTTCAAGCTCTTCCTTCTTGAACGAAGGGGTACGGAACAAAGCGCCCAGCAGACCCGAATGGGTGCGGATGTGGCGACCGACCATCACGTTCTCCAGGGCCGTCATTTCAGCGAACAAGCGGATGTTCTGGAACGTGCGGGCGATACCGGCCTTGGCGACTTCGTGCACTGCCGTAGGAGAGTACGGCTTGCCAGCCAGTTCGAAGCTGCCGCTGTCCGGCGTGTACAGACCGGTGATCACGTTGAAGAACGTAGTCTTGCCGGCGCCGTTGGGGCCGATCAGGCCATACACCTGGCCGCGCTTAATGGTGATGCCTACATCGCTCAGGGCCTGCAGGCCGCCGAAACGCTTGGAAATGCCCGCGACCCGCAGGACCACATCGGTGTTATTTGTATCAGTCATGTGTGTTCCTTACTTACCTTGCAGCGACTTGCCATGGTCGGGCGCTGGCCACAAACCACGGGGGCGCAACAGCATGATCACGATCATGGCGACAGCGATCAGCAGCTGGCGCAAGATGGCCGAGTCCAGACGGCCACCGGTCATGGCCTGCAGCGGGCCAGCCAGGTAGCGCAGCACTTCGGGCAGAGCCGACAGCAAGATGGCGCCCAAAATAACGCCCGGCAAATGGCCGATACCGCCCAGCACCACCATCGCAACAATCATCACCGACTCCATCAAGCTGAAGGACTCAGGCGACACAAAGCCCTGGAACGCGCCGAACAAGGTGCCCGACACGCCACCAAAAGTAGCGCCCATACCGAAAGCCAGCAGCTTCATGTTGCGGGTGTTGATACCCATGGCCTTGGCAGCGATTTCGTCTTCACGAATGGCCATCCAGGCGCGGCCGATACGCGACAGCTCCAGGCGGGAGCACAGCACAACGCTGATCACCACCAGTGCCAGGAACAGGTAGTAGTACAGGCTGACGGATGCAATCTCGAAGCCAAACACTGTCAGCGGCTTGCCCAGGTCGATGCCAAAGAACTTCAGCGAGTCGATCTGGCCCAGGCCCTTGGGGCCGTTGGTGATGTTGATGGGGTGGTCCAGGTTGTTCAGGAACACGCGGATGATTTCACCGAAACCCAGGGTCACGATGGCCAGGTAGTCACCACGCAACTTGAGGGTAGGAGCCCCCAGCAGCATGCCAAACAAGCCTGCGATCACCGCCCCGACCGGCAAGATCAGCCACAGAGGCATGTGCAGGCCTTCTGGGAACATGGCGGCGATGGCCGGGAATGCATCCGTCAGATGTGGCGAAGCCAGCAGGCCATAGGTGTAGGCACCCACGGCGAAGAAAGCCACGTAACCCAGGTCCAGCAGACCGGCAAAACCGACCACGATGTTCAGGCCCAGGGCCAGCATCACGTAGATCAAGGCCATGTCGGCGATACGCACCCAGGCATTGCCAAAGCCTTGCAAGACCAGCGGCAGAATCACCGCAGCCAGCGCCGCAATGATGAAGGTAATAGTTTTGTTCTGTTTCATGGAAGTGCTCCGGTCAGGCGCGGTCGGCCACACGCTCACCCAGCAGACCCGAAGGACGCAGCGTCAGCACAATGATCAAGACGATGAAGGCAAAGATGTCCGAGTAGTTACTACCCAGGATGCCACCAGTCACCTGGCCGATATAGCCCGCGCCAATGGATTCAATCAGGCCCAGCAGAATGCCGCCAACCACCGCGCCGGCCAGGTTGCCAATGCCGCCAAAGACGGCTGCCGTAAAGGCTTTCAAACCGGGCAGGAAGCCCATGCTGTGCTGCACCGTACCGTAGTTGGACGCATACATGATGCCGGCGATGGCCGCCAGCACTGCGCCGATGATGAAGGTGGCAGAAATCACCATGTCGGGCTTCACACCCATCAGAGCCGCTACACGGGGGTTCTCAGCCGTTGCACGCATGGCACGACCGAGCTTGGTGTAATTCACCAACCACACCAGCACGGCCAACGATACCGCTGTCAGGCCCAAGATCAAGATCTGGGTGGGCGTGATCACCGCGCCACCCACGTTGAAGGGCGCACTGGGCAGCAAGGTGGGATACGGCTTGTAGTTGGGCTTCCAGATGATCATGGCCAGCGTCTGCAGCAAGATGGACATGCCGATCGCGGTGATCAAGGGGGCCAGTTTGGGGCTGTTGCGCAGCGGCCGGTAGGCCACTTTTTCAATGACGAAATTGAGTGTCGCCGCAACCACGCAAGCAATGATCATCGAGATGAAAAGCATGATCCAACCCGGTGTGCCCGGCATGGCGTCTTGCATCCAGCCGATGATGGTCCAGCTGGTCAGCGCGCCGACCATCAGTACCTCGCCGTGCGCGAAGTTGATCAAGTTGATGATGCCGTACACCATGGTGTAACCCAAGGCGACCAAGGCATACATGCTGCCCAGTACCAGACCGTTGATGATCTGCTGAAGCAAGATATCCATAAAAATTATTCTCCAATTTGTAATGCACTACAGCCAGCGACAGTGCATAGCCCGCGATCCGGGGCCGGCGTTCATACACAAGCACCCGTCTAGCAAAAAACCCGCCAGGGCCATCCATGGTCGGGTTCTGCCGGGATTGTAGCGAGCATGAATCGGGCCAAAACCAAGGTTTTATGCCGTGTTTACCCTCGAAACCCGAGGAATTAGTGGTTTTTCACAAGTATTAGCCAAACTCATTATGCAAATACATTAACGCGCACAACTTATAGGACATAGGTCTTGCAAAGCGCTTTGGCTTTTCAGGTTGAAAAGCACTCACATTGTTGAAAATTTCGCCCGCGACCTCGTGCGCCTCGGGCCCGCTCTGACACACGGCGGCACGTCAGCACCAATGCAGAGCATGGTCGGCCGGAAGTGGGCACGCATCCAGCAGCATGCTTAGGCCAGCCCGCAGACGCAGCGACCACGCAACTATTTACCCGGTGTGCCCGCCTCGTCATCCCACTTCCTCAGCAGGGCCAGCTTCTCGCCAATCTTGGCTTCCAGGCCGCGTGGTGTCGGCTGGTACCAGGCCGGCTCCTGCATGCCATCCGGAAGATAGGTTTCACCTGCGGCGTAGGCATTCGGTTCATCATGCGCGTAGCGGTATGCGTGCCCGTAGCCCAGCTCTTTCATCAGCTTGGTGGGGGCGTTGCGCAGGTGCACTGGCACTTCACGGCTCTTGTCTTGCTTGACGAAGGCTTTGGCCTGGTTGTACGCGTTGTAGCCCGCGTTGCTCTTGGCCGCCACCGCCAGGTAGATCACCGCCTGGCCCAGTGCCAACTCGCCTTCGGGGCTGCCCAGCCGCTCGTACGTCAGAGCGGCATCGTTGGCTATCTGCATGGCGCGGGGATCCGCAAGCCCAATGTCTTCCCAGGCCATGCGTACGATCCGCCGTGACAGATAGCGCGCATCGGCCCCACCGTCCAGCATTCTCGTCAGCCAGTAGAGCGCGGCATCGGGGTGCGAGCCACGGACCGATTTGTGCAGCGCAGAAATCTGGTCGTAAAAATTGTCGCCACCTTTGTCAAAACGCCGGCTGTTCAAGGTCAGGGCGTTCTGCAGGAAATCGGCCGTGATCAAGTGCAGATCCGTCGCCTTGGCGGCGGTGCTGGTTTGCTCCAGCAGGTTCAAAAACCTTCTGGCGTCGCCGTCGGCGTAGCCAATGATGGTGTCTCGTGCCAGGTCATCAAACTCCAGATGGCCCAGCGCCATTTCCTGCGCCCGCTTCAGCAGCAGCTTCAATTCTTCGTCGGTCAGCGACTTCAGCACATAGACCTGCGCACGCGACAGCAAGGCCGAGTTCACTTCAAACGAAGGGTTCTCGGTAGTCGCGCCAATGAAGGTTACCAGGCCGCTTTCCGCATAGGGCAGCAGCGCATCTTGCTGGGATTTGTTGAATCGGTGGATCTCGTCCACGAACAAGATGGTGTGCTTGCCCATGGCCAGGTTCTGCTGGGCCTGCTCCATCGCCGCACGGATATCCTTGACCCCCGAGAAAACCGCAGACAAGGCGATGAACTCGCATTTGAAGGCCGTGGCCGTAAGCCGCGCCAAAGTGGTTTTGCCCACACCCGGCGGACCCCATAAGATCATGGAGTGGGGTTTTCCCGACTGGAAGGCCAGCCTCAAAGGCTTGCCTTCGCCGAGCAGGTGGGATTGCCCAACCACCTCGTCCAGGGTCTTGGGGCGCAGGGCTTCCGCCAAGGGCGCAGCGGGCTCTTGTGCGAACAGATCAAGCATGGCGCCACCCTGCAAAACCAGCGGAAATCCCCCTAGCCCGCACAACCTCCGCCAGCCTGCGCGTATGCAGGCGATCAAGCCGGCGGACATCTTGGGATGGAGGGATGGAGGTCATGGTGCAGCGCAGGCGGATGTGGGAAGGAATTTCTGCGCAGCTAGCGCGCACTGATTCTGCCATGCGACCCATATACAGGAGCCCGCAGCCACCCAACCCGCCAGATACCGTATCCTCGGGCACTTTTCAAGAAACCCCTTGCGCGCGCCGTTTCCACAATGATTTACGTTCCCGTGCCCGTCTGGCACATCGAGATAGACCGGCCCCTGCCCATCAACATCTGGGACTCCAAAGGCAATCTGCTGCTGCGCAGAGGCCAGGCCATCACTTCGGAACACCACCGCGAACACCTGGACGCACATGGTGCCTGCGCCATACAGAGCGACTACAAGGCCTGGGCCCATAGCTATGACCGACTGGTCTACGCCATGCTGCGGGCCGGCGCGAGCATCGATGAAATCGCCAAAGCCAAAATGCCGGAAGAAGTCCTGGAGCTGGACTACACCGTGGGCGAAGACATCACCGGCGACTGGACCGACGTGCAAGCCGTGCTGGGCACCATCCTGCATGCCGGTGCCGCGGCCAAGAACCCACTGGGTCGTCTGGAAGGCGTGCAAAAGCGCGCTATGGAGCTACTGAACCACGACGTGGACGACAGCCTGTTCAAGCTCTTTCAGGCCCTGGCCGACAAGTCGCTGGGCTACTGCGCCACCCACGCCCTGCTGTGCGCCGTGGTGTGCGAACTGACCGCGCGCAAGATGGAAGTGGATGAAACTGTACGCCCGGTGCTGATGCAGGCGGCGCTGACCATGAACATCGGCATGGTCAAGCTGCAGGACGCATTAGCCACGCAAACCACGCCGCTGGACGCAACGCAAAAGCAAATGATCCAGGACCACCCGCAACGCGGCGTGGACATGCTGCGCGGCTTCGGCGTGGTCAACGACGACCTGCTGGACATCGTCTTGCTGCACCATGACCACGACCCGAAAAAAGGACTGGAGCGTAATCTGCTGTGCCGGCGCATTCTGTACACAGCCGATGCCTTCATCGGCAAGATGGCAACCCGCTCCACCCGCCCGGCCCTTTCTGCGCTGGGCGCAGCCAAGGACGGTATCGTAGGTGCGCGGGAAGAAGATTCCGATGTGGCCAAAGCCATGGCGACGGTACTGGGCTTCTACCCGCCCGGCACCTATGTGCTGCTGGCCAATGGCGAAAAAGCCGTGAGCGCCAAGAAAGGCGCCTCGGTCAACACCCCGCTGGTGGTCAGCGTGGTCAACCCGCAAGGCCTGCCGCTGGGCATCTATGTGATGCGCGATACGCGGGACAAAAGCTATGCCATCCAATCACCGGTGGCTGCCGACAGCATGCGCATACACCACGAACGTGTGCAGCGTGCCCTGGGCAAACAACCGATGAACACCTGAAGGCACTACAGATAGCCGCTACTGCCGCACCACGTCGGCGCCTGCCGGTGGCTTGAACTGGAAGCTGTCCGCAGCCAGGCTGGGGTTGAGCTCCATCTTGGCGAAGCTCATCACCGAACGCTGGCCAAAGCTGTCCAGGATCTCCAGCGCGCCGAGCTCGGTCGCCTTGTCTACCTGCTTGAAGCCCACGCGCACGCTTTGTAGCTGCCCGTCCTTGGCCTTGGGCGTGGCTACCACCCACTGCAGGCCATCCTGGTCGGGTGCGGCCTGCAGCGTGAAATCCGCCTGCAGGGCCTTCAGATCGGGTGCGGCCGCAATCAGTGCAGCGGGCGTGGAGCCCAGCACCTGCGACTGTTTACGCGCGGTTACCTGGTTCAGGTCCACGTCATACAGCCACAGGGTCTGGCCATCGGCCACGATGCTTTGGGCAAACGGTTTTTTGTAGACGAACTTGAAGCGGCTGGGGCGTTGAAACTCGAACGTCCCGCTGGACGTCTTGCTGCGCGCCGCCTGCCCGTCCTTGGGTGGCGAGGTCACCACCTGGGTGAATTCAGCGCGACCGGTCTTCGCGGTCTTCACGAAATCTTCCAAGCTTTCCAGGCCTCCAGCGCAGGCAACACCTGCGCTGGCAGCTATGAATACCGTAGCAATCAGTTTTTTCATGTATTTACTCCGCTCGCGCGGGCACAAGAATCTCGCGCTGGCCCGCACCGCTCATGGCGCTGACCAGGCCGGCTTTTTCCATGTCTTCCACCAGGCGTGCGGCGCGGTTGTAGCCGATCTTCAAATGGCGCTGCACCAGCGAGATGCTGGCCTTGCGGTTTTTCAACACCACTTCCACCGCCATGTCGTACATCGGGTCCTTCTCGCCGCCGCTGCCACCCAACCCATCGGCACCCTCTCCGTCTTCACCCTCAACCGTGCCGCCTTCCAGCACACCTTCGATGTAGTCGGGCTCGCCTTGGGTCTTCAAGTAACTGACAACGCGGTGCACCTCTTCGTCGCTGACAAAGGCGCCGTGCACCCGCGTCGGCATGCCGCTGCCGGGCATGTACAGCATGTCGCCCAGGCCCAGCAGGGCTTCGGCGCCCATTTGGTCCAGAATGGTGCGGCTGTCGATCTTGCTGCTGACCTTGAAGGAAATCCGCGTCGGAATGTTCGCCTTGATCAGGCCGGTAATCACGTCCACGCTGGGGCGCTGGGTCGCCAGAATCAAGTGGATGCCGGCTGCGCGGGCCTTTTGCGCCAGGCGGGCGATCAGCTCTTCGATTTTCTTGCCAACCACCATCATCAAGTCGGCCAACTCATCGATAACCACCACGATGTGCGGCTCGCGCTTCAGCGGTTCGGGGCTGTCGGGCGTCAGGCTAAACGGGTTGTAGATGAACTCTTCACGCGAGGCGGCCTCGTCGATCTTGGCGTTGTAGCCAGCCAGATTACGCACGCCCAGCTTGCTCAGCAGCTTGTAGCGGCGCTCCATCTCGGCCACGCACCAGGTCAGGCCGTGCGCCGCCTGGCGCATATCAGTGACCACCGGGGCCAGCAAGTGCGGAATGCCTTCATAGACCGACATTTCCAGCATCTTCGGGTCGATCATCAAGATGCGCACATCGCGCGCTTCGGCCTTGTACAGCAGGCTCAAGATCATGGCATTGATACCCACCGATTTGCCCGAACCGGTGGTACCGGCCACCAGCACGTGCGGCATCTTCGCCAGGTCCACCACCACCGGGTTGCCGATGATGTCCTTGCCCAGGCCCATGGTCAGCAGCGACTTGGCCTCGTGGTAGACCTGCGAGCCCAGAATTTCAGACAGGGTGATGGACTGGCGCTTGGCATTCGGGAGCTCCAGCGCCATATAGTTTTTGCCAGGAATGGTTTCCACCACGCGGATGGACACCAGGCTTAAGGACCGTGCCAAATCCTTGGCCAAGCCGACAATCTGCGAACCTTTGACGCCGGTAGCGGGCTCGATCTCGTAGCGGGTGATCACCGGGCCGGGCGAGGCCAGCACCACGCGCACCTCGACGCCGAAATCCTTCAGCTTCTTCTCGATCATGCGGCTGGTCATTTCCAGCGTCTCGGGGGCCACGGTTTCCTGGCGCAGCTGCGGGCCGTCCAGCAGGTCCACCTGCGGCAGCTTGGTGTCGGGCATCTCGGTAAACAGCGGCTTCTGGCGCTCCTTGGCGACACGCTGGCTCTTGGGTGGATCGACCAAGGTCGGCTCGATCATGACCGGCTGCGGGTGGTGGGCCTCGATCTCGACACGCTCCTCGCGCACCACGGCTTCACGCTTTTTGGCGGCCTTCTTACCCACCGCCAGGTCCACGGCCACTTCGCGCTTCTCGCGCCGCGTTTCCACCAGAGAATAGGCCCAGGCGCCCAGGCGTTCAGCAACCTGGCTCCAGGAAAAGCGGAACACCGCCGACACGCCGATCACACCCAGCGTAATCCACACCAGGCCGGAGCCAGTGAAACCCAGCCACTTCACGCCAAACGGGCCCATCAAATAGCCCAGCGCTCCACCCACCTGGCCTGGCAGCTGCGGCTCCAGCCGGTACAGGCGAGACCATTCCAACCCGGTGCTGGCGCACAGCAGAACGACCAGGCCGATCCAGAAAGTCCAGGCATTGCCGCTGAGACGCGACGCAGGCTGCTGGGCGCGTTCATCCGGGGCATGGCCGCGCATCCAGTCGGCCAGGGCGGCCAGCCAGGCGCGCACGCCGGCAGCAAAGCACCACCACACAGAAAAGCCCAGGCTGAAATAACTGAGATCGGCGATCCAGGCCCCCAAACGCCCGCCCCAGTTGCGCACCACCGTACTCTGGCCGGAAGTAGACCAGGCGGGGTCTTGCAAGGTGTAGCCCAACATGGACATGAGCCAGAACACCAGGGCCAGCAGCCCCAGGATCAGACCGATTTCACGCGCAAAGCGGTTCAGGCCCGTGCGCACCGGCGACACCACTGGACCAGATGAATTGAGGGTATTGAGAGAATAAGTCATGGGCAGAGAGAACTGCCCTTAGCTTACCCCATGCCCACCACCCCGAATGGGGCTCGGCGACCACGCACTCCACGCAAGATGTAACAGCCCGTATAGGACTGCCAATCGCTTAAATCAGACTGCCCAGCACCGACTGAATATGGGTGGAACCATTGTCCTGGCTGACGATATAGCCACGCTCTTCCAGATCCTTCATCACCCGACTAACCATCTCGCGCGATGCGCCCACCATCTTGGCCACGTCCTGGCGGGAGATCTTGTCTCGTATCACCATCTGGCCGTTCACGTCATGGGCGGCAGACTCCAACAACACATGGGCCACGCGCCCATACACATCCATCAAGGCCAGAGACTCGATCTTCTGGTCAGCACGGCGCAGCCGCTTGACCAGCCCGGTCATCACGGCCCGGGCCATGGCGGTGTTGCCTTCCAGACAATGCTCGAATTCAGCGCGGCCCAGCACCAGGCAGTCGGTCAAGGCATCGGCCTGCACAGTGGCCGAATGCGGTTCGTGGTCGATCAGGCTCATCTCCCCCACATAGTCACCCATTTGCAACGTGGCCAGGATCACTTCGCGGCCCCGACCGTCGGTGGTCAACACCCGGGCCCGGCCGCTAAGCACGATAAACAGCGTGTCGGACTTGAGGCCCTGCTCCACGATCACCTCGCCACGCTTGAAACGCCGCTTGGTGACCGCCTTGGCCACGACGTCCGCCTGCTCGGACGTCATGCTGGAAAACAGGGGAACGCGTAACAGCAGCTCTATGTTGGACAACATTGACATTCGCATTTCCTCTTAAAAAGACACATCCGCCTGGGCCCAGCCCGAGCTCGGCACACAGCATGGACAACTGCGCTGAACCCTGCAAGCCGTGGGTTCATACAATCTGGGGCAAAATTTCAACCCATAGCCGTCACATTCAACGCGCCTAACAGCCGCGCCGACTTGCATTTCGATAGCAAGACGCAAACTGTACACGGCACCTTCCTATTTTCACTACAGGTTTTCATACATGTCTACGATTAAACATGCCAAGGTTTTGGTTTTGGGCTCGGGCCCTGCCGGCTATACCGCCGCCATCTACGCCGCCCGCGCCAACCTGAACCCTGTACTCATCACCGGCATCGCCCAGGGCGGCCAGCTGATGACCACCACCGAAGTAGATAACTGGCCCGCCGACGTCATGGGCGTGCAAGGCCCGGAGCTGATGCAGCGCTTCCAGGAGCATGCCGAGCGCTTCAAGACCGAAATCATCTTCGACCACATCAACACCGTGGACTTCAGCAAGCGCCCCTTCACCCTGACCGGCGATAGCGGCAGCTACACCTGCGACGCCCTGATCCTGGCCACTGGTGCATCTGCGCAGTACCTGGGTCTGGAGTCCGAAACCGCCTTCATGGGCCGAGGCGTGTCTGGCTGCGCCACTTGCGACGGCTTCTTCTACCGTGGTGAAGATGTGTGCGTGGTCGGCGGCGGCAATACCGCTGTGGAAGAAGCGCTGTACCTGTCCAACATCGCCCGCAAGGTCACCCTGGTGCACCGCCGCGACAGCTTCAAGGCAGAGGCCATTCTGGTGGACAAGCTGCACGAAAAAGTTGCCGAGGGCAAGATCGAGCTGAAGCTATTCCACACGCTGCAACAGGTGCTGGGTGACGCATCCGGCGTAACAGGCGTTCGCCTGAAAAGCACCCAGAGCGATGCCACCACGGACATCGAACTCAAAGGCTGCTTCATCGCCATTGGCCACAAGCCAAATACCGAGATCTTCGCAGGCCAGCTGGAAATGAAAGACGGCTACATCGTCACCCGCAGCGGCCTGCAAGGCTTTGCCACCATGACCAGCGTGCCTGGCGTGTTTGCTGCGGGTGACGTGCAAGACCACATCTACCGTCAGGCCATCACCAGCGCCGGTACCGGCTGCATGGCCGCACTGGATGCGCAGCGCTTCCTGGAGCAAGGCACGCATTAAAAGGCAGCCCGCGCGCGGGCCTGGATTTAAATAAAAAGAGCGGCTGGCGCATGTATTACCTGCGCCAGCCGCTCTTTTTTTAATAGCAAATGACTACTGCGCAGGTTTGGGCTGCAAGGTGATGCGCAGGCCCTGCGGTGTCACCTCCAGGCTGCCGGGTACATAGCCCATGCCTTCCACGGCGGCCATGTTCTTGGCGCTCACCTGGTAGAGGCTAGCGTCATCCAGCAAGCGCTCGGCCAACTGGGGTGCCAGGCCTTGCACCAGGCTTTGGTAGCGCTCGGGCACGCCGCCAAAGTCCAGACTGTTGACGTGCAGATCGACCAGGCGGATGGTCTGGTCGCTGGGCTCAAAGCGCAGCCCATAGTCCACATCCAATGTGCCATTGAACACATTGCGGCCCAGGCGCTCGGACACCTGGATCTGCAGCACTGTGCCAACACGGTTGCGCTCGGGCAGCATGCGCACCTGGGGCGTTTGGGCCTGGATTTCAAACAGCGGGCCGATGCGCCCGGTGTAGGGGAAGCGCTGCGCCAGCAGCGACTCGATCTTCTCGGTGCTGATGGTGGTGCTGCGCGGCCCGGTGCCCGCACACGCAGCCAAGAGGCTCACACCCAGCAGCACAACCCAGCGCAACAAATAAACATACACACGCATTACAGCAAAGCCTCCTTGTCTACGCCATTGCGGCCCAGTTGGATGCGCAGCTTGCGCAGGGCCTCGTTTTGCACCTGGCGAACCCGCTCGCGGGTCAGGCCCAGGCGCACACTCAAAGTATCCAGGGTTTCGGGTTCACGGTTGTGCAGGCCAAAGCGGCCGTCCAGCACCTCACGCTCGCGCCGGGTCAGGGTGCCAGTCCAGGCTTCCAGCAGGCGTTCCACCTCGTGGATCTGGGTGTGCGCGGCAGGGTCCAGCGCATTCTCATCAGTCAAGGTATCGCCCAGGGTCTGGCCGTCTTCCGAACGGTCAAAGGTGGAGTCCAGTGAGCGCGGTGTTTCTGCCAGGGCCAGCAGGTCGGCCACCTCGTGCTCGTCGCGGCCCATCAGCGCAGCGACATCATCGACCCGCACGCCGTCCGGGCGCAGCGCGGCAAATACCGGGTCATGCTCCAGCGTGCGGCGCGCGCGCAGCACCTGTTGCAGCTCGCGCACCACATGCACCGGCAAACGTATCACCCTGCCCTGTTGCATCACCGCACGCTCGACCGACTGGCGTATCCACCAGGTGGCGTAGGTGGAGAAGCGGAAGCCCCGGTCGGGTTCGAACTTGTCGATGGAATGCATCAGGCCCAGATTGCCTTCCTCGATCAAATCGCCCATGGGCACACCGCGTCCCCAATAGGCCTTGGCGATGCTCACGACCAGGCGCAGATTGTGTTCAATCATGGCCTGGCGGGCCGCGAAGTCGCCAGCCCGGGCACGCACCGCCATATCGAACTCTTCGCTGGCGGTGAACAGCTCGGTGCGGCGCACATCGCGCAGATACAGAGTGAGCGCGTCGTGGATTTCTCCGCCGGTGGCGAGCCAGGAGGCCAGGCCGTCACCCGCCAAAGGCACGGCGTCTGCCTCAGGCGCGGCATCTTCGCCCAACGCATCCACGACCAAGGTCTTAGCGGATACGTCAAGCTTTTGCATGGTATTTACCGGTTGGGGAGGTATTTGGTCGGATCGACCGGCTTGCCCTGGCGCCGGATCTCGAAGTGCAGCTTCACACGGTCGGTGTCGCTGCTGCCCATCTCGGCGATCTTCTGGCCCTTGCGCACCGACTGGTCTTCCTTGACCAGCAGGGTCTGGTTGTGGGCATAAGCCGTCAGATAGGTGTTGTTGTGCTTCAGGATCAGCAGATTGCCATAGCCGCGCAATCCAGCACCGGCATAGACCACGCGACCATCGGCGGCGGCCAGCACCGGGTCACCCGCCTTGCCACCCAGGTCCAAGCCCTTGTTCTTGGCTTCGTCGAAACCAGCGATCTGGCTGCCACTGGTGGGCCAGATGAAAGCCACGTCGTCGTCACCCCCTGTGGCCACAGGGGCCACTGGAGCCGCTGATACGGGTGCCACCGGCTTGCTGGCGGCGCTGGCCGGGCTGGTGGCAGCATTGGCCGCAGCACTGGCTGCAGGCACCGCAGCCGCCGTCACGGTAGAGCTGGCGACCGGGCGCGTCACCACGCCCGTTTCAGTGGCCGTAGCGTTCGGCGAGATCACCCGCAGCACCTGGCCGACTTCGATCAGATTGGGGTTGTCCAAGCCGTTCCAGCGTGCAATATCTTTCCAGCTTTGGCCGTTGTCCAGGCCGATGCGGATCAGCGTGTCTCCGGGGCGCACGGTGTAATAACCAGGCTTGCCCGCATTTTCGGCGCCGGGCAAGGGTTTGGCGGGAGCGGCATCGGCCGGCGCAACGACAACGGACGACTGGGTGCGCACTGCCCCCGTACCACGGTCTTCTACCGGAGCTTTGTGCAAACTGGTACTGGAGCAGCCGACCACGGCCAGTACGGCCAAAACGGCGGCCGTGTATTTCCAATCCTGAGGACGCAAAGCGAGCATGTGTAATTCCTGTTCAAGCAATCCCTGATTTTAGAGGGACAAAGTGAACGGCCTCGAGCAATTGCTGCTGCAGACCTTTGGCCGTTTTATCCACGACCACCAAAGCCTGCTGCCCCCCGGGCGTCACCATGGGTGCCACCAGGCGCCCACCTACGGCCAACTGGTCCAGCCACGCCTGGGGAATCGCCTCGCCGCCCGCAGCGGCGATGATGCCCGCATAGGGCGCCCCCTTGGCGTAGCCCACCATGCCGTCGCCGAACAACAGGTGCACATTCGGCAGACGAAACGGCCGCAAATTGGCTCGGGCCTTGTCATGCAGACCGCGCAGACGCTCGATGCTGTAGACCTCGCGTGCCAGCACCGCCAACACCGCCGCCTGGTAGCCGCAGCCCGTACCGATCTCCAACACGCGGCCCAGCGGGCCAGCATGGCCCAGCGGCGAATCCAGCAATAGCTCGGCCATGCGGGCCACCACATTGGGCTTGGAGATAGTCTGGCCCAGGCCGATGGGCAGGCTGGTGTCTTCATAGGCCTGGTTCACCAAGGCGGTATCGACAAAGCGATGGCGTTCTACCTGGCCCATGGCACGCAGCACAGCTACCGAGCCTATGCCCATGGCCGCCAGCTTCTGCACCATGCGCGCACGCACAGCTGCCGAGTCCATGCCGTGGCCGGGTGCCGGTGCATGTTCAAAGCTTTTTAAGCCCCTGTCGCTTGAAATAACTGCGGTAGCAGCTACTTTTTTTATAGCAACCGTCTTGCCGGATGGGGCACCAGAGGAGAGATCCAGCTGCGCAGGAAAGCGGGGACGTTGGGTCATGGAATCCACCGCCGCTATGCGCCGGCGAGATGGGCTGCAGTCTGCGCCCAGTAACCCAGGTGGTCGTGGTCGGTGAGATCCACTTTGAGGGGTGTCATGGTCACGTGGCCCTGCAGGCTGGCGTGGAAGTCGGTGCCTTCTGCATCGTCCTTGGCACGACCGGCCTCGCCTATCCAGTACATGGTGTCGCCACGCGGACTGTCCATGGTGATGACTTTTTCGGCCGCATGGCGGCGGCCCAGGCGGCACACCTTGAGGGGCTTGAGCTCTTCCAGCGGCAAGTTGGGGATGTTGATGTTCAACAGGAACGGCTGGGCACCCACCAGCTGCTGCTGGGTCATGCGCAGCACCAGATTGCGAGCAGTCTGGGCTGCGGCATCCAGGTGCTGCCAGCCCTTCTGGGTTTGCGAAAAGGCCAGGGACGGAATACCGAACAAATAGCCTTCCATGGCCGCGCCCACGGTGCCGGAGTAAATGGTGTCGTCGCCCATATTGGCGCCATTGTTGATACCGGAGATCACCATGTCCGGCCGGTAACCCAGCAAGCCGGTTAGCGCGATGTGCACGCAATCCGCCGGGGTGCCATTCACATAGCGGAAACCGTTGCTGGCCTGGTGCACGTACAGCGGGGAGTACAGGGTCAGTGCATTCGACTTGGCGCTGTTGTTGTGCTCGGGCGCAACCACCTCGACCTCGGCCACGTCTTTCAGGGCCTCATACAGCGCAACAATGCCAGCGGCCTGGTAACCATCGTCGTTGGAGATAAGAATTTTCATAAAAGGTTTGTGGCTCAACCCCAGGCTGCAGCGCTGCGCGTCTTTCGCCCCCTCTTGCAGGGGGCAACACTAGCAGCCTGGCATAGCCAGTTCTGCGGTGTCTCTGGACGGCGGGCGTGGTGCTTCTGGCGTGACGCGAATTGTTACGGTTTGGAAATATCTTGATTGTAGGTGCCGTGTTTCCGGCAAGCCCGGCTAGGCAGGAGCTGTGCCCACCCCCTGCTGCTGCGCAAACACCTCGGGGCGCAAAGGCCGGGCAAAGTGGTAGCCCTGGGCATAGGTGCACTGCAGATGGCGCAGGCGATGGGCTACCGCCTCGGTTTCCACCCCCTCGGCCAGTACCGGCAAACCCAGGCTCAAGGCCAGCGAGATCATGCCGCGCACAATGGCGGCGTTGTCCGGGTCGTCGATCAGGTCGCGCACAAAAGACTGGTCGATCTTGATCTTGTCGAACTTGATACGCCGCAAATACGCAAAGCTGGAATAGCCGGTGCCAAAGTCGTCGATAGACAGCTTCACGCCCAAGGCCTGCAGTCGGCGCAGCACGGCGGTGACCGCTTCACCGTCGTGCAGCAGCACGCTTTCGGTCAACTCCAGCTCCAGACAATCGGGTGGAATGCCGGAAACATCCAATGCCTCCTCCACCTGCTTAAGCACCACGCCGCGCTGGAACTGCCGGGCCGACAGATTCACTGCCATCATCAAATCAGGACGGCCGGCATCGTGCCAAGCGCGAAGCTGCAAGGCTGCCGTCTTCAGCACCCATCCCCCCAGAGCTTCGATCACGCCGCAGTCTTCGGCAATCGGTATAAACACGCCAGGAGGAATTGCGCCGCGCTCGGGGTGGTCCCAGCGGCACAAGGCCTCGACACCAATCACACGCCCGCTGGGCAGATGGATCAGAGGCTGGTACTCCAGGCGCAAGGCATTATTTTCAATCGCCCGGCGCAAGGCCGACTCTATACGCAAGCGCTCCAGCGCAGCCTCGTTCATGGTGGCATCGGCAAACTGGTAGGTTCCCCGGCCACCACGCTTGGCGGCATACAGGGCTGAATCCGCTCGGCCAAACAGAGCGTCGAAATTGTCACCATCAGCCGGAAACATAGCGATACCCGCCGAGATGGACACACTCACCGGCA
>JAPLPK010000188.1 GCA_026400275.1 Burkholderiales bacterium
GACAAGCTCAGGGCGAACGGGGTTTTGAATGTACGTGGTCACGATCTGAGACAAGTAGCCAATCAAGAAAATCAGCCTCTAGCGCAGGTAAAACCTGCACAAGTAGCTACATATTCAATAGCACCCAGACTCAAGCCGTGCGGCCACGCCCGGCTACCAAGGTATCGCCCAGGCCCACCAAACCCATAGCCAGGCGCCCGCTGGCCGTGGCGGCGGAACGCAGGGCCAGAGCCAGGTCGCGGCCCGGCTGAACCACGCCGCCGCGCCACTGGGCACCGGCGCTGGCGGCTTCCTGGCGGCCATCCCAGACCGCCTCGGTCTGGGGCTCCCAGCTGAAATAGGCGGCCCCAGCCTGGCCAGACTCATCGCCCAGGGCCCAGGTCTCCACCACCAGACGCTGGCCGGCATGCAGGTTCAGGCTGTCACCGGCTTCCAGGATGTGGTCGCCCAGCACCATGGTGTGGCCGGCGTGCGGGCCGTCCATAGTGGCCCAAATCTTCCCCTGCGCCACACGGAACACGCCAGGCTGGCGCGGTTGCAACGTGGTGGCGTGCCCCGCATCCAGCTTCCAGCATTCCGTCAAAGCGGCCGCAGAAAGAGTGGATTGCAATGCAAGGGTGGTAGACATGGTGTACTCCAGATAATGTCGTTTCGGGAATGAATCATCGTTCTTGCCAGCCCAGGGGTCCAATGAAATAGACCCCGGCTATTGATTCCCAAACCGCATGAATGGCAAACTCACCCCATGCTCCAACCGCAAACCCATTTACGCACCCGCCCCATCAGCGTGGGCCAGCTGCGCGCCTTCACCGCCGTGGCCCGGCACCTGAACTTCCGCGCCGCCTCCGAAGAGCTGGCGCTGACGCAGTCGGCCGTCAGCCGGCAGATCCAGGCGCTGGAGGAAGAGGTCGGCGTGCCCCTCTTCCTGCGCCACACCCGGGCCGTGGAGCTGACTGGCGCGGGCTCGCAATTGATGCGCAGCGTGACGCATGCGCTGGAGCAGCTGGACAGCACGGTGCGCATGATCCGGCGCAGCGCCGGGCGCAAAAGCGTGGCCGTCAGCACCTGGGCCTCGTTTGCATCCATGTGGCTGATCACCCGGCTGGAAGCCTTCCAAAGCGAGTACCCCGACATCGACATCCGCATCGACGCCACCGACAACTTGATCGACCTGGAAACCGCCGATGTGGACCTGGCCCTGCGCTACGCCAAAGCCGACATGGTGCCGCCGGGCGCAGTGCGCATGTTTGGCGAACAGCTGACCGCCGTGGCCAGTCCCTGGCTGCTGAAAACCGGCCAGCCCCTGGCGCGCGGCGAAGATCTGGCGCATTTCGCACTGATCGAGGCCGGTGACGCACACCGTGCGAACCACCTGGAATGGCTGTCTTGGCGGCGCTGGTTCGAGGTACACCAGCTGGAGCACATAGAACCCAAGCGCTGGATGTTCTTCAACTATGCCCACCAGATCGCCCAGGCCGCGCTCACCGGGCAGGGTATCGCGCTGGCGCGCATGCCCCTGATTGCCGACAGCCTGGCCAGTGGTGATCTGGTGGAAATACTGCCGCATATGCGGCTGGACTCGCCCGTGGCCTACTGGATGGTGGTCGGCCCGCGCAGCGCCGAGCGACCAGAGATCAAGGCCTTCTGCGCTTGGTTGCAGCTACAAGCCCTGGCCACGCGCAAAGCCATAGGCGATACACCGGACCCTGACACGGTGGATCACTTCGACTGACGCGTGAGCATGCGGCCAGCGCGCTGCAGCACACCTTCAGATGCGGCTTCGCAAGCCAGCCGGCCGTTGACGAACACCTGCTCGATGCCGATCGAACGCTCCAGCGGGCTGGCGTAGCTGGCCAGGTCCTGCACCCGCGCCGGGTCAAACACCACCACGTCGGCAAACCAGCCGGGCTGCAGCTGGCCGCGCTGGTGCAGGCGGAAGTTGCGCGCCGACAGGCCGGTCATCTTGTAGACCGCCTGCTCCAGCGTGAACAACTGCTCGTCGCGCACGTAGCGGCCCAGCACGCGCGGGAACGCACCCCACAGGCGCGGATGCGGATGCTGGTCGTGCGGCAAGCCATCCGAGCCAATCATGCTCAAGGGGTGCGCCAGCACGCGCTTCACATCGTCCTCGTGCATCTGGAAGTAGCAGGCGCCGCCGGGCTGCAGGCGCTGGCAGGCGGTTTGCTGGTCCACGCCCCACTCTGCCGCAATGTCGGCCAGCAGGCGACCGACCATTTCCGGGTGCGGGGTCGACCAGCTGAGCAGCACGTCGATCACTCCGTCCACCAGGTCCTCGCGCAGCACGGTGGAGCCGGCCAGGTAGGGGTACACGTCCATGGCCACGCTCTGGCGCCGGGCCATTTCCTCGATCAGTGGCAGGGTCTGCAACGTGCGGCCCCAGTTCGCCGGGCCGGCGCATTTGTGGTGCGAGATGACCAGCGGCACACCAGCGATGTGGGCAATGTCGCCGGCCTCATGCAAGGCCTCGATGATGGCCGCCATCTCGCTGCGCAAATGGGTTGAGTAAACGCCGTCGAACTGCGCAACCACCTGGGCCAGGCGTACCACCTCTTCCATCGGCGCAGCAAACGCAGGCTCGTAGAACAGGCCGGATGACAGGCCGGTCGCGCCCTGCGCCATGCATTCGGCCAGCAGCGCGCACATACGGTCCAGCTCGTCGGCGCTGGCGGGTTTGTCCATATCGGCCATGCAGGCAAAGCGCAAGGTGGTGTGGCCAATCAGCGAGGCGACATTCACCGCCGGCCGGGCCTGTTCCACGGCTGCGGTATAAGCGTCAAAGGCCGGGTATTTGAACGAATCCTGGCCCAGCAGATTCAGCGGCGGCAATGGCTGCGGTACCTGGTAGGGCGCCAGCGAAATACCGCAGTTGCCGGTCACCACCGTGGTAATGCCCTGCGACAGCTTGGGCCACATGCCGGGCGACTGCAGTACCAGGTTGTCGTCATGGGTGTGCACGTCGATGAAGCCGGGGGCGATCACGCGGTTGCGGCAATCCACACGCTGCAATTCGGGCAGGTCTATGGCGAGCTTGGGGCCCATGGCCACAATGCGGTCACCCTGTAGCAGCACGTCACCCACCCAGGCGGGTGCGCCCGTGCCGTCGATGATGCGGCCTTGCTCCAGCAGCACAGCAGCTCCCGTCATGCGGCGTCTCCCGAATCCGCAGGGTTTACCCCCCAGTTGAGCTGCGGGTGGTGCCGCATGTCTACGCCACGGGTGCTGAGGATCTCGTGCACGCCACCCAGCCGCTTCACCGCCTGGTCGCCCAGGCGCTGGGCCACCAGCACGGTCAGAATTTCAATGACGGTCAAATGCACTAGATAGGCTTCGGTGCCGACGTGCATCACCGGGTCTTCGGGCACATGGATGCCGAGCACGATGTCGGCATGCTGGGCCAGCAGGCTGTCTTGCTGGGTCAGCGCAATCACCGTGGCGCCCTGGCTGCGCGCCACATCCACGGCCTCGATCAGCGAGGGCATGCGCCCCACGTGCGAGATGGCAAACACCACGCCGCCGGGCATCTGCGTAGCGGCCGATACCAGCTGCAAATGCATGTCCAGATAGGCATTGGCCACCAGGCCCAGGCGGAACAGACGGGCCTGCATATCCGAGGCCATGAAGCTCGATGTGGCACCCACGCTGTAGCAATCGACCCGCGTGGCCGCCGCCATGGCGCGGGCGGCGGCTTCCACCGCCTCCACACTCAGCTGGGCCGGCACGCTGTTGATGGCCGAAGCCGCGCCTTTGATCACCTTGGTAATCACCTGGGCGGCATCGTCCTCCAACCGTACCTTACGGTGCAGCGGCGAGCCGCCGACGGCCATCTCCTGCGCCAGCGCCAGCTTGAATTCGCGCAGGCCCGGGTAGCCCAGGTCGCGGCAGGTGCGCATGATGGTCGGCACCGAGCTGCCGGCGCGCTGGGCCAGGGCTTCAAAACTTTCGTCGAGCACACGTTCGGGGTCTTGCAGCACCAGGGCCAGCACCTTGCGCCGGCCGGCCGGTGCGCTGACCATCAGGGCCGCAATTTTTTGGAGTACGCCAGAGGACATGCAGGCTTTCAGAAACAGGTCACCAGCGCATCGCAGACGCCGTAGTCGGCATCGACCACCGGCATCCAGCGCCATTTGTCGAAGGTGGTGCAAGGGTGCGAAATCCCCAGCGCCACGCGGTCGCCGACCTGCAGCAAAGCGCTGCCGGCTTCCGTCCAGCGCAAATAGGCATGCTGGTCGTTCAGCGCGCTGACGGTCCAGTCGGCGGGTGCGGTGCTGATGCTGCGGCCACCGCGCGGACTGTAGGCAATTGGCGTGGGCAGATCGAGGTCATACGATAGATCGCGCCGGCCCACAGCCAGGATCGCCAGGCCGGGCTCGGGGCAGGACTGCACCGTGGCCCAGACTTCGATCGCCGGGTGCAGGCCGTCCTCGCAGCCCAGGCGCTGGTTCACCGCATTCACCATGCGTTTGTAGAAACCGTGGTCGTGCGTCAAATAGCAGCCCGAGCGCAGCAGGCCGCGCACCGGGCGCGACAACTGAGGCTTCAGCTGCTGCGCCACCAAGTCAAAAATCGCCGAGCCGCCGGCTGTTATCAAAACCTCGTCATCAGCAAACCAGCCTGCCGCGTCGCAGGCCAGGGCGATGGCGGCGACGCGCTGCATCAGGGCATCGGCGTAGGCGCTGTCGGGTTCGGTCTTGCCGCTGGCGCCGCCGCCTTCGTAGCATTCAATACCGACCAGGCGCACTGCCGCGCTCAGGTGCACACGCTCGGCCAGGGCCAGGGCATCTGCATGGGTGCGGCAGCCGGTCCGGCCGCCGGGCACGCCGATCTCGATCATCACTTCAAACGGCGTGGCTTGCGGGCGGGCGCTGAACCAGGCTTCAATCAATGCCAACTGGGCCAGCGAATCCACCAAAAAGGCGATGCGCAGGCCGGCGAACTCCTGCTGCAGGCTCTGTATGCCTTGCAAGTCGGAGACGGTCAGCACCTGGTTGGCAATCAGGCAGCGGCGTGCGCCGGTGGTGGCGCCAGCGCGTACCTGGCCGACGGTGGCAAAGGTCAGGCCCCAGGCGCCGGCATCCAGCTGGCGCTGGAACAGCTGGGGCGACATGGTGGTCTTGCCGTGCGGCGCCATATCGACACCACGCTCGGTGGCGAAACGCTGCATCCACGACAGGTTGTGTGTGACGGCGTCGCGCTTGACGATGGCCAATGGCAGCGGCAGATCGCCGTCCAGCACATTCCAGCCTTGCGCTGCTACGGCAGAACGGCGCAGCGGAGCCGTGTTCTGCGGGAAGCCTTTGAACGAGGCGTCGAGTTGGGGGTCCAGGATATCTTGCAGAGTCATATTCATTCCATGTTCACCAGGGGTAGATCATCGCGCAGGCAGGCCTTGAAACGGCCCTGCCCCAGGTCTTTGAGTTCAGGGCGCTGCTCGGCGCACAGCGCCATCGCGTGCGGGCAGCGGGTACGGAAGACGCAGCCAGACGGCGGGTCGATGGGGCTGGGGATGTCGCCCTGCAGCGGCACGTGCACGCTCTTGTGCTGCGGGTCGGGCTTGGGCGATGCGGCCAGCAGCGCCTGTGTGTACGGGTGCAGCGGCTGGCGGAACAGATCGGCCGTCGGCGCCACCTCCATCACCCGGCCCAGGTAGAGCACGACCACGCGGTCGCACAGGTATTCGACCACGTCCAGATCATGCGAGATGAATAGCATGGTCAGCGACAGCTTGTCACGTAGGTCGCACAGCAGGTTCACCACCTGCGCCTGGATGGACACATCCAGTGCCGACAGCGGCTCGTCGGCGACGATGAATTCCGGCTCCACCGCCAAGGCCCGCGCCACGCCGATGCGCTGGCGCTGGCCGCCCGAGAACTCGTGCGGGTAGCGCGCCGCATGCTCAGGCCGCAAGCCCACGGTTTCGAGCAGCTCGGCGATGCGCGCTGCGCGGGCTTGCTTTCCGCTGTGCAGGCCATGTACCTGCAGCGCTTCGCCCAGAATGTCGCGGATGCGCATCTTCGGGTTCAGGCTGGCATACGGGTCCTGGAAGATCATCTGCAGCTTGCTGCGCAGTGCGCGCATACGGCTGTCGGACACCTTGCCCAGGTCTTCGCCACGGTACAGCACCTGGCCTTGCGTGCTTTCCACCAGGCGCAGCAAAGTGCGGCCTATGGTGCTTTTGCCGGAGCCCGACTCGCCCACCAAGCCCAGGGTTTCGCCGCGCTGGATGGCGAACGACACATCGTCCACCGCGCGCACCGGGCGCGTGCTGGCGCCGAAATATTTGTGGAGGCCGCGCACCTCGATCAGGGCTTCGCTCATGCAGCCTCCTTGTGCTGCATGAGATTGCGCTGCTCTATCGGCAACACGCAGCGGGCTCTGCGGCCAGGGCTTTCTTCCACCAGTGCCGGTATCGCCTGTTGGCACAGCGGCAACACCAGGTCGCAGCGCGGTGCAAATGCGCAGCCTGGCGGCGGTGACAAGGGGCTCGATACCTGGCCGCGGATGGCGTACAGGCGGCGCTTGCCGTCTACGTTCAGCGCGCGCTTGCGCTGCTGCGCCGGCAGGCAGGCCAGCAGGCCCTGGGTGTAGGGATGGCGCGGCTGGGCGAAAAGCTCGACCACGGGGGCTGCCTCGACGATGCGCCCGGCATACATCACCGCCACCTCGTCGGCATGGTGGGCCACCACGCCCAGGTTGTGGGTGATGAACAGAATGCCCATACCGGTCTCGGCCTGCAGGCGCCGCATCAGCGCCAGGATCTGCGCCTGGATGGTCACGTCCAGCGCGGTGGTGGGCTCGTCAGCGATCAGCAGCGTCGGGTTGCAGGCCATGGCCAGCGCGATCATCACGCGTTGGCGCATGCCGCCGGACAGCTGATGCGGGTACTCTTTGACGCGCTGGGCGGCAGCCGGAATTTCCACCAGCTCCAGCATGCGCTGGGCGTGGGCCATCGCGGCGGTGGCGTCCAGGCCCAGGTGCAGGCGGGCCGATTCTGCTATCTGCTCGCCAACGGTGAAAACCGGGTTCAAGCTGGTCATCGGCTCCTGGAAGATCATCGCGATCTCGTTGCCGCGGATGGCGCGCATCTGCGACTCGGGCAGCTTCAGCAGGTCCACCGTGCGGCCGTCGCGCTGGGTGAACAGCGCTTCGCCACTGACCTGGGTTCTGGCGGTGCGCGACAGCAGGCGCATCAAGGTCAGGCTGGTGACCGATTTGCCTGAACCAGACTCGCCCACCAGTGCGGTGGTGCGGCCCGGATGGATCTGGAAGCTGACATCGGCCACCGAGCGGATCAGGCCCTCGTCGGTGTCAAAGAAGGTGCTGAGATGGCGTACATCCAGCCGTGTGTGGCTGGGAGTCGGGGGGGTCGTGGGGATAGACATGGTTTTATAGGGACTTCTTCAACCGGGGGTCCAGCACGTCGCGCACGCCGTCACCCAGCAGTTGCAGCGACAACGCCGTCAGGATGATGGCCAGGCCAGGGAACAGCACGATCCACAGCGCCTGCTGCGCATACTGCTGGCTGCCGGCGACCATCGTGCCCCAGGTGGGAATCTCGGGTGGCACGCCGACACCCAGAAAGGACAAGGCGGCCTCGGCCAGGATCGCATAGGCAAAGATGAACGAGGTCTGCACCAGGATGGGTGACATCAGGTTCGGCAGGATGTGCCGCCACAGAATGCGGCCGGTGGACACACCCAGCGCCCGCGCAGCTTCGACAAACAGCAGCTCGCGCACCACCAGGGTCGAAGCCCGCACCACCCGCGCCACGCGCGGCGTGTAGACCAGCACCAGGGCCAGCACCACATTCAGCATCGACGGGCCGAGGATTGCCACCAGCGCAATCGCCAGCAGGATGTCGGGGAAGGACATCATCGCGTCGACGACACGCATCACCGGCGCATCCAGCTTGCGGAAGAAGCCGGCCAGCAGGCCGAACAAGGTACCAAAAACAATAGCACCTCCCGCAGTCAGGGCGGCGATGGTGAGCGAATAACGCCCTCCAAATGCAATGCGGGCGAACAGGTCGCGGCCGAGTTCATCGGTGCCCAGGATATGCTCCATCGTCGGCTTGGACAGGCGCTGGCTGACCGCCGTGTCGTTCGGATCAAACGGCGTCAGCACATTGGCAAACAGCGCCACGATGACCACCAGCAGCAAGCACATAGCGGCCACCAGCACGATGCGGCGGCGGAATAATTTTTGGAGAACGTGGGGGATTTTCATACGGACTCTGGCTCAGTACTTCACGCGCGGATCGACCAGCATGTACAGCAGGTCCACCAGGAAATTGATGACCACGTAGATCACCGCGATCACCAGCAGGGCGCCCTGGATCACCGGATAGTCGCGCCGCAGCACGGCATTCACCACCAGGTTGCCAACGCCGGGCAGGCCGAACACGGTCTCGGTCACCACCGCACCGCCGATCATTAGCGCCGTGGTCAGGCCCAACACGGTGACGATGGGCACCAGCGCGTTGCGCAGCGCATGCTTGAGGATGACGACCTTCTCCGTCAAACCCTTGGCGCGGGCGGTGCGCACATAGTCCTCTTCCAGGACGTCGAGCATGGACGCGCGGGTGAAGCGGATGATCAGCGCAGAATTCAGCAACCCGAGCACGGTAGCCGGCAGCACCAGGTAGTGCAGTCGCTCCACCAGAGTCGCCCCGGGATCGCCGTAGCCGGACACAGGAAACCAACCCAGCGCCACCGCAAAAATCTGCATAAGCACCAGGCCGAGCCAGAAGCTGGGAATGCTGGCGCCGAGCATCGCCAGCCCGGTCACCACTTGGTCTATCCACTTGCCGCGGTACACCGCAGAAACGATGCCGCTGGGCACGCCGATCAGCGCGGCGATGGCCACGGCCAGCAGCGCCAGCAAGGTGGTGGGCTCGGCCCGCTCCCACAGCGCCTGGGTCACAGGACGCTGCAGAAAGATCGACTGGCCCAGATTCCCGTGCGCCAGTTCTTTCAGCCAGTAGCCGAACTGCACAACAAGGGGCTGGTCCAGCCCGTATTCGCGCTGCACGCGCACAATGTCTTCGGCCGTGGCCTGGTCGCCCAGCAGTACCGAGATCGGGTCGCCAGACGCGGCCCGCGTGAGGATGAACACCAGTACCGCTACCAGCGCCATCACCACCAGCATGCCCGCGACGCGGGAGGCAATATAGCGATACACAGAATTTCTCCTCAAGCAAACCAGCCGCAGCAGCGAAAGCCCGCTGCGGTCATTGTCAAAAACACCTATGCAGAGAACTCTATCGAGGACGCGCTGCCCACCGCCACATATTGGCCGGTGAATTGAATGTCGCCCTTGGTTACCCGGAAGATGGTCACGTTGTCGCCTTGCTTGTTGTGGCAGACATATAAAAACTTGCCACTCGGATCGAGGGTACAACTGCGCGGGTAGTTGCCACGCGTCCACTCTTCACGCACCAGCTTGGGCTCACCAGCGGCATTGATCTTGAACAGCGAGATCGAGTCGTGCAAACGGTTCAAGGACACAAAGTGCTGGCCGTCGGGCAGCATGCGGATACCGGACGCATAGCTGGTGCCCTTGAAGCCCGGCGGCAAGGCAGAGGTTTCGCTAACCAGGGTCAACACGCCCGAGCCGCCGTCGTAGCGCATGAAGGCAATCGTTGAAGCCTCTTCGTTCACCAGGTACAGCCACTTGCCGTTCGGGTGGAAGCAGAAGTGCCGCGCGCCCGAGCTTTCAGAGACCGCAACGCTGCTGGGCTGACTCAGCACGCCAGTGCTGCGGTCAAACTTGTATGAGATGACACGGTCCAGCCCCAGGTCAGCCACCAACACAAAGTTGCCGCTCGGGTCGCTGTGCACCATGTGGGCGTGCGGGCCGTCGTGGTCGCTGGTGGCAAAGCCTTCGTGCGACAGCGCGGCCTTAGGCACCACATCAGCGCCGGGTTTGCATTGCGTGCCGCCGCAGGCGTCCACATCCTTGTAGATAGCTACCGGCTTGTCAGTATCAAAGCTGCCGTCAGTGCGCAGCGCGATGACGCTGACGTCGCCGCTGGAATAGTTGGCAGTGAACAGAAAACGGCCGTCTGGATGGACGCTGACATAGGCCGGGTCCTTGCCGCCACAGGCGATCTCGGCGACAAACGACAGCGTGCCATTTGCCTCGATGCGGTAGGCCGACACCGAGCCGCTGCTGTCTGCACCGGCCACGGCAGAAAACTCGTTGCCGGCATACAGCATGCGCAACGTCGGATGGCGCGCCAACGAGGCCGGATTGCGCAGCTTGCTGGCTGCGTCGCCGGTATTCAATACCGCAGCGGGCGCACCAGCAATCGGCAGCAAGGCACCGGTTTCGCTGTTCAGCGCGAACTGGTGCACACCCAAGCCACGGCCACCACGCCACGGCTTGCCGCCATCGGTGTAGGTGCCCACATAGGCATACACAGTGCCGACACTGGCGGCTTGCGCGCTCAGCGCGGTCAAACCCAAAGCCCCCAGGCCAGAGACAACGGCCGTGGCTTTGAGAAAGTTTCTACGGCTGGCGTCAGCATGGGCATGGGGCAATTCCTGGTCAGTAACACGAGATGGCATGGCATTTCCTGCAAATGGGTGGAAGGGACGGGACAAAATCAGGTCGGCACCAGGCCGACCCGGCTTACTTTTTCAGACCGGTGTTCCAGAAGAACGGCCAGGTAGCAGGTGTGTAGCCCTCCAGCGCAGGCGACTTGGCCGACAGGCTGTTGAACTTGCCGACGTTGATGTAAGGCACTTCGTCGTACACCACCTGCTGCACCTTGCCCCACAGCGCGGCGCGTTTGGTCGGGTTGGTTTCCTGGTTCAGCGCCGACAGCGCAGCCTGCTTGGCGGGCGTAGACCACCAGCCGGGCGCGCCATCACCTAGCTGCGGTGGCGACAGCATGGGCTCGGGGAACTGGCCTGAATGCGTCACATAGATGTCCCACAGCTTGGAGTCATTGCGGCGCTGCACCAGCGTGGCCCAGTCCACCACGTTCAAGTCCACCTTGAAGCCGGCCTTCTTCAGCTGCTCGGCCATGATCAAGGCCATGTTGTAGTGGAAGTCGTACTGGCGGCTGGTCAGGATGCGGATGGGGTCACCCTTGTAACCGGCAGCCGCGGCGGCCGCCTTGGCCTTGGCGGGGTTGCGTTCGTTGTATTTGTCTACACCGGCGGCCGAATAGAACGGCGTGCCCTTGGGGAAATGGTTGCCTTCCGCGGTGAAGAAGCGTGTATCGCCAAAACCAGCGGCCAGCATCTCGCCCTCGCCCAGCGCTGTCTGCACTGCCTGGCGCACGGCAACGGGTGCCATCACGCCTTCTTTGGTGTTGAATACCAGGTAAGGGAAGCCAAACGACGGCGTCATGATGGGCACCACCTTGTCGGTGGCTTTTTCCAAACGCGGCAAGGCTTCGATGGGCAGCAGGTCGGCAAACTGGAACTGTCCGGACAACGCGCCTTCGACGCGGGTGTTGGCATTCGGCACGGGAATGAAACGCAGCTCTTCGACCACCGCCGTCTTTTTGCCGCCATAGCCGTTCGGAGCTTCTTTGCGTGCGCTATAGCCGTCAAAACGCGTCAACAGCACATATTGGTCTGGGTGGCGTTCTTTGAACTTGTACGGGCCGGTGCCGACAAATTCTTTCAGGGGCTGGGCAATGGATTCCTTGGCCATGATGGCCGCCATGCCGGATGGCAAGGCCAGCTGTGGTAGCAGCGGGGCGTACGGATTTTTCAGGCTGATGGTCACTGTCAGCGGACCTTTGGCAGACAGGTCATCTACTTCTTTGGCCAGCGCCTTGCCGCGCGGCGAGACTTCCATCCAGCGTTTCAAACTGGCGACTACATCGTCCGCAGTCAACGCCCGGCCGTTGTGCAACTGCACGCCGGCGCGCAGGGCAATGGTGTATTGCTTGCCATCCGAAGAGACCTTGGGCATAGCTTCGGCCAGCATCGGCACCACATTCCACTTGGCATCGAAGGTGAACAGCGGCTCATACACGTGCTGCATGATGGTCCCCACCAAGTCGGCACTGCTGGCCATCGGGTCCAGGGTTTGCGGCTCGGCCACCATGGCCAGGTTGAGGGCAGACTTGGGTGCCTGTGCATGCACAGCCCAAGGCAATAAAGCCGCGCCCATGGACAGCAGCAGAACCGTACGGCGGAGCAAAGCAGGGGTGGAGGGCTTCATCGCGAATCCTTTGAATTGAAAGTAATTTTCACAATGCAAAGAATATGCCAAGGTAAATCACCAAAAAATAGGTAAACACCCTTGTTTTATGAAAAATACTTTCACCAAAGAGGTGCAAAAACAGTGCTGCGTGCCAGAATGGAGCCTGAACCAACCCGCCCACAGGAGCCCCCCATGCCGCTGATCCATTTAGGCAATCCACCCGTCGCATCCGACCAGCAACCCCGCCCTTTCTCGCCCGCCGTGCGCGCAGGCGACTTCATCTATGTATCCGGCCAGGTGCCGGCAGATGAAAAGGGGGAGATTGTGGCCGGTGGCATTGAAGCGCAGACCCGCCAAGTCATGAAGAACCTGACGCAAGTGCTGGCACTGGCTGACTGCAAGCTGGAGGATGTGTGTAAGACCACGGTGTGGCTGGAAGACGCCCGCGATTTCGGCGCCTTCAACCGCGTCTACATGGGTTACTTTGGAGACAAGAAACCCGCCCGCTCCACCACCGAAGCCCGTTTGATGGTGGATGCCAAGGTGGAAATCGACGTTGTGGCCTACAAGCCCCAGTAAAAAAACCCCTCCACCAAGGGCAAGCCCCAAAGCACGTTGCATCGGCTTTTCGAGCCGGCGCCAAGCCCGTGCCCACGTCTGCCACCCCTACTAGGTTGGCCAGACCACGCCGTTGTCGTTCAAGATCGCGTCCAGCGGCACGTCGTGCGCTTCGGGCTCGAACTCATCCAGGTAACCCTGGGTAAAGCCCAGACCCACCGTGAAAGGCTTGGGGTCCAGACTGGCCAGCATGCGGTCATAAAAACCACCACCGTAGCCCAGGCGGTAGCCCCCGGCGGCATAGCCTACGCAGGGCACGAATAGCAGAGTGGGGAACACCAGCTCGGTCGCCTGCGGCTTGAGAATGCCGTAGGCATCTTCTTCCATAGGGCAGCCGGGGTACCAGGCGTGGAAGGTCATGGTCTTGTGCTGCTTGTTGACCACGGGAAGGCCAATGCGCTTGAGCTGCGGGCCGTCCAGCAGTTCGCCGTCTTCCTTCCAGCGGTGCAAGGCGGGCAAGGGGTCGAACTCGCCTTTGATGGGCCAGTAGGCGCCAATCACGGTGTCGGTACGGCCCACCAACCAGATTCGCATCACCCTTTGCAGCAAATCGGCACGCTCCAAGCGGTCAGGCATCTCCAGTCGTTGTGCCACCAGCGCCTCGCGCAGGGCTTTTTTGTCCAGTGCCTTGTCGTTCATTGAGTTGTCCATAATCCCCACATGCAAGTTCCAGCCATTTTGACATCGTTCACGCTCGCCCTCGGTATCGTATTCGCAGGCTCAGCCTGCAGCCAACCCAAGTCCGACCCAGCCGCCGACAGCGCCATGCTGGATATCAACCAAGCGTTCAAACGCGGCGACCGCAAGCGCGTAGCGGCCCTGCTGCCCCAGGTACGGGGCCATATCCTGGAGCCCTGGGCTGCCTACTGGGACCAGCGGCTGCGCCTGGATGAAATGACACCGCTGGACATGCAGAGCTTCAGTAGCCGCTTTCCGGCAAGCTACCAGGAAGACCGCCTGCGCAACGATTGGCTGCTGCTGCTAGGCCAGCGCCGGGATTGGGCAACCTTCGAGGACGAACACGCACGCTACCGCATGGTGGATGACCGCGAGGTGCGCTGCTACTCCCTGGTGATTGAGCAGATCAAGCAAGGCGCCGACTCGCAACCAGCCCTGGCAGAAGAAGTGCGCCGCAACTGGTACGCCCAGCGCGACGCAGACGACGGCTGCACCCAAGCCGCCAGCCAGCTCTACGCCGCCAAGAAACTGAAGGATCTGGACATCTGGCGCAAGGCACGGCTGGCGGTCGAGGCCAACCGCCCGCGCATGGCCGCCAAGGCGGTGGAAATCGTCTCACCCGAGTCGCTGCCCCTGCTGACCAGCCTGAACGACAGCCCTGCCAAATTCCTGACCAGCAAGGTCACAGCCCTATCGCGCACACGGCGTGAAATCATCATGCTGGCCGTGATCAAGATGGCCATCAGCGATGCCGATGCCGCCGCCAGCGTGCTGGACTCCAAATGGAGCTCTCAGCTCAACGCCGAGGAACGCAACTGGACCTGGGGCGTGATCGGCAAGCAGGCCGCCATGCGCCTGTCGCTGGCCGCGCCGGACTACTTCGCCAAGGTCAGCAAGGACAGCGACCTGACCGACGACATGCTGGCCTGGAAGGCCCGCAGCGCCCTGCGCATGGGCCGCTGGAAAGACGTACTGAACGCCACCGAAGCCATGGGCGACGACGGGCGACAAGACGCCACCTGGGTGTACTGGCGTGCACGCGCGCTGCAGGCCCTGGCCAAATCCGACCTGGACCGCGAAGAACCCAAGCGCCTGCTGCAAAGCATTGCCGGCGTGCGCGGATTCTACGAACAACTGGCACTGGAAGAGCTGGGGCAAAAGATCACCGTACCGCCGCGCCCGACCAGCACCACCGCCGACGAGCGTGACACGGCCCGTGCCAACCCCGGCCTGCAGCGCAGCCTGGCGGCCATCCAGCTGGGCCTGCGCAGCGAAGGCAACCGCGAATGGAACTACACCACCAATCTGCACGACCGTGGAGGCATGACCGACCGCGAGCTGCTAGCCGCCGCCGAGCTGGCTTGCCAGCGCGAAGTATGGGACCGCTGCATCAACACCAGCGACCGCACCAAGGGCGTGATGGATTTTGACCAGCGCTTCCCCATGCCCTTCCGCGACACGGTGGTGCGGCGCAGCCGGGAGATCAACCTGGACCCGGCTTTTGTCTACGGCCTGATACGCCAGGAGTCGCGCTTCGTGATGGACGCGCGCTCCGGCGTGGGCGCCTCCGGCCTGATGCAGGTGATGCCCGCCACCGCCCGCTGGACGGCCAAGAAAATCGGCCTGGCCGGCTTCACCGCCGACCAGCTGAACGACCGCGACACCAATATCACCATCGGCACGGGCTACCTGAAGCTGGTGCTGGACGACTTCACCGGCTCCATGGCCCTGGCCGCGGCGGCCTACAACGCCGGCCCGGGCCGGCCCCGCAGCTGGCGCAATGGCCCAGTTCTGGAGGCCGCCATCTGGGCCGAGAATGTGCCGTTCACCGAGACCCGCGACTACGTGAAGAAGGTCTTGTCCAACACCACCAACTACGCCGCCATCCTGACCGGCCAACCCCAGTCGCTGAAGGCCCGCCTGGGTAACATCGGGCCCCTCGACCCGAATACGGTCGAACCCATCAAGGACTTGCCATGAACACCACCACTGTCGCCGCTGCCTCCCCCTACGGCACCCTGCCCCCGGCCAGCCCGCTGGCACAGCGCAAACCCATCAGCCTGCCCCGCCTGGCGGAAATGCACGACCGCGGCGAAAAGATCACCATGCTGACGGCCTACGATGCCACCTTCGCCGCCGTGGCTGATGCCGCCGGCGTGGAATGCTTGCTGGTCGGCGACTCGCTGGGCATGGTCTGCCAGGGCCTACACAACACCGTGGGCGTCAGCCTGGAGACCATGCGCTACCACACCGAGAGCGTGGTACGCGGCCTGCAACGCACCCAGGCCACGGCCTGGGTGATTGCCGACCTGCCGTTTGGCAGCTACCACGAAGGCCGCGAGCAAGCCCTGCGCAGCGCAGCCGTGCTGATGCAGGCTGGCGCGCATATGGTCAAGCTCGAAGGCGGCGGCTGGACCAGCGACACCGTGCAGTTTTTGGTGGAACGCGGCATACCGGTCTGCGCACATCTCGGCCTGACGCCACAAACCGTGCACGCCCTGGGCGGCTACCGGGTACAGGGCCGCTCCGACGCATCGGCCAGCACGCTGCGCCTGCATGCCCATGCGCTGCAAGATGCCGGCGCCGCCATGGTCGTACTGGAAATGGTGCCCGCCCCGCTGGCAGCCGAGCTGACTACCGAACTCAAGCACTGCGCCACCATCGGCATAGGCGCAGGCAAGGACACGGCAGGGCAGGTGCTGGTGCTGCACGACATGCTGGGTATCAATTTAGGTAAGATGCCGCGCTTTGTGCGCAACTTCATGCTGGACAACACCAGTGTGCGCGGCGCGATGGAAGCCTACGTACGCGCCGTGAAAGACGGCAGTTTTCCAGACAACAGCCAGCACGCCTGGTAATAACTACAAGGCGCAGGCCGTAGAAAGTGGGCGGGTCACCAACCTACCCACTACCGGCCACAAGCGCTATTTTTGAACCTAGCCGATGCTCATCGCCCACACCATTGAAGAACTGCGCGCCCACCTGGGCGGCTTCCAGCACCCGGCCTTTGTGCCAACCATGGGCAATCTGCACGAAGGCCACCTGGCCCTGGTGCGCCAGGCAAAGCCTCTGGGCGACGTAACCGTTGCCAGCATCTTCGTAAACCGCCTGCAGTTCCTGCCGCATGAAGACTTCGACAGCTACCCGCGCACCTGGGACAAAGACTGCGCCCAGCTGCAGGCTGCGGGCTGTGATGTGCTGTTTGCACCGAACGAGAAAGAACTCTACCCCGAACCGCAGACCTTCAAGGTTCACCCACCGGCCGACATTGCCGACCTGCTCGAAGGCCACTTCCGCCCCGGCTTTTTTATTGGCGTGTGCACCGTGGTGATGAAGCTCTTTCAGTGTGTTTTTTCCGAGGCCCGGGGCCGGCGCACCGCCGTATTCGGCCAAAAGGACTACCAGCAGCTACTGGTGATACGCCGCATGGTGCAGCAGTTTGCTCTGCCGGTGGAGGTGGTGGGCGGCACGACCTGCCGCGCCGAAGACGGCCTGGCCCTGTCCTCCCGCAACAGCTACCTGAGCCCGGACGAACGCGCCGAGTCGGTGCAACTGTCTGACGTGCTACAGACCCTGGCTACAGCCCTGCGCCAGGGCGGCGCAGACATCGCCGGTCTGGAGGCCCAGGCCATGGACACGCTGCGCCAGCGCGGCTGGCTGCCTGACTATGTGGTGGCACGCCGCCGCAGCGACCTGCAACGCCCCGTGGCCGACGAACCCCTGGTGGTGCTGGCCGCCGCAAGACTGGGTAGCACCCGGCTGATCGACAACCTGGAAGTCTAAAACCAATCGCTACAAATAATATAGCTTCCAGCGCAGGTATTACCTGCGCTGGAAGCTATTTTTATATGTAGAACTCGCGGGCCTCTTTGGGTGCTCAGGCGCCGGCGCCTGCACGCGAAATGGACATGCCTGCAACCATGGGCTGCCCCAGGATTTCAGCATCTGCCGTGCGCTTGGCGGCAACGCCCTCCGCGTCGAACAAGTGCATGCAGTGCGGCGGAAAGTACAGATGCACGTGGTTGCCCACGCTGCAGCGGGTCTGGCCGTTTTCACGCACCGTAACCAGCTCGCCACCGGCCAGCCGCACATAGATGTAGCTGGCTTCGCCCAGCTGCTCCAGGAACGCGACCAGGCCGGCAACCACATTGGCGCCGCCCCCCTGCACGTTTGGCACGATCTGTACGTGCTCGGGGCGCACGCCCAGGGTCACCGCACTGTTCGCCGCAATGCGCGATGCGTCCACCGCCGCGTGCACATTTACCTCGGCCACCTTGGCAACCGCCTCGGCGCCAGAAGCATGGCTCAGGCGGGCTTCCACGAAGTTCATCTTCGGGCTGCCGATGAAGCCGGCCACGAACTTGTTCACCGGCCGGTGGTACAGCTCCAGCGGCGCGCCGCACTGGGCCACGCTGCCGTCACGCTGCACCGCTTCACCTGCGTTCAGCAGCACGATCTTGTCGGCCAATGTCATGGCCTCGACCTGGTCGTGGGTCACGTAGATCATGCTGGCGGTGCCAATATCCTTGTGCAGCTTGGCGATCTCCAGCCGGGTCTGCACGCGCAGCGAGGCGTCCAGGTTGGACAGCGGTTCGTCGAACAAGAACACGTCCGGCTCGCGCACGATGGCGCGGCCGATGGCCACCCGCTGGCGCTGGCCGCCGGACAGCTCTTTGGGCAGGCGCTTGAGCAAGGGGTCCAGCTGCAGGATCTTGGATGCCTTGCGCACCCGCTGCTCCACCGTGGCAGTGTCGGTCTTGGCCTGCTTCAGGCCGAAAGCCATGTTGTCGTACACGCTCATGTGCGGATATAGCGCATAGCTCTGGAACACCATGGCCACGCCCCGGCGCGAAGGCGGGGTTTCGTTCATGCGCTGGCCCTTGATGCTGAGCTCGCCGCTGGTGATGTCCTCCAGGCCCGCGACCATGCGCAGCAGCGTGGATTTGCCACAGCCCGAGGGGCCCACAAACACCACGAACTCGCCGCGATCAATATCCAGATCTACTTTGCGGATGGTGTCCGGCACGCTGCTGTTGTAGCGCTTGTGCACGTCACGGAAGCGGATTTCTGACATGGTTGTCTCCTACTTTTTCTGAATTAAAGCGTCGCAAACAGCACGCCATACGGTGGCAACACCAGGTCTTGACCGTCCTGGCTGCCGGATGACAAGCCAGACGGTGTCTCCACACTGCGCACCTGCATGCCAGCGGGCAAGGCATAGCGCACAGCATCTGAGCCCATATTGAAGGCGCACAGCAATGCCGCATCCCCACTGCGGCGCACAAAGGCCAGCACGGCATCATGCTCGGCCAGCAGCTCGATGCTGCCGGTGCGCAGCACCTCAAAACCACGGCGCCAGGCCAGCATGGCCTTGTAAAAGTGGAACAGCGAATCCGGGTCCGCCATCTGGCTGCGAGCCGCCAGCGGCAGGTGGTCTGGCCACATCGGTAGCCAGGTTTTAGCTGCCGCGCTGAAGCTGGCGTTTGCTGTCGTAGCGTCCCAGGCCATGGGTGTGCGGCAACCATCGCGCCCCACAAATTCGGGCCACATGGCAATGCCATACGGGTCCTGCAAATCTTCCACCGCCAAAGTGGCTTCGGTCAGACCCAGCTCGTCGCCCTGGTAGATACAGGGTGAGCCGCGCAGACTAAGCTGCATGGCAAACACCAGGCGCTGCCAGGCATGGTTGTCGCCCGGCTGCTTCCACCGGCTGGCCACGCGCACGCAGTCGTGGTTGGACAGTGCCCAGCACGCCCAGCCGTCCTGGTTGACGGCCTCTAGCTTCTCCACCACGGAGTGCACAAAGCGCGCATCGCAGCGCGGGCCCAGCAGGTCAAACGCATAGGCGGTGTGCAGCTTGTCGCCACCACCCGTGTATTCCGCGATGCGGGCGGCGGTATCGTCGTCACCGATTTCACCAACTGTCATCAGGTCCGGGTACTGGTCCAGCAGACTGCGGATACGGCGCAGAAAGCCCAGCATCTCCGGCTGGCTCTTGTCATACACATGGCGCTGCCAGCCGTAGGGGTTGACCTTGTTGACCGATGGGTCGTCCGTGGGGCTGCCACGGCCTGGGTTGTCGCGCAGCTGCGCATCGTGCACGCAGAAGTTCACCGCATCCAAGCGGAAGCCATCCACACCCCGGTCCAGCCAGAACTGCATATTGTCCAGAGCCGCCTGCTGCACTTCCGGGTTGTGAAAGTTCAGGTCGGGCTGGCTGGTGAGAAAGTTGTGCATGTAGTACTGGCAGCGGCGGGTGTCCCACTGCCAGGCACTACCACCGAAGATGGACAGCCAGTTGTTTGGCGGTGTGCCGTCTTCCTTGGGGTCGGCCCAGACAAACCAGTCTGCGCGCGGGTTGTCACGGCTGGAGCGCGACTCCACAAACCAGGGGTGCTGGTCGGAGCAGTGGCTGAGCACCTGGTCTATCAGCACCTTGATGCCCAGCGCGTGGGCCTTGGCCACCACGGCATCGAAGTCGGCCAGCGTGCCGAAAATGCCGTCTACCTGTCGGTAGTCAGAAATGTCGTAGCCAAAATCCTTCATCGGGCTTTGGAAAAAAGGCGACAGCCAGATTGCATCCACCCCCAGCTCGGCCAAATAAGGCAGGCGTTGCACCACACCCGCCAGATCGCCAATGCCATCGCCATTGCTGTCTTGAAAACTACGCGGGTAGATCTGGTAGATCACCCCGCCACGCCACCACTCATTTACCTGCGCCATGTCAGCCTTTCACTGCACCAGAGGTCAAACCACCCACAATCTTGCGCTGGAATATCAGCACCAGGGCAATCAAAGGCAAGGTCACCAGCACGGAAGCCGCCATGATCTTGCCCCACGGAATTTCATATTTGTCGGCACCGCTGATGAGGGAGATAGACACAGGCACGGTACGGTCATTGTTGTTCAGCACGAATGTCAATGCGAACATAAATTCGTTCCAGGCGGCGATGAACGCCAATAAGCCGGTGGTCACCAGGGCCGGCCACATCACCGGCAAAAACACCTTGACGATGATGCCCCAGGGGGTGCAGCCGTCCATGATCGCAGCCTCTTCCAGCTCCTTGGGCAAGTCGCGCACAAAGGTGGTCAGCACCCACACGGTGAATGGCAGCGTGAACACCATGTAAGGCAGGGTCAGCCCCCACCAGTGGTTGTACAAACCAAAAGCCTGCATCAGCTCGAACATGCCCGACAGCACCGCCACCTGCGGGAACATGGACACGGCCAGCACCGTCAGCAACAGCAGGCCGCGGCCACGGAACTGGATGCGGCCCAGCGCGTAAGACGCCGTCACGCCCAGGAACAACGAGGCAATAACCACCATAGTCGATACCGCCACCGAGTTCAGTATGTGGCGCCCAAACGGGTGCTCCGACACCGTGAACATTGCGATGTAGTTCTTCAGCGAGGGTGCATCAGGCCACAGCGAGCTGCTGAACAGCTCGGTGCCCGACTTCAACGAAGTGACGATGGCGTAATAAAACGGAAACAGGCAAAACAAGGAGATGATTGCCACCAGGGCATACAAGCCGATGGAGCCCAGTATTTTTTGGAACGTGTGGTTCATGCCCGGTCTCCTTATTTCTTGCCACCCAGGTCTACCCGGGACAACTTGAGGTACAGCAGGGTGCACGCCGCGATGATGAGGAACAGCACCGTGGACGCAGCCGAGCCGTAGCCCACATAGTTGTTGTCCACGATTTCACGGCGCACAAAGCCCGACATGCTGATGGTGTCCACGCTGTTGGAGGTCATCACATAGATGATGTCGAACACCCGCAATGCATCCAGCAGGCGGAAGATCACCGCCACCATCAGGGCCGGCCAGATCAGCGGCAGCGTCACCTTGAAGAACACCCGCACCGGATGGATGCCATCCACATGGGCCGCCTCATAGCAATCGGTGGGCAGCATCTGCAGCGCAGCCAAGGTCAGCAAGGCCATGAAGGGCGTGGTCTTCCAGACGTCTACCAGCATGACCGACCAGAGCGCGTAGTCGGGGTCGGCTGTCCAGGCGATGTTGTGGTCGATGATGCCCGCGCCTTTGAGCATGGCGTTCATCACACCGAACTGGTCGTGCATGATCCAGGCCCACATCTTGGCCGACACGATGGTGGGAATCGCCCATGGCACCAGCACGGCCGCACGCACAAACGAGCGGCCTTTGAAATTTGCGTTCAGCACCAGCGCAAATACGATGCCAAGCAAGGTTTCAATGACCACAGACACGATAGAGAACTTGAAGGTATTGCGGATGGCCATACCCCAATCGGTGTTCCAGAAACCCTCTACCGCCTCCAGGTTGAACACGCCATATTTGCCGAAATAGTTCTGCAAACCCACCATGTTGTAAGAGGACTCACCGATGTTTTCCAGCGTGGCATCGGTGAAGCTGAACCAGATCGTGCGCCCCAGCGGCCAACCCGCCACCAGTGCGAGGACCAGCAGCGTTGGGGCTAAAAAAATCCACGCGCTGCGTGTGCGCTCACGGGTCAATTCTGAGGTTCTGGTGCGCATGGCAACTCCTGCATCCTGCTGTCAACGTGTAAAACGGGCTGCCGCGCACAAGACGCGGCAGCCCGTGGACTCAACCGCGCGTAGTTACCACTTAGGGCCGCGGCGGATCGAATCCAGCTTGCCTTCGAGCTTCTTCACGCTGTCTTCACCACTGGATTTACCCGACAGCACTTCGTGCGTGGCGTTCCAGAACGCGGCTGACACCTCGTTGTACTTTGCACCCGTGACCGTGGCCGGACGGGGTACTGCCCCCACAAAAGTGTCATACAGGTCGCCAAAGAACGGGTTGGCGGCAAGTACTTCCTTGTCCTTGTACAGCGAGGCAATGGTGGGGTTGTATGAACCGCGGATGGCGCGGTCCTTCTGCACCGCCTCGCTGGTCAGGTACATCACAAAATCAGCCGCTTCTTTGGGGCTCTTGGAATACTTGCTCACCGCCAGTTGCCAGCCACCCAGGGTTGCAGCCGTCTTGCCACCATCACCCTTAGGCAGTGCAACAACTCCGACCTTGCCCTTGACCGGGCTGTCTGCGCCCTGGCTCAAAGACCATGCATAAGGCCAGTTGCGCATGTACACCGCATTGCCTTTTTGGAACACGCCGCGCGCATCTTCTTCCGCATAGTTCAGCACGCCCTTGGGTGCAATGGTGCCGACCCAGCCGGCGGCCATGTTCAAGGCTTTGGCTGCGGCAGGGTTGTTGATGGTGATCTTGCCGGTGCTGTCCACAATGTTGCCGCCGCCGAAGCTGGATACCCATTCGACCGCATCACACGTCAAGCCTTCGTAAGCCTTGGCTTGGAACACAAAACCTTGCATGTCGGCATTGCCCGCCTTACGCTCGCCGTCCATAACCTTCTGGGCGGAGGCGGTCAGTTCGGCCCAGGTGGTGGGAGCCTTCTCGCCATACTTGGTCAGCAAGTCCTTGCGGTAGTAGAGAACGCCTGCGTCGGTGAACCAAGGCATGGCCAGCAACTTGCCGCCCACGGTGTTGTTGGCCACGATGGCGGGGAAATGGGCTTTTTCAGCGCCATTGGTGAATGGCGTCAGATCCAGCAAATGGTCTTTCAGGAGACCAGGCCACACGACGTCCACATTGATCACATCCACCTCGGTAGATTTGGCCGCGAACATTTGGCGGAACAAACCGAGGATGTCGCTGGTGGACTGCGGAATGCTCAAATGCTTAACCGTATTTCCGGTCTTGCTGGCCCACTCATCGCCGGCCTTCTTGCAGAAATCGTAGTCCTGCCCCACAGAGCCGCAGGAAATGGTGAGCGTGACTCCGGCGGCATGCGCGCCCAGAGCACCGATGCTGAGCAGCACAGCGGCTGCAGTTTTTGTCATTGCTGTCATGTAGTCTCCTTGTTTATTCGAGGTCCACCTGCGCAAGTTTGGAGCCGCTAAGCACCGTTCGCAGGCTTTTGGGTCGCCGGTAAAAGCCAATTCAGTATAAATTCAAAGCGCTTTGAAAAGAATACTGGGTTTACCCGGGGACAGCTTAAAAAGCTTTCAAGCCGGCATGCAACGCACCCAAAAACAAAAAACAAAAAAGCCCACAACGCTCAAAAAGACCGTTGTGGGCTTGGAGTGGTTTGCCACTCTCTAACCCGCGAAAGAGAGTATTGGCTCGATGCAGCTAATGCCGCATGGATTAGAAGTCGTAGTGCACGCGCAGAGCGAAACCGGACGAGTCCTTGGAGGTGTTGGAACCACTGCCTTTGGAGAAGGACACTGCAGGAGTGATCGTGGCACCCTTCACGTCAAAGAAGGGAATAGCGTACGCAGCCCAGAAGGTCGAGACCTTGTAGTCGTCGCCAGCGGTCTTGGTGTTGCCTTGCACAGTCGCCAGGGTCAGGCCACCGAAACCGACCATCACTGCAAAGGTGTTTTGCTTGTAGTCCATGTCGTTCTTGGCAGATGCGAAGTTACCAGTCAACACAACGTCGCCGAAGTTGTAGTCACCCGTCAAGCCAAAGCCGGTGACGCGCTTGGCCAGGCCACTGTGGTACTGGATGCCTTCCAGGCCAGCCGCCACATGCAGAGGTCCGTTTGCGTAGTTCAACACAGGGCGAATACCGTTGGGAACAACATTCCCACTGGCGTCTTTCCCTTTCGAGGAAACACCGCTCAACTCAAACGACAAGCCGCCACCCAGTTGCAATGTGCCTGCAGCATGGAATACCGAGCCGTAAGAATTGCCACCTTGGCGACCACGCAGCACGTTGGCTTGGTAAGGTGCGTTACCCGCGTATTCAACAATCACGTCGCCAGGGGTTTGGAACAGGTTGGCAGCTTCGAAGCGGCCCAGCTTGATGTCAGCCGTGTCCGAACCGATTTGGGCCCACAAGTCGTCCGTACCAGCAGAGCCGTCTGGCTTCGCCAAATACGTAGCACGGCCGGCGATGAAGTACTTGGAACCCATCTTCTTGCTGGCGTTCAACTCAACACGGCCGGACTGGGAAGCACCACGTGCCATGTTTTCAACCTTGCTGTCCAACTCGATGTTGGCATCGAAGTCAGCAGCGGCGAAAGCGGAAGCGGAAACCATCGCGATGGCGGCGACAGCGGTTGCCCGGAAGGCAAATTTCATGGACTGGCTCAAAGGAATCTCCTGTAGTGATTTAATTTTTTGCAGGTTTTGCGTACTCTGCCTTGCCTTTCAACTCCCCTAAAAGCAATGTAAAGACCGCAAACCTGGATGCATTCTTTGTGGGCTCCGTTTTCTCAGTGATAAGCAATTACCCTTGAAAAAGTTACAAATGGGTTACCAAAACAGCGTTTTCCGGGCTCTATTTGTCGGACTTTTAAAGCCGCTCAACACCCACCCCAATCCCCTTCACTTTTCTTGGTTTTCCCAATGAAAACCGGACTTAGGCCCCACCCATCCACGCGGTTTACACAGGGTTCACAAATACAAGAAAATTAGCAAAAAACTTAGTTCATTAACGGAACTATTTGAATGGCAGCGGAATCGTCTTTGTGTTGCAAAACTACTACATAACTGACGCCAGAGTGGACATCCATCAGCATTGATGCACACATTTCTCCGTCCATCGATGGGCTACCATTGCTTCGCCCATCCTTACGCCCCACCCTTACGCCCTATTTGCACAGAGATGTCACTGAAACGGATTGCCGAAGAACTCGGCTTGTCGCTGACCACGGTCAGCCGCGCGCTGAACGGCTATCCTGAAGTCGCAGCGGCTACGCGTCTGGAAGTGATGGCCGCTGCCAAGCGCCTGAATTACAAGCCAGACACCCGAGCCCGGGGTCTGGCGCTAGGCCGGGCAGACGCGGTGGGCATCGTGTTTCCCATCACCACCGGTGACCTGGGCGACCAGCAGTTTTTGCAGGTCGCGTCCTCCATGGGCAAACGATTTGCCCAAGCAGACATGGATTTGCTGATCGTATCCGCCGCAGGAGACGATGAACTGATCGCCTATGAGCGGGCCATCACCGGCAGGCAGATTGGCGTATTTGTAGTACCACGCACCCGTGTGGTGGACCGGCGCCTGCAGCTGCTGCAAACGCGCAATGTCCCCTTCGTCGCCTACGGTCGCAGCAGCTCCTTAGCCGAGCCCTACGCCTGGTTTGACTTCGACAATCTCGCCGGCGCACGCATGGCCGCCGAGCGCCTGCTGCGTCTGGGCCATCGCCGTATGGGCTATATCGGCGCCTCCCCCGATTACAACTTTGCAGCCCAAAGATTTGAGGGATTTAGTGCCGCGTTAACGGCAGAAGGCATCGCAATCGCACCAGATGCCATACAGCGCGTTGCCCTGGACCGCCGCTCGGGCTATGCCGCCATGCAAAACCTGCTGGCCTTGCAGCAGCGCCCGACTGCGGTGTTGGTGGACAACAATTTGGCAGGTGTTGGCGCGGTCCACGCGGTCATGCACTCCGGGCTGATGCTGGGGCGCGACCTGTCCATCATCGTCTACGACGGTGTGGGGTCGGACTCCGTCGTGCGCACCAGCGTGACCGCCGTGATGCAGCCCTCTCCCGAAGCCACCGGCACCACGCTGGCCGAAATGACACTGGCACGCATGCGCAACGATCCCATGGATAGCCTGCAAAAGCTGTGCATGCCAGAGCTGGAAATTGGCGACAGCGACGGCCCACCCCTATTGCGTTAACCCGCTTTGGACAGCGGCTCCAGAGCTGCCACGCGCGCTGCGTGAACCAGTTCACCAATCGCTTTGCCCTGTATGCCACGCGCCTGCGCCTCGCGGGCAATACCTTCGGTCTCCACCGATTGCGCAGCCTGCAAAGCGGCCAACCACATATCTCGCTGCGGATACGCCTGCTCCCCCAGGCCCAAGCGCCCTCGGGCATCGCATTCACACGCCCATAAAGCATCCATGAAGCGCTGTGGCTTGCGCAGAGCATCGCAGCGCTCCAGCAAGCGCAGCAGCGCTGCGGCGCCGAACTCCTGGCCACGGTGGATATTGCCGTGCTCACGTGCAACCAAGTCGCCCATATCCCGGCAATCGGTCGGCACACGCAAGCGTTGGCACAGGCCCTTGAGCAGTTGGGCGCTGCGGGCCTCGTGGCCGATATGGCGGGGTAAAACATCGGCCGGCGTCGTCGCCTTGCCCAGATCGTGGACTAGGCAGGCAAAGCGCACGGGCAATGGTGTTTGCAGGCGGGCCGCCATGTCCAGCACCATCATCACATGGACGCCGGTATCTACTTCCGGGTGGTAGTCGGCACGCTGGGGCACACCCCACAGGGCATGCACTTCGGGCAGCAGGCGGGCCAAGGCGCCGCAGTCACGCAGCACCTCGAACATGCGGGACGGCTGCTCCTCCATCAAGCCGCGCGCCAGTTCTTGCCAGACACGCTCGGGCACCAGCGCATCCACCTCGCCGGCCGCCACCATCTCGCACATCAAGGCCTGGGTCTCAGGCGCCACATGGAAGTCCGCGAAACGGGCTGCAAAACGGGCCACGCGCAGTATGCGCACCGGGTCTTCGCGGAAGGCATCAGTGACGTGGCGCAGTACTTTGTCGCGCAGGTCACGCTGGCCACCATAGGGGTCTACCAGGTCCTGGAGATTTAGATCAAAACTGCCGCTGGCGCTTATATTTCCTGCGGGAGCAGCTATGGAATTAATAGTAAGATCGCGCCGCGCCAGGTCCTGCTCCAGGGTGACGTCCGAAGCTGAGTGCACGGCAAAACCCCGGTAGCCGGGTGCGGTCTTGCGCTCGGTGCGGGCCAAGGCGTATTCCTCATGCGTGCGGGGATGCAGGAACACCGGGAAGTCCTTGCCCACCGCGAGATAGCCCTGGGCCAGCAAGGCCTCGGGACTAGCCCCCACTACCACCCAGTCACGATCGCCCCCTTGGCGGCCCAACAAGGCGTCACGTACCGCGCCACCAACGAGAAAAATTTCCATCGCTGGAGTTTATCCAGAGTGCGGCGCGGTAGCTGCAGGCAGATCCGCGCGCTAGCGGGCCAGTCGGTAGGGCTCTTCGAAATCCAGAAAGTCCTGCTCGGCCCGCGCATCTGCCACCCAGGCCTGCACGCCAGGCAAGGCGCTTACACGTTCGATATAGGACTGGATCTCCTGCGGCACGGGCAGGGCATAGGTCACAAGGCGCATGCACACCGGGGCGAAATATGCGTCGGCAATGCTGAACGCACCAAACAGCATGGGACCGCCATGCGCCTGCAGCAAAGCTGCCCACATGGCGACCAGGCGCTCCACATCGGCGCGCACCCCAGCTTGGTCACGCCAGATCAACCGCCCGACCTCAGGCAAGGAAGCCTCGATGTTCATGGGGCAATGGCTGCGCAAGGCGGTAAAGCCCGAGTGCATCTCGGCACAGACGCTGCGGGCACGGGCACGGTCTTGGGGGTTCCGGGGCCACAAGGCTTTTTCAGGGAACTGTTCAGCCAGGGTTTCGGCAATCGCCAAGGTGTCCCAGACTGCCAGATCACCATGGACCAGCACCGGCACCTTGCCCACCGGGTTCACCGCAGCCATGGTCGACTTGAACTGCGACTCCGCCGCAAATGAGTCAAAGCGAACCTTGATTTCCTCGAAAGGAATGCCGGCCTGCTTCAACAGCACCCAGGGACGCATGGACCACGACGAATAATTTTTATTGCCGATATAAAGCTTGAGCATGGAATCCCTCTTAAAACAACACTGGATAAATACTCCCGGCCCGCAGGCTCGGTTCTGTGAATACAGCCCTGGACAGGAAGAATCACAGCCTACCCGAAGTCCAGATGTCTATTGATGCAAAGAATCCATGCCATTGATGCCGGACTACCGTTTTAGCCCCCCCAATGCAAAAAGCCCAGTCCGAAGACAGGGCTTTTTGATAAAAATGATTACCGCGACTAAACCGCGATAAACAGCCGCATTAAATTAAGCAGCAATCAGAAACTGGTCGCGGTCCTGACCCTGGATCCACTTTGGTGGCTTGCCCCGACCGGTCCAAGTATCGCCAGTGGCGGTATTGCGGTATTTAGGTGCAACCTTGGCACCGCTTTTAACACGGGGCTTACCAGCAGCAAAAATATCTTCTGCGGTCAAACCGAAATCGGCGACCAGTGCTTTCACCTTTTCAATGGCGTCGGCATTTTCCGTGGCACGTGCAGCATTGATTTGCTGCTCAAGGAGTTCACGCTGTTGCAAAAGTTCTTTGTAGGTAGGCATCTTTGTATTCCGAATACTTCGAAAATAAATTATTGATAGTCAATTATAAACCGACAAATACAGGCTTGTGTAAAGCCTGTTTAAAGATAACCTACCCAGCAGAAAACCAGTACCACAAAATCATCGCACCCTTTGGTTTGACATGGACATGGACGTCGATATAGACGGAAATACCGCCATACTGGGCCAATATACGGGCGGATTAAGCCAACGCAACAGCAGCGTAGTCACCCACTTTGTCGGCCAAACCAGCCGGCACCAAAGTCACACCCGTGGTTAATGAAGGCAATTTGCCGTCAATATGGGATTGCAGGCGCGGCAACAGAAACTCGCGATTGTGCCAAAACACGCTGCCACCCAAGCTAATGCGCTGTAAATCCAGCGTGATCACCAGGTTATACAAAGAGCGACCCAATACCCGGCACAGATCATCCACCTTGGCCAAAGCATCTGCATCTCCGGCGCGGGCCGCCTGGAATAATGTGGCCGCATCCAGGCCAAATCGGCGGGCAATGGCATTGCCGGCAACCAAACCCTCTACATCGCCGATATTGCCGCAGCCGCATAAAGCGTCCAGGTTATCCGATACAAACATATGGCCGGCATGGCCGGCATTTCCATTCTTGCCGCGCAAAATATGGCCATCCACGCACAGGCCCATGCCGATGCCGGTACTCCAGGTTACGTAGGCGCAGTGGTCCACGCCCACCAAAGCACCCCAGCGGCGCTCGGCCTCCAGGGCGGCAATGCAGTCGTTCTCAATACGGACCCGCGCAAAACGGTGGCCCAGGGGTGCTTCCAATAGAGCGGTATCCCAGTCATTAGGCAGGCCGCGCGCCGGGCCGGCCATGCCGCCGCAGATATTCGGTGCGGTTAATTCGATCAGGCCGTCTCGAATCAGGAATGGGCCGCAGGACGACACGCCTGCCACCTGCACATCCGCCGGGTTGGCGCCGATCTCGGCACAAGCCTCGTCCACCATACGGATGATTTGCACGGCCAGGGCGTCGTTATTACCGGTTTTGGCGGTGGGCTCGGTGCGCCGCGCCTGCAAATTGGGCAAATCGTCGTTGCCAACAGCCAAGCTGACAGCGACCTTGGTGCCGCCAATATCAATACATGCTTTCATGGGATTTATTCTCTTAAATGAGTTTGGAAACAAGGCTAGCGATAAAGCTCAAAACCACGGTGGTGGTGATTGGAATAAACCAGATGCGGCCAAATAGCCTGAAACGCAAATCACCGGGCAGTCTGCCAAAGCCCAGCTTGCGCAACAACGGGGAAAACCAGTCAATTAGTAATAAAGCGAGAAAGACAACCAGCAGCCAGCGTGCCATACATCACAACGTATGGCTGCGGTCGCCCTGGGCAAAACCCAACGGCTCCCAGGGCGTGCCCGCACCAAAGGCAATCACCTTGAACAGCTCGCCCATCTCGTGTTCGGAGATCAATTTCAGCGCATTCGCACGTTCGGCGTGCGTAGCGTGCTCCATTTTTTGAAGCAACCCGCAGTTCATCAAAAACCGCGCCTGGCTGGTATAGCCCAGTACGTTCAAGCTCGGCTCGGCATCTTGTCCGGCCAAGGCAATGCCGGTGAAGTTAACGTGGGCGGTAATGTCCTTTAGCCCCACATATTCCAGTGGATCGGGGTCGGCTCGGTGGGCGTAATGGCACATCACCGTGCCGGTGCTGCGCTGCGGGTGGTAGTACTCGGCCTCGGGGAAGCCGTAGTCCAGAAAGAAAGCGGCGCCCTGGGTGAGACGGTCGGCCAGGGTGCGGATGAAAGACTCACCCTGGGGGTGGATTTCGGTCAGATAGTCGTGCGGGCCATCGATCTCGGTCGGCGGTCGCAGGCTGGTGGGGCGGTCGTCCCAGGCGAAGGCGTCACCGGTCCACACCACACCGCGCTCAAACCACTGCCCGCTTTTGCGTACCAGCAGTTGCACAGGCATGGCGTCCAGCACCTCGTTGCCCACCACCACGGCCTGCAAGCTGGCGGGTAGCTCGACCACCCATTGCACCTTGTCGGCAAAAGGCTGCAGGCGCAGTTGCTGGCGTGCGCGCAGGCTGCCAGACAAATCCACGATGCAGTAGCGCTGCAGCTTGTCGCCCAGGGTCTGCAGCAATTGCTCGGCCAGGGCACCCGAGCCGGCGCCAAACTCCCAGACCTCGCTGGTCTGCGTGGCGTCCAGCGCCTGGGCGACCTGCACGGCCAGGGTCTGGCCGAACAGGGGCGATATCTCGGGAGCGGTGACGAAGTCACTGCCATCTGCACCTTGGTCAGATTCGGGCATGGCACCGAATTTGAGGCGGTCATTGGCGTAGTAACCCAGGCCGGGTTGGTACAGGGCCAGCGCCATGAAATGGTCAAAACCGATCCAGCCGCCAGAGGACTGGATCAATTGCTGGATATGCGTCTGCAATGCGCTCGTTAAACTGGGGGCTGTTTTTTCCACCCCTGGATTGTCCGCTGAATGTTGCCTGTATCTCCGCACCCTCGACAAGCTCGTACCGTTTTGGTAACCGGGGCCGGCAAACGCCTGGGCCGAGAGATCGCCCTGGCCCTGGCCCAAGGGGGTTGGCAGGTGGCCGTGCACTACCGAAGTTCGGAGCAAGATGCTATTAAAACAGTAGCTGACTGCGCAGATATTACAAGCGCCAACGGCCTAAAACATGCTGCATTCCAGGCCGATCTTGCCGACGAAGCCCAGGTGCGCGCCCTGCTGCCAGCCGTGCTGGCCAAGTTCGGAACGGTAGACGCAGTGGTCAACAGCGCCAGTACCTTTGAACACGACAGTGCCGCCGACTTCAGCTTTGCCGCCATGGAGTTGCACCTGCGCAGCAATACCGGCGCACCGATTCTGCTGGCCCAGGCCCTGCACAAGCATGTCATGGCACGTGGCTGCAGCACCGGCGCGGTGGTGAATCTGCTGGACCAGAAGCTGTGGAACCTGAACCCGGACTTTCTAAGCTACACCCTGTCCAAAGCCGCGCTGGAAGTCGCCAACACCATGCTGGCCCAGGCTCTGGCGCCCCAGCTGCGGGTGGTGGGTGTGGCACCCGGCCTGACGCTGAAAAGCCATATGCTGAGCGACGAGCAATTTGCTGCGCTACACAAGATATCCCCGCTGGGCCGCTCCAGCACCGCCGCCGATGTAGCGGCCACCGTCAAGTTTGCGCTGGAGAACGCGTCCATCACCGGCACCACCCTGCTGGTAGATGGCGGCCAGCACCTGATGCAGTTCGAACGCGATTTTTCGCTCATGTAACTCTTTTCAAAGCCATGCACCACACCACCGGCAACCAAACCCTGCAACTCACCGGCCTGCGCTTCGATGCCAACCTGGGCATTCTGGAGTCGGAGTTGACCACCCCGCAGCCCATCCAGGTAGATGCCGAACTCAACCTCGGCCCGCAGCCGCTGGAGCCCAGCGACGACGACATCAACCACGTGCTCGACTACCGCAAGGTGCGTCAGATCATCATTGACGACTGCACAGCCCAGCATGTGAACCTGCTGGAGAGCCTGATCGGCAAGCTGGCACAACGGCTGATGCAGCTACCCGGCGTGCTGGGTGTACGCGTGCGGATAGCCAAGCTGGAAATATTCGACGACTGCGAAGTTGCCATTCGGATAGAGACCGGGCAGTGGTAAGAACGTGCGTGGCAACGTCCACAGTGAGCACCTCAAAATAGCAACGGCATCGCCCAAATCAACACGGCTGAGGACTTAGCGCAGGATAATCGGGGTTTTTAGAACCGATTGCCCCTATGAGCGCCGTATGGACCACCGACGAGGCTGAAGCCCCAACTTCCGGCAGCCCCGTCACCCCCACCGCCCCTGACTTCAAGATCGAGCGCGAAACGCATAAGCTCGAAAAGCGCCTGTGCCGCGAGATGGGCAAAGCCATCGTGGACTACAACATGGTCGAAGAAGGCGACAAAGTCATGGTTTGCGTCAGCGGCGGCAAGGACAGCTACGCCATGCTGGACATCTTGCTCAAGCTCAAAGCCCGCGCGCCCATCCACTTCGACATCATCGCGGTCAACCTGGACCAGAAGCAGCCCGGCTTCCCGGAAGACGTTCTGCCCACCTACCTGACAGCCCTGGGCGTGCCCTTCCACATCGAGAACCAAGACACCTACAGTATCGTAAAGCGCGTGATTCCCGAAGGCAAAACCACCTGCGGCCTGTGCAGCCGCCTGCGCCGCGGCATCTTGTACCGCGTAGCCGACGAGCTGGGCGCGACCAAGATAGCGCTGGGCCACCACCGCGACGACATGCTGCAGACCTTCTTTTTGAACATGTTCTTTGGCGGCAAGCTCAAGGGCATGCCGCCCAAGCTGGTCAGCGACGACGGCAAACACATCGTCATCCGCCCGCTGGCCTACGTGACCGAAAAAGACCTGGTGCGCTGGGCCGCGCACAAGCAGTTCCCCATCATCCCCTGCACCCTGTGTGGCAGCCAGGAAAACCTGCAGCGCAAGCAAATCTCACAAATGCTGCAGGAATGGGAAAAGAAATTCCCCGGCCGCATCGAGAGCATGTTCAGCGCCCTGCAAAACGTCGTGCCCTCGCACCTGATGGATGGCAGCCGCTACGACTTCAAGGGCCTGCGCCCCACGGGTGTGGCATCTGAAGACGGTGACCAGGCCTTTGACGCGCCCAGCTTCCCACCCGCTGGCCTGCCCGGCCTGCAGGTCGTACGGCTCTAGGAAACATGGCCATGGCACGCTGGTCTGCCCTGCTGCTTGCAAGCTGCGTCTGGCTGTCCGGCTGTGCGTCCATCTGGCGCGTGGACAGCGATGTGCAAAGCTTCTCCACCCTGGGTGCGGTCGCCCCCGGCACCGCCATCCGCTTTGACCGCCTGCCCTCGCAGCAGGCAGACGCCGCAACGCAGAACGCACTTGAAGCCCTCGCCACGCCCGCTTTGGCCCAGGTGGGGCTGGTGCCGGGCCCAACGCCGCGCTTCAGCGTGGAGCTGGGCATGCAGACCCTGGTCATCTATCCGGACACCGGGCGCTGGGGCCCGGGGCCCCTCTGGTATGGCCCGGGCCGCTGGGGCTGGCCAGGGCGCCCACAGCTATGGATGCCTGAGCCCACGCGCTACCAGCACCAGCTCAAGGTGGTACTGCGCGCGCTGGACAGCGGCCAGGTGGTGTTTGAAAGCCGGGCGGTGCACGAAGGCTTTGGCGGCCGCATTGAAGACGTGCTACCCGCCATGTTCCAGGCCGCCCTGCAGGGCTTCCCCAACCCGCCTGCCGGCCTGCGCACGGTCAGCATCCAGCCACCGCAACACTAAAACCGCATATGGACGCCACCCGCATCATTGCCATCCGCCACGGTGAAACCGCCTGGAACGTAGACACCCGCATCCAGGGCCACCTGGACATCCCGCTGAACGCCACGGGCCGCTGGCAAGCCGAGCGTGCCGCCCAGGCGCTGGTGGACGAACCCATTACCGCCATTTATGCTAGCGACCTGATGCGCGCCTATGAAACGGCGCAGGCTGTAGCCAACGCAGTGGGTGTGGACATCGCCAAAGCACCTGGACTGCGCGAACGTGACTTTGGCGCCTTCCAAGGCCATACCTTCGCGGAGGTCGAAGCCACCCAGCCCGAACTGGCGCTGCGCTGGCGCAAGCGCGACCCCGATTTCAGTCCCCCTGAGGGTGGCGAATCGTTAATCCGATTCCGCGACCGGGTACTGGCCTGTGTGGACCAGGTGGCGGCGCGCCACCCTGGCGAGCTGATCACCCTTGTGGCCCATGGCGGCGTGATGGATGTGCTGTACCGCGCGGCCACCGGCCAGGGCCTGCAAGCACCGCGCAGCTGGGACCTGGGCAACGCCGCCATCAACCGCCTGCTGTGGACACCACAAGGCCTGAATCTGGTGGGCTGGGCCGACACCCAGCACCTGGAAACCAACACCGCGCTGGACGAAACCAGCACCTAAAGGGCTAGACCATGCTGCATTACTGGATGCACGCGGCTGCCCACCCTTGGCAGGAGCAGTTGCTGTACGGCGGCCTCATCTGCGCGGCCATTCTTTTGCTATTTCTGTTTTTGTGGTGGCGAAAGCGTGCGGCCCGACCCCGCCAAGGGGACTTTGCGGCACTGGTGCAGCGCCCCTCCATCGCTGAAGCGCTTAACGACCAGCAGCAAAGCCCGTTGGCGGACGCAGCAGATGCCTGGCAGCAAACGCAAACCGCGCTGAACTCCGTCAAAACCGGCGTGGAACGCGTACTGGCACTGGTCTGGCTGCTGCTGTCGGGCCTGCTGTGCGCCATCAGCATCCTGTTTGTACTGATAGGCCTGGTGAAATTTCCGGCGCTGAACTGGGGCCAGCAGGGGTTCTTCCTTGCACTGGCCGTGGTGTGCGCCTGGTTTGCGCGGGCGCAATGGCGCGACCTGCGGGGCGTTAAGTAGGCCGATAGCCCTGCCACGCTTACACCCAAATCGACCTTTCGCGCAGGTATTACCTGCACAGGCAGCTATTAATTAAATAGCAAATCTAAATTCCCCTCACTCCGCAGCAAACAGCCCGCCTTCTGCCTGCGGTGGGTTCACACCCAGGTGGCGGTAGGCCGCCAGCGTGGCGATGCGGCCGCGTGGCGTACGCTGTAGAAAGCCCTGCTGAATCAGGTAAGGCTCGATCACATCTTCAATGGTGTCGCGCTCCTCGCCGATGCTGGCGGCGATGTTGTCCAACCCCACCGGGCCGCCGTCGAAACGGTGGATCACCGCCTCCAGCAGCTTGCGGTCCATCAGGTCGAAGCCCTGCGGGTCCACGTCCAGCATGGCCAGCGCGCGGTTCGCAATGTCCAGGGTGATGGTGCCGTTGCCCTTCACGTCGGCGTAGTCGCGTACCCGGCGCAGCAGGCGGTTGGCAATACGCGGTGTGCCGCGCGAGCGGCGGGCGATCTCGTACCCCCCATCGGCATCCATGGGGGCGTTCAACAGGCCGGCGCTGCGCTTGACGATGCGCGCCAGCTCATCCGGCGTATAGAACTCCAGCCGCGCCACGATGCCGAAGCGGTCGCGCAGCGGGTTGGTCAGCATGCCGGCGCGGGTGGTGGCGCCGACCAGGGTGAAGGGCTGCAAGTCGAGCTTGATACTGCGCGCCGCCGGGCCTTCGCCGATCATGATGTCGATCTGGTAGTCCTCCAGCGCGGGGTACAGGATTTCTTCCACCACCGGGCTCAGGCGGTGGATTTCATCGATAAAGAGGACGTCGTTCTTCTCCAGATTGGTCAGCAGCGCGGCCAGGTCCTTGGGCTTTTCCAGCACCGGGCCGCTGGTCTGGCGCATGTTCACGCCGAGCTCGTGGGCAATGATGTGGCTCAGCGTGGTCTTGCCCAGGCCGGGCGGGCCGAACAGCAGCACGTGGTCCAGCGCCTCGCTGCGCTTTTTGGCTGCGCCGATAAAGATTTCCAGCTGCTCACGCGCCTTGGTCTGACCCACATATTCGTCGAACAGCTTGGGGCGCAGGGCGCGTTCTATCGCCTCTTCCTGGGGCGAAGAGGGCACGGCGGAGACAACGCGCTTGGGCGGCGTCGGCGCAAAATCATCAGTCTGGATGGACACGGCAGGCAGGTCAGAAGAGGGTTGGAAACAGAGCGGCCACTATAGCGCCTGGCGCCCGGACGCATTGAACCGCCGGGCCAGTTGTGGCTATAGTGGACCCTGTAACAATTTACATACATGCGCGGTGCTGCTTGCGCCACGTGCTCGCCTCATTTAGCCCTACTGCCCATGATGCCCACACCATCTGTTTCCCTTCGCTCCGCACCCTGGTCTGTTGGTTGGCAAGGCGTTCGCCATAGTGCCCTGGGACTTCTGCTGTGTGCCAGCGCCAGCGGCTGGGCGTCCGATGCGCCGGCGGAAAAGCACCCCTCCATCGGCAAAATCACCCTGCCCGCCAAGCCGGCATCGCAAGAAGGCAGCAAGGCAGCCGAAGCCAGCAAGACCAAGGAACCCGTCAGCAAGGAATCCATGGGCGACCAGGTACGCGAACTGGTCGAGCAGGCCAATGCCAGCAACCAGCAAGCCAAGGGCAAAAAAGGCAAGGCCGCCAAGACCCCGCCCCCCAAGGTCACGCTGACCATTGAGGCCGAACCCAAAAAATCCGGTGCGCGCGGCACGCCCTCTGCACCGCCCGACATAGCAGCCGCCTACGCCCGCGCCCATGGCGCCATCCCCAACCCGGTGGATAGCCGCGCGGCGGCTATGGCACAAGTGGCCGGCACGGGGCAACGCACGGGCACAGTTGTCGCCCGCGAAAACCTGGGAGTCGCCCACAAGGACGAAGCGCATTGGGCCTACGACGGCGAGTACGGACCGCAGGCCTGGGCCAAACTCAAGCCCGAATTCAACTTGTGTGCCATTGGACAACGCCAGTCACCCATCGCCATCCAGGATGACAACACCCTGCAAGGCCCGGCCGAACCGCTGCAAATCCGCTACCAACCCAGCAGTGCCATGGTGGTCAACAATGGCCACACCATCCAGGTGGATGTGGTCGGAGACAACACCATCACCGTGCGCGGCTCGACGTACAAGCTGGTGCAATTCCACTTTCACACGCCCAGCGAGGAGCGCATCAACGACCGCGCCTACGCCATGGTGGCGCATCTGGTACACCGCAACATCGATGGCCAACTGGCGGTGCTGGCGGTGCTGCTGGACCCCGGAAAAGCCAATCCACTGATCAACAAGGTGTGGACCTACATGCCCTTGGACGTAGGCGACCGCGTACGCATGCCTGCCGGCCTGCTGGACCTGAGCGAGCTGCTGCCGCAAGACCAGCGCTACTACCAATTCATGGGCTCGCTGACCACGCCCCCCTGCTCAGAAAACGTGCTGTGGATGGTGCTGAAGCAGCCCGTGCAGATCAGCCCAGAGCAGCTGCGCATGTTCGCCCAGCTCTACCCGCACAACAACCGGCCCGTGCAGCCACTGAACGGGCGGGTGGTGCGCGAGGGTATGTAGGGCGTGAAGGGCGTGTAGGGGGTCCGGCTACTTCGCCAGGGCCTTCAACGCGAGCTTGATGCCTTCGCTGACGCCCACGCCGGCCGGCAGCGCCTTCAGCGCCAGCGCCGCTTCCTTGTCGCTATAGCCCAGGGCCACTAGCGCCTGCAGGATGTCGGCCTGCGCGTCGCTGGTCACGCCGGTGCGCATACCGATATCGGGGCCCAGCTTGCCTTTGAGCTCCAGCAGCAAACGTTCGGCGGTTTTGGGGCCAATGCCGGGCACCTTCTTGAGCCGCCCCACCTCTTGCAAGGTGATGGCCTGGGCCAGGTCATCCACACCCATGCCCGACAAAATGCTCAAGGCTGTTCGCGGCCCCACGCCGCTGATCTTGATCAGCTGGCGGAACGCATCGCGCTCGCCCGGCGTGGCAAAGCCGTACAGAATTTGCGCGTCTTCGCGCACCACAAAATGCGTCAACAGTGTGACCTGCTCGCCCAGGCCCGGCAGGTTGTAGAAGGTGCTCATGGGCACGTCCACGTCATAGCCCACGCCGTGGCAGTCGATCAGCACCTGGGGTGGGTTCTTGGCGGCCAGCAGGCCTTGGAGTCGTCCGATCATGGGGGTTCCGAATGGTGAAAGTGCGATTGTCCCCGAGGTCTGCACCGTAAACAGCTTCTTACAGCTCTTGCATCCTCGTCCGGCATGTAACGGCATCGGCTCCTACCATTGGTTTCTTTTGGGAGGAATCCACCATGGCTCTGCAAGCCCCGTTTTTTGGCAAGCGTGAACCGGCCGTTTTGGGCCTGCGCCCCAGCCCATCGCATGCACAGCAAGCCCCCCTGGGCAAACCACTGAACCCCAGCAGCCCATCCCCCACTAACGCCGCCAGCTCCTCCACACTCCCCAGCGAAGTAAGCCCTATGCAAGCCTCTACACCCGCCACCTCCAGCAGCTCCGCGACCAAGACCGGCGGCAGCACCCTGACCGTGGGCCCGAACATCAAACTCAAGGGCGTGGAGATCACCGACTGCGACACCCTGGTGGTCGAAGGCATCGTCGAAGCCACCATGGACTCGCGCCTGATGCAGATCACCGCCGACGGCGCCTTCAAGGGCGCGGCCGACATCGACATCGCCGAGATCCACGGCAGCTTCGACGGTGTGCTGACGGTACGCGACAAGCTGGTGATCTACTCCACCGGCAAGGTCACCGGCACCGTGCGCTACGGCAAGCTGGTGGTGGAAGAAGGCGGTCAGCTGTCTGGCGAGATCGCCTTCGGCACCAGCAAAGCCGCACCTGTCATAAAAGCGGATCTACAAGCCATCGCGGCCTGAACGACCAAGTTCAACGCCCCGCCGTCTCCAGCCAGGCATCCAGCTCTTGCGCCAGGGCATCGGTGGCCGCTGCCAGCGCCCGCACCCCGCCGGGAGCATCGGCACTGGGAGCCGGGCGCTGCAGGCTGAACGTACGCTGGGCCAGCAAGCTGTCACCCAGCGGCGTACTTTCCACCAGCGTGGCGCGCAGCCGCACCAGGCCGGTACTGGCTGATGGCGACTGGAACATCTGGGTAAATTCCTGCAACTCCAAACGCAACAAGCGCGGCGCTGGCCCTGCGGTGCGCGCCAGTGCTGCGCTGTCGCTGGCGGCCAGCACGGCCCGGCGCTGACCCAACACATCACGCAGTCGCTGCCCCACCAGCTGCGCGGGCGGCACGCTCCAGCGTGCCTGGGTGTAGGGGCGCAGTTGCTGCACATCCGCATAGCCCAGCCGGTACAGAATGGCCGTACCACCGTCAACCAACCCTGGCGCTTCCACCTCAGACAGCGCCAGCGGCGGCAAGCTGGTCGTGGCCACCGTGGTGATGGCCTCGGTGGTGCTTGGGCCGAAGTCGTACTGCGTGGCACGCACGGGTTTGTCGGGCAAGGCCGAGCAGGCTGCCAGGGTCAGAAATACCAAGCCCAATAGGCACTTTGCGCATATTCCACCTGCGCCAGAAGCTCTTATTTTCATAGCAAATCCTTTGTAAGCCATATTCATGGTTGCGCAGCCGGTGCCACAAAGCCGGGCTCGCCCGGGCCAGGCACGGCCGCGCCGCCACCAAAGATCAACGATTGCGGCTGCTCGCTGATTCCGTTGACGGTGCGTCCCAGCTGCCGGGCCGCGCGGGACGCGTCATCGGCCACCCGGTTGATGCGCGGCAAGGTAGCGTTGCCCAAGGCGTCTGCCGCGTGCGACAGCGCACCCGAGCCATTGGCCAGCCGGTCCATCACGCCGCCTTTTTCGTTCAGCCTAGCCGCCGTCTGTTCGATGGCGGCAAAGCTGCTGTTGGCCGTGTCGGCGGCAGTCTGCAGCGCACGCATGGTCTGGTGGGTGTCGTCGGCAATCGCCGGAATGCGCGCCAGCGCCGGGTCCAGCCGCTGGGTGACGGTTTGCTCCAGCCGAGCACTGAGCTGGGCCAGGCTGGTGGTGGCGTGGTCGGCATTGGTCAGCACGCCGGTGAACAATTTTTGGTTCTCGTCGCTGAGCAACTGGTTCAGGCGCAGCGTGGCCTGGTCTACCTGCTCCAGGATGTGCGGCACCTGCTGCGTCAGCTTGCCGAGTTGCGATGTCTCCAGCGGCAAGCGTGGCACACCGCTGCGGCCGGGCGGAATCGGGGCCTGGGCCTGGCCCGCGTCGTCGATCTGCACAAAAGCCAGGCCGGTGATGCCCTGGTAGCTCAGGCTGGCAAAGGCGGTGGGCGACAGCGGTGTGGTGTCGTCCACCGCGATGCGTATCAGCACATTGCCCACCACATCGGGGTCGAAGCCGATGTGGGTCACCTTGCCCACGGCCACGCCCTTGTAACGCACGGCGGCCTGGGGCTGCAGGCCCGTGACCGGGTCGCGCGTGGAGAGTTCATACGGATGGCTGCTGCCCGCATCACGCGTGAGCCACACCGCCAGCGCCACCAGCAGCGCGGTAATGGCCAGCACAAACGCGCCCGCAGCCAGCGCATGGGATTTATTTTCCATGGGGACTATCTCCTGAAGGGATGGGTGAAGGGGGCAGCGGCGCCAAAGCCCGCCGCCCACGTTCGCCCAGAAAAAAGTGTTCGATGAAAGGGTGCGGAAAGGCCACCACCTCGGCGGATGTACCGGTGACCAGCACCTTTTTTTCGGCCAGCACGGCCACCCGGGTGCTGAGGGCAAACAGGGTGTCCAGGTCGTGCGTCACCATCACCACCGTCAGGCCCAGGCCCTGGTGCAGGGCGCGCAGCAAGGTCACAAATTCGTCCGCGCCGTTCGGGTCCAAGCCGGCGGTAGGCTCGTCCAACAACAACAGCGGCGGGTCCATCACCAGCGCGCGGGCCAGGGCCACGCGTTTGACCATGCCGCCCGACAGGTCGGCGGGCAACTTGTCGCCATCGGCCGGGCTCAGGCCGACCATTTGCAGCTTGACCAGGGCCGCATCGCGCACCAGCGTATCGGGCAGGGTTTTGAGTTCGCGCAGCGGAAAGCCAATGTTCTCCAGCACGGTAAACGCTGAAAACAACGCCCCCTGTTGGAACAACATGCCCACCCGGCTGGCCGCGCCCGCCCGGCCCAGCTCGGCTGCGGGTTGGCCCAGCACCGTCACCTGGCCCTGGGCGGGCTGCTCCAGCCCCAGCATCTGGCGCAACAGCACCGTCTTGCCCGTACCCGAGCCACCCACCAGCGACAGAATTTCGCCGCGCCGCACGGTCAACGCCAGGTCCTGGTGAATGACGACCCGCTTCTTGCCGCGGCCAAACGCGGTCTGCAGGCCCTGGATATTGACGATGGTGTCTGTATCCATTTCAGACTCCTACGTTTTTAAACACGATGGCGAAGAGGGCATCGACCAGGATCACCACCGTGATCGAGGTAACCACAGAAGCCGTCGTGCCCTGCCCCAGGCTTTGGGTGTTGGGCTTGACGCGCAGGCCGCAGTGACAGCCCACCAGCGCAATCAACAGGCCGAACACCGCCGACTTGAACACCGCCAGCCCCAGATTGGCCACGCCCACCGCTTCAGGCA